>WFTM01000434.1 GCA_015485525.1 Candidatus Zhuqueibacterota bacterium | reverse complement strand
CGTGTTGCTCTTTGGGAAAATTCGGGCTGAATTTCCGCACCGTGTCATCGTTGCTCCTGGTATTCCTCCTCGCTGAGGATCGTCAGCGCCGGCAGTTTCTTTTTTTGCAGTCGTGAGTTGAGCTTGTTCAGCTCCTTGCCGGTCAGGTTTTTAAAACGGGCGATCGCCTGCTGCAGCTCGGTCTGCAGGGCCTGCATACGTGCAAGCTGAGACTCGGTAGGCCGGCCGCCATAGCTGCTGACGGCAGCATAGAGCGAAGTGACTTTTTCGCGCAGTTGTTCTTCGCCGGTGAGAAAACCGCCTTTGCGCGTTGCTACCAGTGTTTTATGCAAAGCATCGAGGCGGCCGGCAAATGTACGCAGACTCTTGCCCAGTCTGTCGCGTTTTTTTAAATCATCAGCCTGTTTGCGTGCCTGATCGCGGACGCCGGTGACCGCACTGGCAAGCCATGCCAGCTTTTCCTGCATGCGGTAGAGCTGCATCACTGTTTTTTGCTGCAGTGCCCGGTCTTCGGCTGAATGCGGGTCACGCGGATCAGCAACGATGCGGATGGTGCCTTCGTACTCAGCTTTGCCTTTGTGCAGCCGCACTGTGTACTCTCCTTCCGGAACCATCGGTCCGAGCAGGGCGCCAAAGGCAAGAGTCGGCGCTTTGGGAACCCGCGGCGGCTTCAGCCGCATCGGCCACTCGACCCGGTTGATCCCCTTTCGTTTGCCCCCGGGCAGTGATTTGATCAGCTCACCATGCTGGTCGAGAATGTCGATGCGCATATCGCCGAAAATATGCCGTTTTTTGAGATAATATGTGATCGTGGCCACTTCTGATGGATTGCGGCCGACGAAATTGGCATTGCCGGGAAACTGCTGCAGCGAAGTGTTCAGGGTACGCCGCGCCGGCCGCGCACCCAGCAGGGCGACTTTGGCTGAGAGAATGTCCCGCGTTAATTCCCGGATCGGCGTGATGTCGTCGATGATCAGGATGCCGCGGCCATGGGTCGCCAGGATGACATCGTGCTCGCGAGGATGGATGGCGATGTCCCGCACGCTGACCCGGGGAAGGCCTCCGGCAAAACGCGCCCAGTGCCGGCCTGAGTCCAGTGTGATGAACAATCCGAATTCCGTACCAAGGAAAAGCAAATCCGGATTAACGAGGTCTTCCCGGATGACGTGAGCATACCCATCGATGTCCCCGGTAGCGATCGACTGCCAGCTTGCGCCCATGTCCGTGGTTTTGTACACGTACGTGCGCATGTCGCCGGTGCGATGGCCATCAAAAACTGCGTATGCTGTGCCGCGTTCGAAGTGGCTGGCTTCGACACCGCTCACCCAGGTGTTCGCCGGCAGCCCGGGCACTGCTCCGGTTACGTTGCGCCAGGTGTTGCCGCCATCTGTGGTGACCTGAAGATTGCCATCATCCGTACCCACCCAGATGACACGGCCATCCACCGGGGACTCGCTGATGGTGATGATGCTGCAGTGGTTTTCAGCGGAGGAGTTGTCGATGGTGAGACCGCCGGATTCGAGCTGGCGCTGTTTTTCCGGATCGTCTGTGGTCAGATCGGGCGAGATGCGCTGCCAGGATTCGCCTCGGTCGCGTGAACGGAAGAGATACTGGGCACCAAAATAAAGAGTTTTCGCATCATTGGGGCTGAGGGCGATCGGGGCGTTCCAGTTGAAACGTAACTTCTCCATACCCGCCTCGGCGTAGGGCTTGAGCATTTTTGATTCGCCGGTGTCCAGATGCCTGCGGATGATGTTGCCGCCCTGGTACTCGACATAGACGATGTTGTTGTCCAGAGGATCAGGCCAGACGTGAAAGCCGTCGCCACCACCGATATTTTGCCAGTCGCGATTTTCTATGCCCGCCGGACTGCTCGAAGGCCCTTTCCACGAACCGTTGTCCTGCAAGCCACCATAGACATTATACGGATACTCCATATCATAGGAGACGTGATAAAACTGCGAAACCGGCAGGCTTTGCCGGAACGTCCACGTGCCACCGCGATCCCATGATTGATAAACACCGCCATCGGTGCCGAGAATCAGGTGCCGCGTATCGTTGGGGTCGATCCACAACGCATGCAGGTCAGAGTGCACGCTTCCGGCGGAGTTATCTGTAAACGGAGAGCTGAACGATGTGCCCCCATCCTCGCTCATGCCGAGAGTCAAACTGAGCTTGTACACGCGGTTGAAATTGTGCGGATCGACGAACAGGTGGCCGAAATAAAACGGGCGCATGGAGATGAGCAACGAACCATCGCGTTTTTCCCAGTGCTCGCCGAGATCGTCCGAGCGGTACAGGGCCGTTTTTTCTGCTTCCACAACAGCATAGACCACATTCGGCCGCGAAGGCGCAACCTCCACGGTGATGCGTCCGAGCTCGCCTTCCGGCAGGCCATTCTCCAGCTTCTGCCAACTTTTACCACCATCCTTGCTGCGATACAGACCACTGCCCGGGCCGCCGGATTTGAAGAACCACGGCCAGCGCCGGAACTGCCACATGCCGGCGTAGAGAATATCAGGGTCCTGCGGATCCATCGCCAGGGATGCGCAGCCTGTTGCCTCGTCGATGTAGAGAATTTTCTCCCATGTTTTGCCACCATCCGTTGTCTTGTACACGCCGCGTTCATCGTGATCATTCCACAAATGCCCGAGCACGCCAACGTAAACCGTGTTCGGGTTGCGTGGATCGATGCGGATGCTGCTGATGCGCTCACTGTTTTTCAGCCCCATGTGCTGCCAGGTTTCGCCACCATCCGTGGTTTTGTATATTCCATCCCCGACCGAGACGCTGTTGCGCACAGCGTGTTCTCCCGTACCGACCCATACCGTGTCCGGGTGCGCCTGATCAATAGCCAGCGTTCCGATCGATTGTGTGTATTTGTCAAAAACAGGTTCGAACGTGGTGCCGCCACTGGTCGATTTCCACAGCCCGCCGCCAGCGGTGCCCACGTAGATAATGCGCGGATCGCTGTTGACAGCCTCAATAGCGCTGATGCGCCCACCCATCACAGCCGGGCCAATCGCCCTCGCAGAGATGGCGCCAAAAGCATTTTTGTCCAGAGGAATTCCCGGGTCTTCTCCTGCCCGGGCTGTCAAAGCGGTTGATTGCAGGTACAGAAAGAAAAGAAATAAAATCACGGTTCGCATTCTATGCTCCGAAGTAAATGAGTTGTCGATGATTTCGCCTGTACATGCGCGAAGCTCATGCTCCACTGCATTATCCCGGCCGGAGCGCTGTTGCCGGACTCTCACCCGAACAGCCGTGCCCTGCATCCGCGTTTTCCATGCACAGTCTGCCCGCCGGAATCATTTAAGCATTTCGATGAGAGAAGTTTTGCGGCTTTCCACGCCATTCAGGCCATTTCACCAGAAACAAAATAGCCTGTACACCCTTAACGTACAGGCCCGGGGCGGGATGCTTATTTGCCAGTTGCTGCTTTTTCTTTCTTCTCAGGCATGGCAAAGTAGCTGTCGTCGATATCGACGTTGTATTTGACCTCGCTCAGAGTAATCTGGCTGAGAAGCATATCGCCTTTTTTTTGTTCGATGGCAAAGGGAACCATGGTGCCATCGACCTCTTTGTAGTCGCTCAGATAGGTGTCGAACATCTGCTCAGTGCCCTTACTTTTGATCACCGTGCTCATCTTCAGCTCGATGTAATAGTCGCTGTCGAGGTAGAGGTACTGCACGCTGCTGTCTTTCCGGGTCACTTTGAGTTTATACACATCCGTTCCCTCCAGCTCTTCCTTGCCGAGCAGCTCGACTTTATGGCCCTTTTTCTTGTAATCGACGAGCACGCCATCCATGTCCGCATTGCTCTTCATGCTCTTTATCTGCTCCTCGGGCATGCGTTGTGGTTCGGTCGTGCCCATGAATGGGATGATCATCCAGCCGGTAGTGCCGTCAAACGCCTGCACCATGGTCTGTCCCTGAATATCCATGTTCATGCGCATCTTGTTCGGACGTTTGTTGTACAGCGTGATCGTGCCCTGCACCATGCCGTTCTGCGCAGTAAACTGCCCGGTAGCCTGCATGGTTTTGATCGATTTGAGTTTATCATAGCCGCCCTTGGCTTCGATGTTTTTCGCGATGATTTCATCGACGGTCTGAGCGCTCAGGCTGGCTGCGAACATGAGTGCCAGCGTGGTCAGGATGAGTTTTTTGAACATGTTGTGACTCCTTAAAATAATGGTCTGAAGATTTGTGAATCTTGCAATGATTCTGGGTATCACTGTTTTTTCTCCCATTTCCCCTGCGCGAAGTGCTGCGTCGTGCAAGGTGCGCAATATGTGTGGTAGGAAGCGTTTTGTAAAATCCAGCTATCCTCCAGCCGGCTTTGTGGGTGGTGGTTTTCTGAAATATCCTGCAGGCAATTGCTGTTGTTCAATAAGCTCCGCCAGAATATCGAGAACAAAAACAGGAGGTACCATGAGAAAAGAATCGATTTTTATCTTTGCCCTTGTCGTTTTGCTGGCGGCGGCCTGTTCGTTCCAGAGGGATGGGGACGAAGCCACGGCCACGGTCGAAAATGAAAATGATGAAATTTTTATCGTCGATCGGACGGGTAAGAGATGGAATGTTACCCATGCGGTGAACGCCTACGGCTTCAAAGCAGAAGAGTTTCAATTCGGACTCGGGCCTTTTGCCATCCGGCCGATCATTCTCGGGCAGTTGGGGCAGATGTATGAAGCAGGCGACAGCCAATACCCCGCAGATGATTCTGATATCCTCGTCATGGGCGTGAAAATCGAAGGAGATGTCCGTGCCTATCCGATCAGCGTGATGAGCCAGCAGGAGGTGGCGGATGAGTCTTTTGGCAGCACTCCGGTTCATGTCGCGGTGGCGTACTGACCGTTGATACAATTGGCTGCCGTGTACAGCCGTGAAATCGATGGCCAGGTGCTTACCCTCAGTGCCAGCGGGTGGACGTACAATTTTACTTTTGTACTCTATGATTATGAAACAGAAAGCCTGTGGTATCATCTCGAAGGCGATGACAGCCTGACATGCATTTCGGGTAAATGGGCAGACCGCAAACTGCCCGAACTCGGCGCAGTTGTCACGCGCTGGCGTGAGTGGAAAGCCCGGTATCCGGAGACGAAATTCGTGTCCTATTGACCCGCCGGTTTTATCCCGTTTGATTCCTGATACAGCCCGGGGCAGCGAAAGTAACCGGGTTCACGTCACATTTCTCCAGCCGTGTTGAGTGTGGCGCACGCGCTCCGCATTTTCGCCGCCAGCCTGTAAAACCGTTTCTCATGCAAGCATCAGCCGGGTGGCAGCCAGCATCCGCGCTGCCACCCCTGGTGAATACAGCGATAGATTGAAAAGAAAAAAGACCCTCAGCACTTTTTCCTGCCGTTGAAGACCAGAAGCCCGGCCATAGAAATAGTGAGCAGCGAAACGAAAAAGCCGTAACTCCAGGCCCAGATTGAAACGCCGAGAAATGGTAAGAGCGCCGGAAAGAGTGCAGTCCCGAGCGCCAGCAGGATCAGCATCCAGCCGACAGGGCGGAAAGCCCTGCTGCCTTTGCGAAAACCTGACGCAGCAACATAGGCGATGATTCCAGCAGTTACCAGAAAAGATACCCAAATAAAGGTCATCATGGTGGCCTCCTGTGTGTTGTGAGGAAAGGATGATGACACACTCCCGCAGTTCCGGCGAAAGAAAAAAGATGGTGAAAGAGGGGAGGAGAGGGTGCGTCCTGTGAAAACTTCATGGCACGGAAAACCGTGATCCGGAAGCAAGAACGTGTATCGCAAAAAACAGCAGCAGGTTGCAAAATAGAGTGCCCCCTTTCAGCGCATCCGCTCATCCCCTGTGGGTTATAAGCCGCTCTGGCTGATGTCGAGGTCTTTTATAATGCCGTTGCTGAGGTTGTAAATCCAGCCATGAACCGCGAGCTCTGCTCCACGCTTCCACGCATTCCGGACGATGGTCGTGTTACAGACGTTCGTAACCTGCTCGACGACGTTCAGCTCGCAGAGTTTGTCAAAACGCTCTTCCGGCCTGAGTGCATTCAACGTGTCTGCATGCAGGCGGCTGACATCTTTGATATGGCGCAGCCAGTTGTCGATCAGGCCATGATCCTGATCCTCCATGGAAGCCTTGACACCACCGCAACCATAGTGACCACACACGATGATGTGCTTCACTTGCAGCACCTCGACCGCATACTGCATGACCGACAGAACATTGAGATCCGTATGCGCCACCACGTTGGCGATATTGCGGTGAACAAAAATTTCACCCGGCTCGACATCGATGGCCCGGGTGGCGGAAACACGGCTGTCGGAACAACCGATCCACAGATACTCCGGCTCCTGCTTCTGCGCCAGGGAGGGGAAGAAATCCGGCTTTTCCTTTTGAATGAATTCAGCCCAGGTGCGGTTATTATCCAGAAGACGCTTGATTGCATTCATGCGTGGGCATGCTCCTTTTTTGTTGATTTAGTCACTATCCTGTATTATTCACAAAATACTTTAAGAGTAGGCACAACTACTTTAATATTTTATATGTTACAGCTTGTAATACTTTCAAACGTAGTTTTTGAAAGACTTGTATGTCTCGCAGTGACGCAGAGCACGCTGTTTATTGTTTTAGCAGAAATTAACCATTCTTTCTCTGCGCTCACGGTGTCTCTGCGAGAATAATGCAGGCTATCTGCAACGTTTTTTGTTCGATGAGGGTTTTATGCAAAATCTATGGATTTTTATGCATCCTTCTGGATGCAGACCTGCCGGAAATCCATTCTGTATCTGTCCGCGGAAGATGGCCAGCGAAGTTTTTCAAGTCAGGTGTTTTGCTGTAGCCTGTCAACAAACGCTGCCATCTTTTTCGCCATGATCGGCATCATCATGCGGTGAAACGGTTTGATGATGAAGAAATACAACCTCCCCCAGCGATTGTGAAACAGAACAGCCGTGCTGATGACCAACGTCGGTGCTGCAACGATGAACGAAGTGCGGAAATTCAGGTGCCGGTCATCCTCGCCCATAATCGCCTCTGTCTGGCTCAGGGAGATCAGTTTGAACAGGCCGAACTTCTGCCCGATGCGGTAGGGAGGCCGCAATTCGGCCAGATCGGCCGTGCCGGTTTTTAGTCCCAGTGCGCCGACGATCTTATTGCGCAGTTTGAAGAGAGCATTCAGCCACTTTGGAGAAGACTGAAAAAAAGCGGTGACTGCATCGTGGGCTGTGGCATCGCTGTGCTGTAGGGGAACAGTGCAGGAATCGACATAATGAAACTGCTGCCCATCATCCCGAAGGCGGGAGTTGATAGGGAGGGGAGCGTTTGTCTTCATATTTTCTTCTGCGCTGGGATGTCTGACCAGACGGCAAACTCGTTTCCCGCCGGATCGCTGAAGTGGAAGCGCCGGCCGCCCGGGAAGGCAAAGATCGGTTTGAGTATTGTTCCGCCATGATTCTCGATTTTGTGCTGTGTTTCTTCAAGGGCGTTGCTGTAAAAAACGATCAGCGCACTGCCCGTTTGCGTTGAGGCGCTCAGGGTTGACTGGTAAAATCCGCCATCGATCCCGGCGTTGGAAAACGCGGCATACTCCGGGCCGTAATCGACGAAACGCCAGCCGAAAACTTGGCTGAAAAATTCCTTCACCGCGGTCAGGTCTGTGGCCGGCAGCTCCACGTAGTTGATCTTCTCGTGCTCGTTGGGCATGCTATTCTCCAGTCCGTTGTGTGTAAACGATTTATTTTTGTTCGCGAGTTGATTCCGGGAGCCCGACAGCCATGTTTTCGTTTTCAGATTTTTGCCTTTGGGCACTGAATCTGTCGTCCTGCCATTTCAGGGGATTGTTGCGGATGTATTTTGCAATGTGATAATATGATTTTTGATCGCGGATAATGTGTTCGTAATAATTGCGTTGCCAGACCGGCACACCGGGCATGTTGCGTAATATGTTGATTTTTTTGGTTACCGCGGATTTATAACCACGGACGATGGTCGGTATTGTATTTGACGTTGGTTTGCCGAATTGTTCAATCGTGGGGGCATGATGCACATCATTCAACAAAATGATCCCGTGCATATGATTCGGCATGATCACGTATTCCAACAATTCCACGTTTTCCCGCATTTCGGCGGTTTTTAACCATTCCTGGTCGGCGATTTTGCCGGCATCATTCATTTCCATTTTACCACCAACGATGTCGCCGAATAAATGTTCACGGTTGTGGACGCAAATGGTGATAAAATACAACCCCGGCTGGGAATAATCATATCCCTTCAATCGGATAGACCGCCGGTGGTGAATTTCGGGATTATATTTTGGCATATACCCCTCCAACAATATCAAAAAAACAGCGGATATTTTGCCGGTTCAGCCTCGTGCATGATGCGGTAGGCGGCGCGGAAAACCTGTTCGGCATTGGGTTTGGACCAGTAGTCACCGTCTGAGCCGTAGGCCGGGCGGTGGGCCGGAGCGCTCAGGGTTTGTGGCTCAGAGTCCAGCCAGCGATAGCCGTTTTGCTCTTCAACGACCTGCTGCAGCATGTACGCCGTAGCACCGCCGGGGAAATCTTCATCCACAAACAGAACGCGGCTGGTCTTTTTCAGGGAATTGAGGATCATCTGCGGACGGTCAAAGGGCAGCAGGCTGCGGACGTCGATCACCTCGATCTCAATACCAGCCTGGTGCAGCATGTCTGCCGCCGCCATGACCACACGACAGCAGGCGCCATAGGTGACCACCGTGAGATCATTGCCGGTGCGCAGGATTTCCGGAACGCCCAGGGGAATAGTGAATTCGGCGAGGTTGTCGGGCACTGGTTCGCGCAGGCGATAGCCGTTGAGCACTTCGATGACCAGTGCCGGCTCTTCGGCCCGGAGCAGGGTGTTGTAAAATCCGGCAGCCTGGGTCATGTCGCGCGGGACAAGAATCCACATGCCACGCAGCAGGTTGAGGATGCCGGCCATGGGCGAGCCGGAATGCCAGACGCCTTCGAGCCTGTGGCCGCGGGTGCGCACGATCACCGGCGCTTTCTGGCCACCGCGCGTACGCCAGTGCAGTGTGGCCAGATCATCGGACATGATCTGCAGGGCATAGAGCAGATAGTCGAGGTACTGGATTTCCGCCAGCGGGCGCAACCCGCGCATGGCCATACCGATGGCCTGGCCGAGGATCGTAGCCTCGCGGATGCCTGTATCGCTCACGCGCAGCTCGCCGTATTTTTCCTGCAGACCCTTGAATCCCTGGTTGACATCACCGAGGCGGCCGACATCTTCGCCAAAGGCTAGGAAACGCGGCTCTCGCGCCAGAATGGCGTCGAAACAGGCATTGAGAATTTCAAAGCCGGGAATCTTCCTGGGCGAGGGCGAATAGACCGCTTTGATTTCCGGTACGGAGAGGGCGGAATCTTCCGTTTCGCTGTACAGATGCGAGCCGTAGCGCTCTTTGTTTTCCTCGTCGTATTTCCTGCACCACTCTGCCAGGGCTGTCAGGGCCGGATTCGGCTCCTCGCGTGCCAGCAGCAGGGCCTTGTGCGCGGCTTCGAGGTTATAGCGCCGCAAAGGGTAGGCGATGCCGAGCAGTTCACTCTTGATGCGCAACAGGGCATCTTTCTGTGCCGACTGTTGAGCCAGGGTGTCGATCAGCGCGGCCACGTGATCGCGCTCTTTTTTTATCGGATCGTTGAACGCCTCCCAGGCCGCGTCGCGGATGCTGATAACCTGCCGGGCCTCGTCTTTTTCCAGCCGGTCGAGTTCTTTGGACGTGGCCACGCCTGCACTGATCATCCACTCACGCATTTTTTTCAGGCAATCGTGCTCTTTTTCCCATTCGAGGCGTTCTTTGGATTTGTAGCGCTCGTGGCTGCCCGAGGTGGAGTGCCCCTGGGGTTGTGTCAATTCTGCTACGTGGATGATGGCCGGGATGTGGTTTTTGCGCACGGCACTGGCAACACGCTGATACAGCTTGATCAGCGCGGGATAATCCCAGCCGCGTACGGTATGCAGTTCAAATCCCGGCGTGGTTCTGCCCTTGCGCTGAAAGCCCTTGAGCAGTTCATAAACATTAGCCTTGGTGTGCTGGTATTCGTTGGTCACAGAAATACCGTAGTCATCATCCCAGATTGATAATAAAACCGGGGCTTGCAGCACACCGATGGCATTGATCGATTCCCAGAACAAACCTTCAGCGCAGGAGGCATTGCCGATGGTGCCAAAGGCAATTTCATCGCCGTTGCGGGAAAACTGTGTGAACTGCTTCAGCGCGTCGAGCTGGCGGAAGAGGCGAGAGGCATAGCCGAGACCGACGAGGCGTGGCATCTGCGAGGCTGTCGGGGAAATATCCGAAGAGCAGTTCATCTGCCCGGAGAGATTTTTCCAGCTGCCATCCGGATTGAGGGAGATGGTGCCGAAGTGGGCGTTCATGCCGCGGCCGGCTGTGGCAGGCTCAGCCTCAGGGTCGGCGTGGCCGTAGAGCTGAGCAAAATACTCCTGAATCGTGGTCATGCCGGTGGCGAACATGAAGGTCTGGTCGCGGTAGTAGCCGGAGCGGAAATCACCGGGCTGGAAAACGTGCGCCATGGCCAGCTGCGGCACCTCTTTGCCGTCGCCGAGAATGCCGAATTTCGCCTTGCCGCCCATGACCTCTTTGCGCCCTAAAAGGCTGGCCTGACGGCTTTGATAAGCTATCTTATAATCCCTGAGAATTTTTTCAGCACTCAGGGGAAGGGTCTTTCTTGCCGCTGTTTTGCCATTCACTTTGCTCATAAATCGGTCCTCATCGTTCGTACAGGAATGACGGTACTTCCTCAGAATTCAGGGTGAAAACAGGGCGAAAATAATTTTTTTTCGCTTCATTTCCTAATACTTTTCCAGCCGGGATACCTGCAGCATTTGCCGGCAAACTTCCGGAAAAGGTGCATTACAACAGGTTGCTGGCCAGCTCGGCGAGCTCAGAGCGTTCGCCTTTTTCCAGATTGATATGCGCATAAAGTTTCTGGCCCTGCATCTTTTCGATCAGATAGCTCAGGCCGTTGGAATGCATATCGAGGTAGGGGTGGTCGATCTGAAAAATATCGCCGGTAAAAACCATCTTTGTGCCCTCGCCGGCGCGCGTGAGGATCGTCTTGACTTCATGTGGGGTCAGGTTTTGCGCTTCATCCACGATAAAGAAAATCTTCACCAGGCTGCGACCGCGGATGTAGGACAGGGGCGAGATGACCAGCTTGTCTGATTCGAGCAGCTCTTTGATACGCATGTGCTTGGGGTCAGAGGGCCGGAACTGGTTCTGGATGACGCCGAGATTATCGAACAACGGCTTCATGTATGGATCGAGTTTAGACTGGATATCGCCCGGCAGATAGCCGATGTCTTTGTTGCTCAGGGGCACGATGGGGCGGGCGAGGTAGATTTGGCGGAAATATTTACGCCGTTCCAGCGCAGCAGCCAGCGCCAGCAGGGTTTTGCCCGTGCCGGCCTTGCCGGAGATTGTCACCAGTTGCACGTCATTATTGAGCAGGGCATTGATGGCAAAGGTCTGCTCGGCGTTGCGCGGTACGATGCCGTAGGCCGGCACTTTATCGACGCGTTTTATGGTGTCTGCAAAAGGATCAAACGTCGCCAGTGCTGATTTTTTGCCGTTGCGCAGGATGAGAAACTCGTGTGGCACCAGGTCCTTTTCCACAGGCAGGCTCTCAACCGCCAGCTCGAAAGGCATCTGATACATCTGGTCGATAAGCTCTACCGGCGCCTGCTCGACGGTTCTGTGGCCCTTGTACAGTGCCGAAACATCCTTGACGTGATCCGTCGTGTAGTCCTGCGCTTTCAGACCGATCGACTTGGCCTTGATGCGCAGATTGACATCTTTGGTGACCAGAATGATTTCCCGACGAGGATATTCTCTGGCCAGGTGGTAGGCTGTGTTGAGGATATGATGATCCGGTTTGTGCGGGGAAAAATTAAAGGTCAGATCGGGATGAAAGGTCCGCTCCATTTTGATCAGGATGCGGCCGCGGTTCGGCCCGATTTTGACACCGTTTTCAAACAGCTTGTCGCCGCTGAGGGCGTCAATCGCGCGGACGAATTCGCGCGCATGAAAATTGATGGTATCGTTGCCTTTTTTAAACTGGTCGAGTTCTTCCAGCACAGTGATGGGGATGACGATGTCGTGTTCCTTGAACTGGTAGATGCAGGAACTGTCGTGCAGGATGACATTGGTATCAAGAACGAAGAGTTTTTTCTTTTCTGGCATGGTTCCTTTCCAGTTTGGTTGTTTTCAGCTCAAGGACATAATGTACGTGCGACGCATCGATCGCCCCAGGCTGGATTTGCCCTCATAGCAGTCACACTCCGGTATGTACCCGGGCCGGGAAAATACTGTGATGAATATCGGCAGTTTACGCAGAATGTCACCTCATCCGGGTGGCCCGGCTCCGGGCGCCAGACCGCCTGTATCCAGATCGAGTAACTGCCGCAGCACTGACTCGGATAATGGCGTGCACACGCCATCTCCGTTGATCACCCGTTGCACCTCAGGGCTTTCAGCCAGTTTTCGAATTTCGGCTGGCATACTGTCGTCAGGCATGCCGCTGCTGAATGCAAACAGTTTGTCCGGCTGCCCTTCGAGGTAGTCCTGCAGCAAAGGCCAGCGCATGGACAAAATCGTCCATAACACAAACTGATCGCGGACGTCAGGGTCGTAAAGCAGGTGCGGATGGGTGAGAATCGCCAGCGCGCGGTAGATGCCATAGGCATTGACCAGCCGTTTCATCGCGCGCGGGTTTGGCTCCAGCAGGCGGGCAAATTTTTTCAGATAAAAGGTTGTCGCCACCTCGATGCTTTCATGAGCCGAACGGCGCACAGCAGCCTCTCGCCGTACCTGATCCTGCAGGGTGTTGCCGCTGCTCTGCATCAACAGAGCGAAAAGCTCGTCCTGGCTGGAGATGGCGGCAAACTCCTGTTCCGCAGCCTGTTTCTCATCCTGCAACTTCTGGCTGATATCTGCCCTTTCACCCTGATAAAGATAATCGAGAAACGCCTCCTGTACGGCGGCAGACATTTGCGGCATGGCCACGGAAAGCTGAAAGGCTTTTTCGAGAAAGAGATAACCGAGCCGGCGGCCGGGTTCGCGGATGGATTCGCGGAAAATCTCGTACTCATTTTCAAAGCACACATACAGCCAGCGCCGGTCTGCTGCGATGGTGTAGTACACGGCTGAATGGTTGAAAAGGGTCTGTATTTCCTCCAGCAGCCGGATGACATACTCCTTGCGGCAGCGATCCATGTCATCGATGAACACCATCACCGGCCGGTCGATGGCCTCGATGAGCGCTTTGAAGTGATTGCGTACATTCTGCATCGGGTCCGGAGTGCGGTGCATGAATTTTTGCGCTGAACTGGCAGAGCCGGAAAACAGGTTGTTGCGCAAGACCATGATGCCCGATCCGATCGAGGTCAGAAAAGAGATGATCGTCAGGACAGGCTTGCTCAAATTGGCGATGGAGACCAGGCGCGAGGTGGCTCCATCGGCGGGGGAGAAAAATGTCCAGGCCAGCAGAAGCAAAAAGGTCGCAAGGGAAAAGCCCAGGGCGTAGAGATACGCGTTTTCTCCGCTGCGCAGGCGCCATCTGCGGTCAAGGCGGGCAACCGCCCGGGCCCGTTCAGTATCGCCCTGCTGCAGCAGTTGCCTGTGCGCCGATTTGTAGATCGTTTCGATCAGCGACCACCACGAGGGCTGCAGGTGCTGGTGCTGCCATGCGTTGAACCAGACGACGATCCACGCAGGCGCGTTTTCATTGCCGGAGCGCGAGCCTTGCTTGCGCGGTAACAGATGTTTTTCCAGCAGGCGCAGCAGAGATGTTTTGCCCGATCCCCAGGCGCCATGCAGGTGCATGATGAAGCTGTTGCCGGGCTTGCTGCGGCTGTTTTTCCAGAAACGGCTGAGCCATGTGGCCAAAGCTTCGGCAAAAGCCTCGCGGCCGAGTTGGTCCTGCAACGCAGGTGTGTCGGTGTGCAAAACTGTTGGATCAGGTTCGCCGGAGAACGGGGAAGTGTCTGTGCCGGCCTGGTCTTCCTTACTTTCGGGAGCAGGCTGCCGGTCAAAGTTTAGCAGCTTGTCAAGGGGAGTTTTATTCTGTTCTTCGACCTCTTTAATCACTTCACGGAAGAGACCAATATTGTCGAGGTAGCTCTGCACAGCCGTGTTAGTCAGGCTTAGCCCGACGATAAAAAGCCGGCCGTCGAGCACTTTAACTTTGGCCGGATCGTAGATACTCCATGCCTGAATGAGCCAATCACTGGACGATTTGTGCTCTGTCTCGATGGGCAGAATCTCTTCCCTGGCCAGCTTGCCTGCCAGGCCACCGGCATACTCCGGATGCAGGCGAAAGAGCTCCAGCAGGAATTCACTGGCAGGTATTTCCCGGCTCGGATCGAGGGTTCTGTGCAGCCTCTGCAAAGTGGCAGACAGCGGCGGCAGTTTTTTTTCGGTGAATTCCTGTGCTTGCATCCAAACTCCTCCTGAATAGGGCTGGTGCGGCTTTGCCACATGCAGAGCGGTCGCTCACCACTTCCACAGGCCGCTGGATAATATACGGGCGGTCGTGTGACGGGTCAAGGTAATTGTGACATCCTGTGGGGAGGGTGGGATGAGAAGGCTGAGACGTTTGTAGTGCACGCTTCAGCGTGCCTGAAAGGCGCTAATTTCACCGGGGTGATCTGATACGATGCAAGCTTTCGGCACAGACGGCATCTCGCTGCGCTTGTGTACAGCCGCGGGAGCGGTGTGACGAGAAGATGAATTGAAAAAAGACGGGTCTTTCTCTATATTTGGCCAGTGTTGATTTCTTGTTGTATCTTGAGATTGAATTTCTTATGATCTATGCTTTGCTAACCAGGGCCTGGCGATGGAAAGAGAGTGGAAACCTGCATGAGTACAGAAAACCATCCATACAAAGAATATGGTGAGATCAAGGCAGATCATGAGCGTTATTCATTGACCTTAGAGCGAATGCCCGGGCGGCTCGCAGGTAAAGTCCTCGATTTGGGCGTTGAAAACCCGTTCACACCCCTTCTTAAACAGAGTTACCCCGAGTTGCAGATAACCAACACTTCGCCGAACATCGACTTCGATACCATGCCACTCCCTTACCCGGATCAGAGCTTTGATTATGTTTTTTCCTTCGAGGTTATCGAGCATTTGATCAATCCATTATGGAATATGCAGGAATGCAGGCGCGTACTGCGTGAAGACGGCAAGATTATTTTGACGACTCCGAAAGGCGTTTTCCCGAGCTTTATGTGGATGGACACCCATTTCCACGAAATCGATCGGGGGCGGTTGGAGTTTCTGTTCAGCAGGGCCGGATTAAAAGTACTCAAGCTGGATGAATTCAACAAAAGGCCTTCGTACTGGCTTAAAATGGGCTTGTTCCGGCCGGCGCTGCGCATCGTATTCGGCGGATGGTTTTACGCAGAGCTCGAGAAAGAACAGGATTGAGGAGTGGCGCTCATGGAGTTACGCTGGCAGATAAAGAAAATAGTGCGCCGGTTGGGGTATGATATCGTTCCCTATAATCCGCTGAATTATCCTGATGCCAGACGGCGCTGGATGTTACTGCAACACTATTCCATCGACACGATCCTGGACGTCGGCGCTAACCAGGGCCAATATGCAGTTTCGATGCGGAAAGCCGGTTTTAAAGGCAAGATCGTTTCGTTCGAGCCGCTATCCGCGGCGTACAAAATTCTGGCCGAAAAAGCCGGTAAAGACCCGAAGTGGAGCACTGTCCAGACCGCTCTCGGAGATGTTACCGGGCAAAAGACCCTGAACATCGCGAAGAAGCCTCAGGCAAGCTCTATCAGGAAAATGAATCCTGCTTTGAGGGACTCCTCGGATGAGATGGAATTTACAGGCCGGGAAGAGATTGACATTCAAACTCTGGACAGTTTATTCGATACGTACGTCGGTCCGAATGAGAATGTATATTTAAAAATCGACACCCAGGGTTACGAAAGAAATGTCATCGACGGCGCGCGTCATTCTCTGGCCCGGATTATGGGAATGCAGGTGGAGCTTTCGCTGGTCGAACTCTACGAAGGCGAAATGGTGTTTGACGAGATGATCGGCTATATCAAGAAGTCAGGCTACACCCTGATGTCTCTTGAACCGGGTTATTTTGATAAACAAACAGGGCAGTTGCTGCAGGTTGATGCGATCTTTTTTCGGGAAAATTCATGAAGCTGAAAACTATTTTTAAAAAAATAAAATACCTGAGACGTATCGTTGCCATGCAGCCGGACATCGAACAGATGTCGTATATGCAGCATTACGATTTTCTGCAGAAGCATTTGTTTAATAATCCCAAATATCAGGATGACCGCAAGCTGAATAAGTACGAGTTTCAGGTTTTTTCACAATCAGGTGAAGATGGAATTATCCGGGAAATATTCAATCGTATTGGAGTGACGAATCGTACCTTTGTAGAATTCGGTGTCGGGAATGGATTACAGAATAATACGGTGAACTTACTTTCTCAGCAATGGCGTGGATACTGGATTGACGGCAGCAAGGATTATGTTGAGTTTATACAAAATAAATTTAAGACTTTTATCGATGCAGGAAATCTCCGGTTGTTTTATAAAAGAATAACTGCTGAGGGCATAGAAGCAATATTTGACTCTATCGGCGTACCGGAAGAGTTTGATTTGTTGTCGATCGATATCGATGGCAATGACTACTGGGTATGGAAAGCAATCGAGAAGTACAGCCCGCGGGTGGTTGTGATCGAATATAATTCAGCATTTCCTCCTCCTGTGAAGTGGGTCATAGAATATCGCCCGGAATATGTCTGGGATGGTACGCAATATTTTGGCGCCAGCCTCAAATCGATGGAAGTTCTTGGAGCGGAAAAAGGCTATAAACTCGTGGGATCAACTTTTAGTGGAATCAATGCATTTTTTGTACGCGAAGACCTGGTCGCTGATAAGTTTCTCGAGCCGTTTACTGCGGAAAATCATTATGAGTCTCCAAAGTATTTTGTTCCCAAAATTTATGGGCACCCGAAAAACGTCGGCCCTTTTTTGAATGTGTAATTTCAAACTTTTTCCGGCGTGCATCGACGGATGGCTGAATCGTTGTTTTTGTGGGAGTTATGGTTTTTCAGACGTATTGACATGTGATAAATCGCAGCAGCGCGGTTCTGAGTTTATAAATTTTTACAGGTAAATACAGACGAATAAAAATATGACAAAAGTAACCAAAGCACTGATCATCGCCGCAGGTCGCGGGATGCGAATGAATGAACATACCGAAGAGATACCGAAGTGTTTAATTCGGTTTGGCGAGACGACTATTATCGGTGCGATACTCGATTCGTTGCAGCGTGTCGGAATAAAAGAAGTTGTTATTGTCACCGGTTATAAAGAAAATCTTTTGCGAAGTACACTGGGAAGGGGTGATGATTTTGGTCTGCAGATCACATATGTGTTGAATAAAGACTGGCACAAAAAAAATGGCGTGTCGGTTTTGGCTGCACGGGACAGCTTTGCCTCAGATGAACCCTTTCTGCTGATGATGAGCGATCATCTGTTTTCTGACAGCATGCTCACAGAGCTGCTCGATGCAAATCTGCACTCAGGTGAAGTGCTGCTGGCTGTCGATCAGAACCACGACAAAATATTTGACATCGATGACGCGATGAAGGTCGTTGTCGAAGGTGATATCATCCGCAATATCGGCAAAGAACTGAAAAGTTATAACGGCATCGACTGCGGTCTGTTCAAATGTACGCCGGCGCTTTTTGATGCACTTGAGCAGTCTCTGGTTGACGGCGACTGTTCTCTGTCTGACGGCTGCCAGGTGCTCATCCGCGAAGAAAAATTTCGTGCGCTGGTGCTGAAAAAAGCGCACTGGATCGATATCGATACACCGCAGGCTTTTGAATATGCACATAAAGCGTTTAATCTGAAAAAATCATAATCGGTCGCGATGCAGTTCGTACCGCGACATTCATGTCGCGCGGTACGGTCACCTATACTTAAACCCGGGACAAAACCCGATCCGTAGGGGCAACCGGCGGGTCGCCCCCACACCCGTGCGTCTCATAAATAAACCCGGGCGGGACCCCAATCCATCGGCCTCACCATGGCCGGAATTTAATCCGCGATCACCAAACGGATAAATAAATATCGATGGGTTCAAAATTTCGTAGGGGTTCAAAATTTTGAACCCCTACAACGCCGATGACAAAATAAATATCAAATAAAATATCCCCACATCCATTTGCGCAATCGCACGAGATGTAAAATCGGCATTACAAAATGGTTTCGCCAAAATATCGAATTTATACCATTTCCGTCTGGCAATGCAATTATTGTTAATGATCACAGGCACGAAACCCGTAAGAGCGACCGGTGGTCGCCGCAACTACACGTGTGGATTTTGGGGGCACCGTACGTTTAAAAGCACCCCATGAAATTTGCGGCCCTCGATGTCGGGCGTGCCATGTTCAGGAGTAGATAAGTGAAGCCCATCACTCTCAAAGAACTCAAGGAGTTTAAGTACAGGATTAACCCTGAAGAGCGTCAGGGTGCGTATGGCTATTATTTCATACGTCCGATGTCGCTGTATCTGACCTATGCTGCATTGCGTCTCGGGTTGCGCGCGAATCAGGTCACTGCCCTGCAGATCATCGTTGGTGTGCTGGGCGCCATCTGTCTGGCTGTTCCGAAACCTGCTACCATGATCGCAGGCATTTTTATGCTGCAATTCGGTTTTGTGCTCGACAATATCGATGGTGAGATCGCCCGCTTTCGCAAGGAAGTCAGCCTGACAGGCAAATATCTCGATGCTGTTGGGCATGCTATCGTGGTGCCTTGTATGTATTTCGGGCTTGGCATCGGGACTTTTTTTGCTCTTGGCTATTTTGAGAGCATTGTTTTGGGCTTTTTCGCGGGTTTTGCCTCCCTGAGGCTGGACTATTCCATCCTGTATCATGAGGCGGGTCTTTTTATCGAGTCAAATCTCGATAAGGCTTATGACTATTACAGCAGATATGAGGTTGACGATACAGCTGCAGAAAATATGTACCGCAGGAAAAACGAGGATTCTCCCATACGCATGCTCTATGCGCTGTTCGCATACCCTGCAACCATGAATATCATTTCAGTTCTTGTCCTGGCAGATATCTTCGTTTCACCGATATCTGTGCTGGGAAGGCAGGTCAGCCTGGTCTATATGTTTCTGGCTGTATATGGTTTTCTTCTGCCTGTGCGGCGTGTCATCACGATCAGAACGCTGGTGAAGCAAAGAGAGACAGAAAAAAAATACCTCAGTATGCTCTCGCTGTTGCAGGGGAAAGCAAAGACATCAACCGATGGCCCGCCTGCGGACTCGTCGCGCTGAGTTTGCTCCGGAAATTTTATAAGTCCTGTGGCTGTACCGCGACATTCATGTCGCGAAGTATGGTACTTATAGTTATTTATGCTGCTATAGGGTGGAATGGTAGCGACGCGCCAAAAAATGTCGCGGTACGTGAGTAGTGCCGCGGATAATATATATCAAGGCAATCCGCCCCAAAAATCTGGCAACTCGATTCTTGCAAATACGGCACTCGCAACAAAACCGAATGATATCGCATCCTTTCCCATCTTTTTCTCTCTCCGTACGCAAAGGCAGGCCCTGATGTGTATTCTCTCATGTGTATCCGCAGGAGCAGGCAAGCTGCTGCACGTTGTTGAACTCAATCCGGCGCGGCCGGAATGTATCGGGCGGCGTTATGCTTCCCAATTCAAAAGACCATAGGGAGTGTGGTAAATGTGTTTTCATGAAAGAAACACCTGCAGGAGAACGCTCAGCAGTCTCCGGACGCTGGTGCAGTTTTCCCTCTTATTATTTCTGGCCATACCGGCTATAGGGCAAGTCAGTGATATTCCGGATTCTGCCCTCGTCGAGCAGGTCAGGGAAAAGTTTTATGCCGATTACCGCATGCCTTTGCGCGGTATCGTTATTTCAGCCTATAATGGTGCTATCCGGTTGACCGGTATTGTTGAAAAAATGGCTCAGAAGGAGTGGGCTGAAGAGCTGGCCTATAGTATTGAAGGTGTGAAAGTCGTCGATAACCAGCTCTGGGTTGATACCGGCCGTATCACCGATAAGCAGCTTTTCGATAAAGTCATGACGACCCTGCGCAACGCCCGCATCACGAATTTTTCGCGGGTTCGTGCGGATGTCTATGATGGCGTGGTCACCTTGAAGGGGTATGTCAGTTGCTGGGGAGAAAAACAGCAGGCAAGCGAACTGATCATGATGCTCTCCGGTGTTCGCAAAATTGTCGATGAGCTCAAGGTCCGCGATGCGCGTAATCGCACCGATGATGAGATCGAAAAAGCAGTGACCAAAGCATTGCGGGAAAAAATTTCCATGTATGGCGACTATAAAGTCAAAGTCAGCGTTGTCAGAGGGGTGGCGCGGTTGTACGGGAAAACGCGCAGTCTGTCCGACAAACGCACAGCTATCCGGACGACGATTTTTGTCCCGGGTGTCGCCGATGTTGTGGACAAGATCGAGGTGCTGCCCGAGTAGGGTGCCCCCGGTCGCCCGTACGGGCTGCTTCCTGTCTGCTTTCATCAACAATAATTGCGCTACCAGACGGAAACGGTGTAAACAATCGGTATTTTGGCGAAACTATTTTGTTACGCCGGTTTTAAATCACGTGCAACGGCGGCAATGGATGTGAGGATGGTTTTTTGATATTTATTTTGTCGTCGGCGTTGTCGTAGGGGTTCAAAATTTTGAACCCCTACGAAATCCCCTTCGATATTCATTGCCCCGTTCGATGAACACGGATTGGATTCCGGTCATGATGGATCCGATGGATTCTGGTTCTAGCCCCGGTTTAATGTATAGACGACCATACCGCGCGACATGAATGTCGCAGTACACTCCGGGCACACGTACCGCGATATTTATGTCGCGCCGCAGTCATCCCCCCCTGAAAAATCCTCAATAACGAATGGTATCGTCCCGCACGGCATGAATGCCCGCCACAACCTGGTTTTGTCCCCCGGTTCCGGAACGTTTGCAATATTTGGCCTGCTGCCTTATCCTGTTGCCTGCCAAACGCAGTTGCTTTTCACCCGGCACTCTCAGAGTCTATCCGGATGGAATGACCCGCATCGTTCACGGCCGAAACTACGCCGGACAGGGCAATGATGTAAAGATATCCGATCATTCTGTTTCTCCGGCATCCGGCCTGCCACAGGGATGCGCACGGTTGTGATGCCATAATCCGGTGTGCCCGAAGTGTTGCCACTTCGGCTACTATGCAGGGGTGCGCGAGGGCGAGAACGTAACCCGAAGCGCGGTTTTACTGTTATTTCTGTTCGCTGTGTACTTTTTTGCGAGGGAGAGAGATGAAGAAAAGTGTAATATACGCTCTCATTGTCATCATCCTGGTTCTGTTGTATGGGATTAAAACATGGCACGATGCCGGTGAGTTCAAAGAGATCCTCTCCCGTAATGACATGCGGGACTGCCGCGAGTATGGCGGTGTCGCCAACTCGGAGGATATCGCCGTGCATCCGGTCCTGGGTATGGCGTTTATCAGCTCGGATAATATCCGACTGAGCCAGACCCGGGATGATGCGCCACAGGGGATGATCTATGGTCTCGATCTCGATGCGGAAGACGGCAGGCTCATCGAACTGACACCTGATCTGGTATTTGACTTCCACCCGCTGGGGCTGGGTTTGTACACACCAGACGATACGACGACCTTTCTTTTCGTCGTCAACAGATCGCTGAAGGCCGGTCATTCGGTGGAGATTTTTCGCTACGCCCCGGATTCTTTGCTGCGTCATGTCGAGACGATACGCGACCCGCTGATCAGGAGCGCAAATGATGTTGCACCGGTGGGGCGACGGAGTTTTTATGTTACCAATGATCATCGTTTCACCGGTGGTTTGATGAAATCTGTCGAGGATTATCTGCAGTTGTCGCTGTCAAATGTGATTTATTATGACGGCAGCAGTGCCCGGGTGATCGCCGGAGGGCTGGGATATGCCAACAGCGTGCTCGTCGATGAGGCGGGGGGGCTCGTTTTCGTGTCTGCAACGATCGACCAGGGGATACACGTTTACGAGCGCGAGCCATCGGACGGCAGTCTGGTGGCAGTGGATTTCATCGAGCTGGGAACTGGTGTCGATAACCTCACTTTTGATGCAGATGGTGCAATCTGGGCTGCGGCGCATCCGCAGCTTTTGACTTTTGTCGCTTATTTGAAGGGAAAAAGAAGCCGCTCGCCCTCGCAGATTTTGAAAATCAGATATGAAAAAGACACGGCTCGTGTGGAGGAGATTTTTCTCAGCCAGGGCGAGGATATCTCCGCATCAAGCGTTGCGGCTCGGTACCGCGACCATCTTTTGATCGGCTCTGTGCTGGATCACCGTTTGCTGGACTGCCTATTGCGTTCGCAACAGGAGGGGATGAATCCGCAGTTTTGAATATCCTGCTGTATATATTGTGCATTACGGTCTGGGTTGCCGTCTCTCACAACGATTTGCGTTTTTAAACTCCCACCATACGACGCAGGAAAGTGTACATGTACATCCTTGAATCGCAGAGTGTTCCGGAACGGACTCCGGAGCTTGTGAAGGATTTGTTCTTTACTCCCTCGCAGCGCCGTCTGTACCAGTATGTTTTTGACCGCATCGATGGCGGCAAGGACGAGAATATCGTGCTCGTCTCCGGGCCGTCGGGGAGCGGAAAAACCTGGCTCATGCGTCTGCTGCATGAAATGCCGCAGCAGAAAGCCGGCGAAGAGAAGGGGCACGCCGGCCTGGGCGTTGCACTGCATGATTTTGCTGCTCCGGATCATGGCGAACACCGGGCATCAGATCTGTTTGCCATCTTCATTTCTCTTCGAAACCAGCTCGTTCCGGCCGGTGCTGTTTTCTCCATGTTCGATCTCGCCGTTGCAGTCTATCTGCACAAGCGCGGGCTGCTCACTCCGGAACGCATTCGAGCGCTCTTTCCCTTTGATGACCGCCCGTTCCTGGCAGGCATTCGTGATACGCTCACTGCATGTACCCGAGAAGCTTTTGCCGGGGAAATACTCAACCTGTTCAGCGCTACGCTGGGTTCCCGTTTTACGCCTTATATGATGCAGCGTGCAATCAACGAAGAGGAAATTGCAGCACTTTTACGCCTGCGCGCCGAGCCCGAACTGTTTGACCGGCTGGCTGATTATTTCCTCGACGATGTCCTCGCTTCTTTGCGCATGCCCGGCTTTAGCTCTCATTTTGTCTTTCTGTTCGATGCTCTGGAAAGCTTTGTCCCTATTGACGGCGTTGAAACGCCCCCTGTCTGGCTGACCCGCTTCATCACACGCCTTGGCGGCTGCGATAACGCCACGTTGTTGCTCACCGCGCAGAACGAATCTGCCTTTGCATTGACAGATAACGATCCCCATGTCGTGCAATTCAACCTCGATACTCCCAACCGGACGCTGCAGAGTACATTCATCAAGCATGCGGGCGCGGCCATGGATGGCAACTGGCTTACGGCGTGCGAAAATATTATCTCGGTTGCGGATAGTGAGTACACATTTCATGAAGTAGCCTTACTGCATGACTTTTCGTGCAACGAGAAAAATGCTGCTGCCGAGGAAGCCACCAGTCTGGTCGATGATATCCTTGGCCGCAAGGGGCTGATCTCGCTGCGCCAGTTCCTGCGTCTCTGTGATCGCGACATGACCCACGCTCTGATCACTCTGAGTGCGGCGCGTAGCTTTACTGCTGATCTGTTCATGTACCTGGGCAAAATCTTTCATTTCAATGATACAGAAGCCCTTTTCAGGCGTGTGACCGATCTGTCGTTCATCCATGCTACGGCCGGCGGGCCGCATAAAGCCTTTCGCATGGCGCCGCATGCGCGTGAACAAATCAGAAAGTACAGCCGGCAAATTCGCAAAAATGCCCACCGGGCGCTGGAGCATTATTTTAACTTATACTTCGATAAAACCAGTGAGCTGGCCCGTGTCGAAGCGATTTACCATCTAAATCAGTTTCATGAAGAAAAGGGGGTGCAGGCCTGGCTTGCGGCCTGCAGCAAAGCGCTGGACCGGCAGGAATACCGTTTTTGCCGTGCTCTGCTGGCGCTGGTTCCGGAGCTGACGATCAGCTCGGATTTTCTGCGTGCACGTGTCATTGCTGTCCAGGCAGACTTTGCTGCACGTACCGGACGTCATGCAGATGCAGCGCAGATGATCACGCGGGCGCTTTATCATTTTGAGCAGGCTGTAGAAGCAGATGCGGCAGACCTCCCGGCGTGGAACGGCCTCGGGCTCGCTCTGATCGCCCAGGCCAGAGCGGTGCAGAAGAGTGGTGAGCAAGAACGGGCTTCCGAGCTGGTGCCGCGCGCTCTGGTCGCTTTTGAAACAGCCCTGAAGCGCAACGCCCTGTGGCTTCCGGCTTTGATCAACAAAAGCACGGCCCTGACGCTGATGGGTGAGTTTTTTCTCGCGGGTGGGAAAACTGCTGAAGCAGAGAACAGTTTTTCCGCGGCGCTGCGGTGTGCTGAGAGTGCCCTCGAAAATGCCCCTGCCCATGCCACGGCGCTGCGTGCGCTGGTGGCGAGCCTGCTGCGGCTTTGTGCGCTCCAGCGCGATGTGCACGGCCCTGAATTCGCGCTGAACACGCTGGAAAAGTATAGCACATCAGCTCTGAGCGCCGAGGCAGTACCCCGGGCCCGGCTGTTCTGTTTGCTGGGAGCGCTGCAGGCAGAATCCGGCGACAGTATCGCTGCCCTGGCGAGCTTTCAACGTGTATGCAGTGACCTCGGAGAGTCAGTTGAAGAGCATGCCGGAGATTTTTCCGCCCGCTATCTGCTGGCACGATCCAGCATCGAGCAGGTCGTGTTGCTGCGGCTGCTCGGCAGGGAAGAAGAAGCAGAGCAGATACTGGAACAGGCAATCGCTGCGGTCGAGCCGGTTTTGTGGGCATACGCAGATGACCCTGAAGCGCTGTGCCTGAGTGCGCTGGCAAATGGCTTACGTAATGAGCTGGCTGCCGGCGACAGCGCTGCATTGCTGTGGGATCAGTTGCGTTATGGTGAGCCGCATACCCTTGCTTCGGCAAACTATATATTGGCACGCCTCGAAACCATCGATTCGCTGCTGCGCGCCGGGGAAATTGGCCAGGCGCAGGCTGGCCTCGAGGAGTTAGAGCTCGTTGCTGCTGATTGTCTGCGCAACAACAATCGGGATATGGCCTGCGGCAGAGCCCAGGGCGCGTTCTGGTTGCTGAAGGCGGAATGCTCGCTCGTTACGGCGGAGTACACGGCGTGCCGGCTGGCGCTGGAGATGGCAGAGCAAACCGTCCAGCAGATGCTTGAATACCACCCCTTCTCCCAGGCGCTGAATCGCCTGGCCCTGCGTATCGCTGTGGTGTCACTCCAGGTCGGAAACCGGCAGGAAAAGGATACAGGTGCGATCCTGAGCACATTTGCCGGGATTATGGAGCACCTGACCACGATTTCGCCGGAGAACAACCTCGCCCGCGCCGAGGCTTTGCTGGCCATCGCAGAATGTATTGGGGAAAGAGAGCCGGAAAAAGCGATGAGCAGCCTTGAGCAGGCATTGGATAGTCTCGCCGGCTGTGCCCGCTGGCCGGGTATTGCGCTGCAGGTGAACTGGCTGTCGGGCAGAATCTGGTACCGGATAGCCCTGACCGCGATTTCCCGCGCTGACTATCCGCGCGCGGATGAAGCCTGCGTGACAGCGCTGCAGTTGTACAATCAGTGCCTTGAAGCAGAGTTCGGCGGGCACTCGCTGCAAAATGATAAGGTGCTCGCACTGTCCGCGTACAGTGATCTGCTGCGCTTGCAGTCAAAATTCGCTGATGCTGAAGAGTTTGCCCGAGGCGCTCTCGAACTGGCCGACGCATTGCCCGAATTAACGGCTGAATTCATCAACAGCCGGGCGCTCGCTCACGGCGCTCTCGCTGATTGTGCTGTGGCAACAGCGCGTTTTGATGAGGCGATCGATAGCCTGAAAAAGATCGACGGAGCATACAAAAAAGCATTGAAGAGGTGGCCCGGCCATCTGCAGATACTGGAAAATCAGCTCACGCTTCTGCTCAAAACCGCACGCTTGCTGATCTCTCTCGGTAAATCATCAACCGCGGATCAGCTCTTGAAGCGGGCTGAAACCGTTCTGGGTAAATTGACAGCAGCAGGGGTGACAGGGCCGGATATGGCGTTGTTTTCTGCCCAGCTCTCCCAGTATCAGGCAGAGTTGCTCATGGCCAGGAGAAAGGATCATCCGGACATTCGTACCCGGCTGGACGCGGCTATCGCAACCCTGCGCCAGGCGATCGATGAACGGCCGCTGCCCAGGTTACAGATACAGTTGGCTAACGCCCTGCAGGCAGGGGCGTGGCAACAGCCGGGCGCGGATAAAGACGCTGTACTCGCTGATTTGCGCCAGGCAGTTGAACACTATAATGCGATCACAGAGCGCTATCCGGCTGATTTATACGCCCAGTATAATACGGGCTTGGCTTTGGCCAAGCTGGGGTTTCTGCAGGTTGAAACCGGCGATCTCGAAGATGCGATGTTTACTTTTCAGGATGCGCTGACCGCCTATGAGGCGGCGCTGCAGACAATGCCCGGGCGCAGTGATCTGAAGCAGAAAAAAGGAGATATTCTGCTTGCCGCCGCCCTGCTGCACATTTCGGTTGGCCAGCGTGAGGAAGCAGCGGAAAGCCTCACTGTTGCCGCTCGGGCATTTGAAGAAGCCCTGACTGCCATGCCCGGGAATACGCACGCCTTGTACAACCGCGGCATCGCGCTGCTGCGCCTCGGTGATCTCCAGATCGGGCTGGATCGCAAAGGGCAGGCAATCTGGAGCCTGCGCACTGCGATCGAATGTTTTGACGCGGTTCTCGCCATCGAGCCGGATCAGCCGGCAGTGTTGAAAAATCGTGCTGAGTCCAGCCATGCCCTCGGTGATTTACAGTTTTCCTTCAGCCAGTATCAGGATGCGGCAGACCATTTCAAGGAAGCGGTTTCGACGTATGATAAAGTGCTCGATCTCAGCGCCGGAGATTTTCAGAGCAAGGTGCGCAAAGCACGCTCTCTATACCGTCTCGGCGTGGTGCTCGATCTGCTGCACGAACAGGCGGCAGCGATCCGGGCGCTGGGGAAGGCCGCGAATCTGTGCAACCGGCTGCTGCGCGATGAGCAGGGAACAACGGCGGCCCTGCAAACGCATACGGATGCTCTGCGGGAGCTGGCGCGGATTTATCGCACTCAGGAACAGTATGCTGAAGCAGAACAAGCCTACCAGCAGGCGATTCGCTTTCTCGATTTTCAGCTCGATAACGAGGGGGAGGCAGTGGAGCTGAAGCTGCTGATCAAGGGGCGCACACAGAGCAGCCTGGCAGAGATGAAAAAAGAGATGTCCCTGCTGCGCGAAGCCAGTGAAATCTACCGGCAGTCTATCGAAACATTGAATGACGCCATCGCCGAGTCTCCGGATTTTGTGCCCGCCTATTTTGAAATGGGGCTGGCTTTTGCCGCGCGTGCACATTTGCAGAAAGAAATCGGTGACAGTGAGACGGCAATGTCGGATTATGGCCGGGCGGTTTCCGCGTTCGAAGAGGTCATCAGCAGAGAAGCAGAACATACCGGCGCCCTGTTCAACAAGGGAACGGTGCTGGCTGACCTCGGCCGGCTGCAGCTCGAGCTCGGTCTGCACAACGAAGCAAAGTTCAGCCTGAAATCAGCCTATGATCAGATAACCCATGTCCTGCACGTTGATCAGAGCGAAGTCGCATTTCACAATGCACGCAGTGAAATCAAGCAGCTCATTGCCCGCCTCGACGAGATGGCGACGAACTAAACTTCCGGCTTGATGGCCGGTGGAAAACCAGCTTCCGGAACCAAAGCCAGCTAAGCGGATTTGTCCGTTGACTTTTTAGGCAATTTGGTTTATATTCAGCGGTTTGTCACGTACCCGCCTTATTTGCTCAACACGTAGAATGTCCATTCCGCCAGCCGTCTGTTGCGGGCGAGAAACGACTCTGGTTTACTGGATAGCGGTGGCGTACGGGGAGTTGAATACACGACATCAATACTGAGGAATGCAAACAATGGCAAGTACTGCAGATTTCAGATCCGGTTTTACATTCCGAATGGAAGGCGAGATCTGGGCGATTCAGGATTTTCAGCACGTCAAGATGGGGCGGGGTGGAGCTATCGTGCGCACCAAGATCAAAAATTTGCGCAGTGGCCGGGTGCTGGAAAAAACTTTTCGTTCCGGGGAAAAAGTCGAAGATGTGATGGTCGAACGCAAGAAAATGCAGTTCTTGTACAGATCAGATGATGAATTCCATTTCATGGATAACGAGACCTATGAGCAGACCTACGTACCCTCAGCTTTGATCGGAGACGCGGCTAAATTTCTGCGTGAGGGTGAAATCATCGATATCGCCTATGATGGCGAAACACCGGTATATATCGAGTTGCCTGTTTCCGTTGAGCTGACCGTGACACAGACAGATCCTGGTTTTAAAGGGGATACGGCCGCCGGAGGCGGCAAACCCGCAACAGTGGAAACAGGTGCGGTCGTCACAGTGCCGTTCTTTATTTCCGAAGGCGACAAGATCAAAGTGGATACACGCACCGGAGCGTATCTCGAACGTGTCAAGTCGTGACTGTTTTAATTTTGGGTTGCAAAAGTGTATCGTTGAACAGAATTTTCAGTTATCCCGAGTTCCATCTGCGAAGCGCTTTTTAAGTATAAAAAATCGGGGTAGAGATTAAAAGAACTTGTTTAGTTATCCCGAAACCCTGGCAACAGGGGCGGTTCGGGGAAACATGGAGGTCTTATGAATACGGACCAGATTCGCCAACTGGTTAAAATCGTTGAGGAAGCAGATATCGCCGAGCTGGAAGTTAACAAGTGGGGCCGCAAGGTAAAGATATCGAAGTATCCGATGGGAAATTCACATGCAGGGCATCAAAGCGTCCATTATACCCTTCCTGCTTCACCCCCGCCGGCTCCTGCAGCGCCCGCAGCAGCACCAGCACCCCAGCCAGCGCCAGCCCCTCAGGCATCTCCGGAACAGGGTTCCGCAGCCACTGGCGATGAAATCAAATCGCCAATGGTCGGCACTTTTTACCGGGCTCCGGCACCAGACGCAGACCCGTATGTCAAAGTCGGTGACACGGTGCAAAAGGGACAGGTCTTGTGCATCATCGAAGCCATGAAACTGATGAACGAGATCGAAGCCGAGTTCTCCTGTAAAATTCTCGATATTCTGGTCGAGAATGCACAGCCTGTTGAATATAATCAGCCTCTTTTTATCGTTGAAAAGTTGTAACCGGATGATTCGCACCGGTGAAAATGGCCGATCACCATCTCGCTGCAGCGCAGCGTGATGGTGCTGCGTCAGTGTCGTGGGACGGAGGAGGCCGCATTTGCCTGTGCGCGGGATATATCCATTGAATTAAGCGAGACCGAGCCGGAGAGGAAGGGACGACGTTTTGAAGAAAATTTTGATAGCCAACCGCGGTGAGATCGCCTTGCGCGTCATCCGGGCCTGCAGGGAGCTTGGAATCAAAACCGTGGCTGTATATTCCGAGGCCGATGCGAATTCATTGCATGTTCGTTTCGCCGATGAGGCGGTGTGCATCGGGCCGGGACCGAGCAACCAGAGTTATCTGGTCATTCCGAACATCATCAGCGCAGCAGAAGTGACGGCGGCTGATGCCATCCATCCGGGCTACGGCTTTTTGGCCGAAAACGCCCACTTCGCCGAAGTCTGTGAATCCTGCAATATCAAATTTATCGGTCCGGGCGCGGACATGATCGTCAACATGGGTGATAAGGCTTTTGCCAAAGAAACCATGAAGCGTGCCAAAGTTCCGACTATCCCCGGCAGTGACGGTCTGCTCGATTCTCCGGAACAAGCCCTGGAAGTCGCCGATGAAATCGGCTATCCGGTCATCATCAAGGCGACGGCCGGTGGCGGCGGCCGGGGTATGCGTCTGGTCTGGGAGAAGAAAGACCTCGTCACCGCGTACAATCAGGCCCAGCAGGAAGCCGGGGCAGCGTTCGGCAACGCTGGCGTGTACATGGAGAAATATTTTGAACACCCGCGACATATCGAAGTGCAGGTTATCGGTGACAGCCACGGGCAGGTCATTGCCCTGGGCGAGCGGGAATGCTCTATCCAGCGTAAACACCAGAAGTTGATCGAAGAATCACCTTCTCCTGCTATCGACGATAAACTGCGCAAGGAAATGAGCGATGCTGCTGTACGCGGAGCACAGAGCGTGCACTATGAAAGCGCAGGCACCATCGAGTTTCTGTATCAGGATGGCAAATTTTATTTTATGGAAATGAATACGCGTATCCAGGTAGAGCATCCTGTCACGGAGTCTGTGCTCGGAATCGATTTGATCAAAGAGCAGATACTGGTCGCGGCTGGTGAAAAAATCAGCAACATGAAGCCGGGTCTCAAGTTACGCGGCCATGCAATAGAGTGCCGCATCAATGCAGAGGACCCGGAGCATGATTTTCGGCCCAGCCCGGGTGTGATTTCGACCTTCCATGTCCCGGGTGGCCCGGGTG
>WFTM01000433.1 GCA_015485525.1 Candidatus Zhuqueibacterota bacterium | reverse complement strand
TCTGAATATCATGACCGTGTTGCACGAGCAACTCGGCGATGACAAATACCGGCCCTGTCCCTTGTTGCGCAAAATGGTGGCCGCAGGCCGTCTCGGCCGGAAATCCGGGCAGGGGTTTTACAGCTACGAAAACTGATTAATCACGATAAGGCGTGAGGATAGAATGGATTTTTCTTATACTGAAGAACAAATGATGCTGCGCCAGACCGTGCGCGAGTTTGCCGAGAACGAGCTGGCAAAAGATGCCGCTGAGCGTGACGAGCAGGAGCGTTTTCCAAAAGAGCATGTCCAAAAAATGGGCGAGCTGGGTTTTCTCGGCATCCAGGTGCAGCCTGAGTACGGCGGCGGTGGCATGGACACCATCGCCTATTCGTTGCTGATCGAAGAGCTCAGCCGTGTCGATGCCTCAGCCGGGGTGATCGCTTCGGTGAACAATTCGCTCGTCTGCTACGGACTGGAAAAGTTCGGCTCAGAGGAGCAGAAGCAGAAGTATCTCGTGCCGCTGGCCAGTGGAAAAAAACTCGGTGCTTTCTGCCTGTCCGAGCCCTCCACCGGATCGGACGCTTCCTCGCTGCAGACGACGATCGTGCGGGAGGGCGATGAGTATGTCATCAACGGCGCGAAAAATTTTATCACCAACGGAACGCAGGCGGATGTGTACATCGTTTTTGCCACAGAGGACAAAAGCGCCGGGCACAAAGGCGTGCGTTGTGTGATCGTCGAGCGCGACACGCCGGGATTCGAGATCGGCAAAAAGGAGAAAAAGCTCGGCATCCGCAGCTCGGATACCTGCTCTCTGCTGTTCGACGACTGCCGCGTGCCGGTGAGCAATCTCGTCGGTGAGCCGCAGCACGGCTTTCGCATCGCCCTAAGCGTTCTGGACAAGGGCCGCATCGGCATCGCCTCGCAGGCGCTGGGGATTGCGGTCGGCGCTTTCGAGGCTGCGGTGAGCTATGCGAAAGAACGCGAGCAGTTCGGACGGCCCATCGCCAAATTTCAGGCGATCCAGTTCATGCTGGCTGAAATGGACCTGCGCATTCAGGCCACGCGTCTGCTGATTTACGAGGCTGCCAGCCGTAAAGACGCCGGGCTGGATTTCTCCATCCATTCCGCGCGCGCCAAACTGCATGCAGCCGAGACCGCGATGTTCTGTGCAGATAAGGCGGTGCAGATTCACGGCGGCTACGGCTACATCAAGGACTATCCGGTCGAGCGGTTCCTGCGCGACGCCAAAATCACGGAAATTTATGAAGGCACCAGCGAAATTCAGAAACTTGTCATCGGCAGAAGCGTTCTCTCCTGAAACCGGCAACGAAAGGGCACCTGCATGTTCGATGAAAACAGTCTGATCTGGCACAATGGAGAGTACAAAAACTGGCGCGATGCAACGCTGCACGTCATGTCGCACGTGGTACACTATGGATCGAGTCTGTTCGAGGGTATCCGGTGTTATAATAAGGAAAGCGCCGGCCCTGTGGTGCTGTGTCTGCAGGAGCACATCCGGCGGTTGTACCGTTCCGCGAAGATTTATCGCATCGACATCCCTTTTGACGAGGCGGAGCTCATCTCGGCCAGCCTTGGCGTTGTGCAGAAAAACGGCCTGCAGGATGCCTATATTCGCCCGGTGGTTTATCGCGGCTATGGCAGCCTTGGCGTCGATCCCGGCGAGAACACACCGGTCGAAGTCGCTGTTGCGGCATGGTCATGGGGGGCGTATCTGGGAGAAAGTGCTCTCAAGGACGGTGTCGATGCCTGTGTCGCGAGCTGGCAGAAACTGCGCCCGAACACCCTGCCGGCTTTGTCGAAGGCAGGCGGCCATTATCTGGGCTCGCAACTGGTGAAGATGGAAGCGCGGCGGCATGGTTATGCAGAGGGAATTCTGCTCGATGCCAATGGTTTTGTCAGCGAGGGCAGCGGAGAAAATCTGTTTCTGATCCTCGACGGCCGTTGTTATACACCACCGGTTTCGGCATCGATTTTACCCGGTATCACGCGAAAATGTGTCATGACGCTTGCGGATGAGCTTGGATTATCGGTTGAAGAGACCTATATTCCCCGGGACATGCTGTACATCGCTGATGAGCTGTTTTTCACCGGTACGGCTGCGGAGATTACGCCGGTGCGTTCCGTTGACCGCATCGATGTGGGTAACGGCAGGCCCGGCGAATGGACGCAGGCGATCCAACGGCGTTTTTTTGATATCATTTCCGGCACGGCCGGTGATGAGTATAACTGGCTGACGCCGGTTTCTTCATTTTCAGGATAGTGTAAAAACATGAGTGGCAGAAGAAAAGCGCGCGAGCTGGTTTTGCAGGCTTGTTATGCGCTGGAAATGTCGGGTAATCCGCCTGAGCAGGTTATGGAGTCCGTCATCCTCAGCGATGATTCCCCGAAGGGGATCATCAGTTTTGCCGGCGAGCTGTTCCGCTGTGTCGTATCCGGCAAAGAGGAGTATGACGAGCTGATCAAAGGCCGGGTTGCGAACTGGGAATACGACCGCATCGCGCTGATCGACAAAATCATCATTCGTATCGCTATTTGCGAATTCATTCATTTCGAGGATATCCCCACAAAGGTTTCCATCGATGAGGCGATCGAGCTGGCGAAGAAATTCAGCACAGAACAGAGCGGGCGTTTTGTCAACGGCATCGTCGATGCTGTGCTGATCGATCTGCAGAAACAGGGCAAAGTGCAGAAGCGCGGTCGCGGCCTTGATGAAGGCAAAAAGAATACCTGATCCCGGCGGTGTGTTGTACAACCATCCTGTGGCCCCCTGTGAACGTACACCACGGGAGGGGCTGCGACGCATTCAGCCGTGCAGGCAGGGGCATTTTGCTGCTTTAATCGCCGGCGATATTCGACCGTGTCCCAGACAGACCGGGGAGTGATGCGACGGCGGGCCTTTCTGATACTCAGGTTTTGTTTGCGAAGAAGTACGTCATGGGGCGCAATTGTTCAGTTTTCCCGCTTTGTTTGCGCGCGGCGCTGCTTTATTAATGATGCGGGAAATGAGGAAAATTCAGAATTTCGGAGTCTGGAAAAATTATGCTTTCTAAACTGGTAACAAAAGTCTTTGGCAGTAAACACGATCGCGATTTAAAGCGCCTGCAGCCCAAAGTCGATGAGATCAATGCGATTTATGAGACGCTTCGTGACCTCAGTGATGAAGAATTGAAGCGCAAGACAGAAGAGTTCAAGCAGCGTATCCATGATGAAACGCATGAGATCAAAGATGAAATCGAGAAGCTCGAGCATATTTTGCGGCGTGATCAGCATGATGATGAAACCGGCGAACCGATCGAATATGATGATATCGATCTCTCCACAGATGAGATTCGTGAACAGCTCGCCGAGCTTTACGAAGAGGAATATGAGAAAACCCAGGCAGTGCTCGACGATATTTTGCCCGAGGCGTATGCCGTAGTCAAGGAAGCCTGCCGGCGGCTGGTCGGGAAAAAATGGAAAGTCGTCGGGCATGAGATCGAGTGGGACATGGTCCCATACGATGTTCAGCTCATCGGTGGTATCGTGCTGCATGAGGGCAAAATTGCTGAAATGAAAACCGGTGAAGGCAAGACGCTCGTGGCCGTATTCCCGCAGTATCTCAATGCCCTCGCCGGTAAAGGTGTGCATCTGATCACGGTCAACGATTATCTGGCCCGCCGTGACTGCGAGTGGATGGGCAAAGTGCTCGAGTTTCTCGGCGTCACCGCAGCATATATCACCAACGACATGTCGCCGGACCAGCGTCGTGTGGCCTATGGAGCGGATGTAACCTACGGAACCAACAACGAGTTTGGTTTCGATTATCTGCGCGACAACATGGCGCAGAGACTGGAAGATCAGGTTCAGCGCGGCCATCACTTCGCCATCATCGATGAGGTGGATTCCGTACTGATCGACGAAGCGCGCACACCACTGATTATTTCCGGGCCGGTCGAGGCCTCCAATGACCAGTACGTCGAGATGAAACCGCTGGTAGAGCGGCTGTTCCGTATGCAGACGACTCTGGTCAACAAACTCATCGCTGAGGCAGAGAAGCTGCTCAACGAAGACAAAGATTATGAAGCCGGCATCCTGTTGCTGCGTGCCTCCCGGGGTGCACCGAAAAACAAGCGTCTGATGAAGCTGATGAACGAGACAGGGGTGAAAAAGCTGATCCGCAGCGTTGAGAATGATTACATCCGCGACAAGCGCATGCCGGAAATCGACGAAGAGCTGTATTTTGCCATCGATGAAAAAGCCCACACCATCGACCTGACCGATAAGGGCCGCGAGGCCATGTCGCCGAACGACCCGAATATGTTCGTTCTGCCCGATCTGAGCGAGAAAGTCGGCGAGCTGGAAAAGGATGAAACGCTTTCAGATGAAGAGAAGCTCAAGCGTCGCGAACAGCTGAACCTCGAGTACAGCAAAAAAGCCGAGCAGCTTCATGGCATCCAGCAGTTGCTGCGTGCCTATTCGCTCTTCGAACGCGATAAAGAGTATGTGGTGGCCGAGGGCAAGGTCATGATCGTCGATGAGTTCACCGGCCGCCTGATGCCGGGACGCCGGTACAGCGATGGTCTGCACCAGGCACTGGAGGCGAAGGAAAACGTCAAAATCGAAAACGAAACTCAGACCCTTGCCACCATTACGATTCAAAATTATTTCCGCATGTACCAGAAGCTTGCCGGTATGACCGGTACAGCAGAGACGGAAGCCAACGAATTCTGGGAAATCTACAAGCTCGATGTCGTGGTTATCCCCACCAATGAGCCGGTGCGCAGGCAGGATTATGATGACCGCATTTATCGCACCAAGCGCGAAAAATACAACGCCACCATCGACGAAATTGTCGAAATGCACAAGCGCAAGCATCCGGTGCTGGTGGGTACGACCTCTGTCGAAGAGTCGGAGGTGCTCAGCCGCATGCTCAAGCGCCGGGGCGTTCCGCACGCGGTTTTGAATGCCAAGTACCACCAGAAAGAGGCCGAAATCGTTGCGCGTGCCGGGCAGCCCGGCGCGGTGACCATTGCGACGAATATGGCCGGGCGCGGTACGGATATCAAGTTGGGCAGCGGTGTTGTCCGGCATAACAATTGCGCCCTGGTGGAGCCGAATCCTGATGAGCCGGCGTGTCCGTATCTGGAAGAGTATGGTTGTTATGAGCAGGTCCCCTGCGGGCTGCACATCATCGGTACGGGGCGGCACGAAGCCCGGCGGATCGACCTGCAGTTACGTGGCCGGAGCGGCCGTCAGGGGGATCCGGGTTCGTCGCGGTTTTATCTCTCCCTGGAAGACGATCTGATGCGCCTGTTCATTTCAGACCGGGTTGCGGGCATCATGGACCGCCTCGGGCTGGAAGATGGTGAAGTTATCCAGCACAAGATGGTTTCGCGCAGCATCGAGCGTGCACAGAAGCGGGTAGAAGCTCAGAACTTCGATATTCGCAAGCACCTGCTCGAGTACGATAACGTGATGAACCAGCAGCGCGAAGTGATCTATGACCGGCGCAACCACGCACTGCGCGGTGAAAACCTGCGCGATGAAGTCCTCGAAATGATCGATGAACAGGTGCAGGCCATGGTCGATGAGTTCATCCCGGAAGATGCGTATGCAGATGACTGGGATCTGACCGGGCTGCGCCTTGCGTTCCAGAAAATGTTCATCAGCGACTGGCCTTTTGCAAGCGAAGACGAGGCTGGAGACAGTCCGCGTGAAGAAATTCTGGAGAAGTTGCGCACAGAGGCGCATGCGGCGTATGAGCGCAAGGAAAAGGCCTTCAAGCCACAGATCATGCGCCAGGTCGAGCGTTTTGCCATGTTGCAGAAAATCGACGAAAAGTGGCGCGACCATCTGTATGAAATGGACCAGATTAAAGAAGGAATCGGGCTGCGGGCTTATGGCCAGAAGGATCCGCTGATCGAGTACAAGTCCGAAGGGTATCGGGCTTTCGTGGAGATGATTTCCAGCCTGAACCGCGAGGTGGTCGAGCTGATTTTCCGCCTGCAGCTCAATGTTGAACCGCAGACGATGACGATGCGTCGCCAGCAGCGGCCGATGCGGGCGATCCACGAGAGCGCTGAAGGGCTTGCGATGCGGCATCAGCAGGCGCCGGGCGCACGAGGAGGGCGGGAGCAGGCCGGCAAACAGCAGCCGGTCACGGTTGAGAACAAAGTCGGTCGCAACGATCCCTGCCCGTGTGGGTCAGGTAAAAAGTATAAAAAATGTCACGGGAAAAATGCCTGACCGGTCTTCCATGGCAGAGGATGTGTGCCGAAAACAGTGTGTAAATTCTCGTCTCAAAGCCTGGCAGGGCAGTGACATCAGAGACGGTCTTATTGAAAAAAACAAATATTTCATTTCACTAAAATTCCTGAAAAGGTCTTGACTTTCGAAGAGAATTTCTTAGATTGCGACCAATATCCGGAGCCTGTGATACAGTAGGAGCGTGGGAATGAACGAACGCGTAGTCGAGATAATCGTCTTTTTGATGGATCAGATTAAGGGGAACAAAAACAATAAGTTAGAAAAACTTGAATCCCTGTCTCAGGATTTGTTGAGCCGTGGATATTCTCAGTCGGAAATCAGTTCGGCTTTCAGTTGGATCATCGACCGCATCAAAAATGATTTTGAAGAGCTTTACAAAAATACCGGTCCTGTTTCCAGCCAATCCTTTCGTGTTTTACACGAGCTCGAGCAGATGATTATCGAACCAGAAGCTTATGGTTATCTTCTGCAACTGCGCGAGCTCAATATCATCGATGAGGTCGATCTCGAACACGTCATCGAGCGGGCGATGATGTTGGGCACAGCACACATCGGCATCGATGAGATCAAAGCCATCACGACCTCGTTGCTGATTCAGAATTCCAATCCCTTTGGTGATACCTTTTACATCGACGACAAGCCGCCAACGATTCACTGACGCAATCCGGCACGCCGCCTCTGCCGGCGAGTATGCTTTTGACTTTAGACTGCATTCCGGGTGGTTTGCCAGCAAGCGGGAGCGTCTGTACGCGCTGGCGTGCGTTGCGGCAGCATAAGGCTTCCCGGATTTTCCTCGCACTAACCTGCAATTTGGCTGTACTGATCACTGTTTTCACATCCAAACTCTACTTCCATGAAACTGGCTGTACGGGGAACACGAGTCATTTCATGTCGTTTATCGATTGCTCTTGTCAGGAAAGGCCTGCAAGGGGACTGCTCAAATTTGAATGAACTGCACAGAAAGTGAAATAACTGCTCGCATATGGGAAAATCATTAGTCATTGTAGAATCCGAAGCCAAAACCAAGACGATCAGCAAATTTCTCGGCAAGAATTATACGGTTCGCTCTTCGGTTGGCCATGTCAAAGACCTGCCGAAGCAGCGTCTCGGGGTTGATGTCGAGAAAAATTTTGAACCGGAATATATCACCATCCGCGGCAAGGGCAAACTGCTCAACGAACTGCGCAAAGCAGCAGTGACATCGGAAAACGTCTATATCGCCACTGACCCGGACCGCGAGGGCGAGGCCATCGCAGCACATCTCGCCGAAGAAATCCGTGATAAGAATTCCAATATCAAGCGGGTCATGTTCAATGAAATCACCGAACGCGCGGTGAAAAACGCGTTGAAATCACCGACGGATATCAATATTTCCAAGGTCGATGCTCAGAAGGCGCGCCGCGTGGTTGACCGGCTTGTAGGGTACAAAGTCAGTCCGATTCTGTGGAAGACCATCTACAAAGGCCTGAGCGCCGGGCGGGTGCAGTCTGTCGCCCTGCGTCTGATCGTTGAGCGTGAGGCAGAGATCGACAGCTTTACCCCGGAAGAATATTGGAGTATTACAGCCAACCTCGAGGGTGAAAAGGGCGGTCGTTTTTCCGCCGGTTTGCTCAAAGTCGGCAAAAAGAAGGCGGAAATCCGCAATGAGGAAGCGGCCAAAGACCTCGTCAATCAGATCAGGGATCAGGAATTCCGTATCAAGGAAATCCGCAAAAAGCCGATCCGCCGCCAGCCGAGCCCGCCTTTTACCACCAGTACGATGCAGCAGGAAGCCGCCCGCCGTCTCGGTTATACGGCCAAGCGCATCATGCTGATCGCCCAGCAGTTGTATGAAGGAGTCGAACTCGGCCCCGAAGGCAGCGTGGGCCTGATCACATACATGCGTACGGACTCGACCCGCATCGCAGGCGAGGCGCTGCAGGAAGTGCGCGAGATGATCATGCGCGACTATGGCAGCGAATACCTGCCGAAATCGCCCCGGCATTTTAAAGTCAAATCCTCAGCTCAGGATGCGCACGAGGCAATCCGCCCGACTTCCATGGCACGTCCTCCAAAGAAAATCCGCCGCTATCTCACCGATGAGCAGTTTAAACTCTATGAGCTGATCTGGAATCGTTTTGTAGCGTGTCAAATGGAAGCCGCACGCGTGGAGCAGACGACGATCGACATCACTGCGGGTAAGAATTTTCTCTTTCGCGCTACCGGTTCGGTCATCCAGTTTCGTGGTTTTCTGCAGGTTTACGAAGAATCGCGCGAAGAATCCGAAACCCGTGACGATGAACCAGATAATTCCCGGTTGCCGGATAATCTTTCGGAAAAAGAGCTGTTGACATTGCTCGAGCTGTTGCCAAAGCAGCACTTTACCAAGCCACCGGCACGGTTCACCGAGAGCTCACTGGTCAAAGAGCTCGATGCCCTCGGCATCGGACGACCGAGCACGTACGCGACGATTATCTCCACTCTGCTCAATCGCAAATATGTGGAAAAGCAAAAGCGACAACTGGCGCCGACAGAGCTGGGCAAGACGGTTTCCGGTATTCTGGTCAACAACTTCCCGGAAATTTTCAACGTCAAGTTTACCGCTTACATGGAGTCTGAACTTGACAAAGTTGAAGCAGGAGAAAAGGATTTTTTTGATGTCGTGCAGGATTTTTATTCTCCATTCAGTTCAGCTGTCAAATCCACCGAGGATCGCAAAGCGGAAATTAAGGAAGATTTGCTCAAGGATACAGATGAGAAATGTCCTGAGTGTGGCAAGCCGCTGATCATCCGCTGGGGGCGCAACGGGCAGTTCATCGCCTGCACTGGCTATCCCGAGTGTCGCTATACCCGCCCTCTGGAAGAAAAGGCGGAGGAGAGCACTGGCGAAAAGTGCGACAAGTGCGGCAAGGATATGGTTGTGAAAAACGGCCGTTTTGGCCGCTTTCTCGCCTGCAGCGGCTATCCGGACTGTAAGAACGTTCGCCCCTTTACGGTCGGCGTGAAGTGTCCGGAAGATGGCTGTGATGGTGATATCGTAGAACGGAAATCGCGTCGCGGCAAAGTCTTTTACGGATGCAGCAACTATCCGAAATGCAAATTCGCGACCTGGAACCGGCCGGTGGCACAGGAGTGCCCGGCGTGTGGAAACCCTTATCTCGAAGAGCGTTATTCAAAAGCTAAGGGAAACTATCTGGCTTGCCCGAAGTGTAAATATCAGGCAGAAGCCAAATCCGAAGATAAAGGTGCAAATGTCACTTCCGGTGCATGATTTACCCCTTGCAATTGATGATTTTATCGCGTACTGTACTACAGTGCGCAATCATTCTGAATTCACCAGGTCGGCCTATGAGGCTGACCTGAAGCAGTTTTATGACTTTCTCCAGGAACAGGAGGTCATAGGCGCTGTGACACGCATGCACATCCGTCGTTATCTCTCTCATCTCGCAGATCAGAACCTTGCAGCGTCAACACTGAACCGCAAGCTCTCCTCGCTTCGCGCTTTCTTCAAGTTTCAGCTTCTCGAAGGCCATATCACGGCCAACCCGACCGCCAACATTCCCTCGCGTAAACAACCGTCACGTCTTCCCGGCGTCCTCGACCGGGAGCAGTTATTGTCTGTTTTGCATTCTCTCCCGGAAAAGACCCCGGAAGAGCTTCGCGACAAAACCATCGTCTCTCTGTTTTATGCAACCGGCATGCGCCTGCGCGAGCTGTGTGGTTTGCGTCTGGCAGATGTCAATTTTTACCAGCGCCAGGTCCGCGTGCAGGGCAAACGCGGCAAAGTGCGCATCGTTCCTGTCGGCAGGGAAATAGCCGAGCTGCTGCAGAAGTGGCTCAGGGCCAGAGAGCAGATTGCGCAAAAGGGCATTGATATTGAAGCACGGGGGGCTGTTTTTATCACAGTACGAGGCAGGGAGATGGGGCCTGGTGCTGTTTCCAGGGTCGTCAACAGGGTCTTATCCCGAATAGCGGAAAAAGGCAAGACCAATCCGCATATTCTTCGCCATAGTTTTGCCACTCACCTCCTGGATGCCGGTGCGGATCTCGTTGCCGTCAAGGAGTTGCTGGGGCACAGCAGTTTAAATACGACTCAAATCTATACCCATATATCACCCGGACGGTTGCGTGCCGCTTATGAGCAGGCTCATCCGCGTGCCGGCAAAGGACGTGGGTGAAGGCCACAACAGCATGCGATCGGACACCTAACTTTTAGGAGGTTTGCTATGCGTATCACATTCACTGCGCGACACTACAAGGCCCCTGAAGATCTGAAGGCTTTTGCCATCGAAGAAGTTCAGCGGCTGACGAAGTACTACGACGGTATTCTGGAATGTGAAATTATTCTCGACTATGAAAAGCAGACCCAAATCGCGGAGATTATTCTTTCCGTGAATGGAAGCCGGCTGACTGCGCGGGAAAGAAGCGAGCAAATCCGCAAATCTATTCGTCTGGCCACGGATAAAATCGAACGCCAGTTGAAAAAATACAAAAAGAAGTTCAATAAAAAAGGAAATGACAAGCTGACTATTAAAGAACTCGCCGCTGCGGTTGAAGAGTAGCGGCGCATGGGCTCCCCGCCTCCCCTGGCCATAGCGCACTTCACGCGCGGGAGGCGGGATGACCCGAAAGGCTGTTGTCATATTATTTGAGCTCAGGCAGACTGGTTGAAAAGGTGAGGTTAAATAACGAATTATTGCAGAGTTTATGAATTATTCAGGCTATGATCAGGCCTTCCCGTTTTCTGGAAGGCCTGATTGATTTTACAACAGCCCCGGCTTTCTGCATCAAGAAATACAGCAGGAAACTGTTGCCGGCGCATGGTGCGGCCGGGCACGCACAGGGCCGGGCAACGCAAAGGGCAGGTCTGATCTCCCGGTCTGTTCACAAATGAGCACTGCGCGCAAGGAGAGCCGGGACACCTGAAAGGTTTTGTCCGCCGGGTGCCCGGTTAAGTTGGCGCCTTGCGATATGTGTGAATTTTTCAGGTGGTGGATTTTTTTTATCAGGGAATTTGTTTGAGGGATTATCGTGCACAAACTGACGGTCAAAACTCTTTATGATGAAACCCATGAGACGTTGAAGCTGAGGCTGATCAACGGCGAGTACAGCTTCAACAAACCGATCAAGGAGGCTGACTTGCACCGGCCCGGGCTGGCGCTTGCTGGTTTCGTCAAGGTTTTTACATTTCAGCGCGTCCAGGTATTCGGTAACACGGAGATGCGCTATTTGGACCACCTGCCTGCTGCTGAACGCAGGAAAGCCCTGAACACTGTGATGCAGTTCGACCTCCCCTGCATCATCGTGACCGAGGACAACACAATTCAGGATGACTTTCTCGAAGTCGCGCGCGAAAACCGAATCACAATTTTCAGTACACCACTGTCAACCATGCAGTTGATGCACCTGCTCAGCGATTATATGGATATCATTTTTGCGCCGGAAACCAGTGTGCACGGCAGTCTGGTTGATGTTTACGGTGTTGGTATTTTGTTTACCGGCCGTTCCGGGATCGGTAAGAGCGAGGTTGCTCTGGACCTGATCGAGCGTGGCCATCGTCTGGTTGCCGATGATGTTGTCAATATTTTCCGCCAGGCGGGCAATGTGCTCATGGGGCACGGAACAGAGCTGTTGCAATATCATATGGAAATCCGCGGCCTAGGTATCATCGACGTCAAAAGTTTGTTTGGCATCAACTCTGTGCGCGCGCAGAAGCGCATCGAAGTCGAAGTGCATCTGACCGAGTGGGATGAGAAAGGCGATTATGAACGCCTCGGCCTTGTCGATGATAAAAAAGCCTATCTCGGCGTCGAGATTCCCTACCTGCAGCTGCCGATCTTCCCGGGTAAAAATATCACCGTTATCGCTGAAGTTATCGCCATGAACCACATGCTCAAAGTGTATGGCTATAATGCAGCGCAGCAGTTCAGCGACCGTTTGCTGAGGAAAATTCAGACCCGGTCGGCGAGCGGGGGCGAGCAGAGCAGCGACCGTCCGGCAACCTTCGAAACACCGGATCGGAAAAAACTTCGTAACTATCTGCGCAAAGACTATGAATAGCGCTGCACAGAGGTTTCACGAAAGAACTTCCTGCTGTACGAATGAGAAACAGATAGCATGAAAAAAAATAACCTCGAACTCAAAGTTGGTGCTTTTTCACTTCTGGCGATCATCATCCTGACCCTCGGGTCGTTATGGGGCCGGGATGTCCGCATCGGCGGCAGTTTTACGCGTCTCGACTTCCTTTTCCCGCAGAGCGGAGGCCTGATCGTAGGAGACCCCGTCACCATAAACGGCGTGAAAAAAGGACGGGTGACCCGTGTGCAGCTGGATGGCCGGTTTGTCAGGATTTCTGTGCAGATCGACTCTGATGTCGAGCTGTATTCGGACCTGGAGGCACGCATCGAAATGCTCGATTTGATGGGAGGGAACAAGTTGGAAATCTTCCCCGGTCGCTCGGGAACTCCCATCGATCCGGAGCGGTTGCGCCAGCCGTTTGCCGGCAAAACCGTTGCCGGCATGGGCACCATGCTCGCCGACGCAATGATGCTCAAAACCAAAGTCGATTCTCTTCTCTCGGGCCTGCAGGCGTCGGTGGATAAATTCGCCCTCCTTCTCGATGCAGACAGTGTGGTGAAGCCTCTGCACAGCAGTATCGCCAACCTGGAGGCCCTCACCGGGAGCCTGCGCGTACTGATCGGGAAAAATTCCGGCAACATCGATCAATCATTGCGGGATTTCGCCCATGTCAGCGGGTCTCTTCGGCTGTTCGTGGACAGCAAAAAAGATACTCTGGACCAGGCGATGATGAAACTGCTGCAGGCGACCGCACGGCTGGATACGTTTTCGCTCGCCCTGCAGCAAATCGGCCAGCAGCTTGAAAAAAAGGAGGGGACTGTCGCACGGTTGATCTATTCGGATGACACCTATGAACGGCTGTTGATGACCATCGACACAGTCGATAGCCTGGCCAATGATATCCGTCGTAACCTGGGAAAATATCTACAGAATAACGATATCTCCCTGTTTAATTTTATCCGTTTTTAGCGATTTGTAAAAAATGGAAAAAGAGCTTGCAATTCAATACGTGTTGTTCTATATTCATCGCTGTTTGACATGAACCCCGTTGGGCAGGTAGCTCAGTCGGTAGAGCAATGGACTGAAAATCCATGTGTCGGCAGTTCGATTCTGCCCCTGCCCACTTTTCTGATCTCGCCATGCCGGAACAGCATAACGACCGGCAGGAGTGTGCAGCCACCTTAGCTCAGATGGCAGAGCGGCTCACTCGTAATGAGCAGGTCGTCGGTTCGATTCCGACAGGTGGCTCTTCCTTTTTCATTGACCTCAACCCGACGCCGCGCAGGAAAATCCCACATGAATTCAAAAATTCGGTTCCTCTGTTTAGCGTCCTCTCTGCTTATTCTCTTGCCAGCAACTGTATTTTCACAGAGTAGTGGTTTTGCGTTTCTGCGAGGGCTGGTTGCCGTTGCCGGCGGCCGCACAGTTGCCATGGCCGGCGCGGGGACTGCACTTCTCAACGATGCTTACGCCGTGACGACAAACCCGGCAACACTGGCAAAAACCAGCGAACGCAGCGGTGCATTTGAGTATGTCAATAATGTCCTCGATATACAGACCGGATTTGGTGCCTACCTGCATCCGATGGAGACAGGCAATATCGTAGTCGCGGTTTTTTATAAAAACTATGGCAGCATCACACGCGCTGACGATGCCGGTAACGAACTCGGGAGCTTTTCACCGACCAGCGTCGTGCTTTCCGGAACCTATTCCAGACCCTGGACAGAAAAGATCTGGCTCGGGATTACCGGAAAAATGATCCGCCAGGCGATCGATACCTACTCTTCAGATGCCTATGCACTCGATTTGGGTGTTTACTACGATTCCTCATTGCTGGATAATTTGAAGTTCGGTGTCGCGCTCTTCAACCTCGGTGCGGTACGCTCTCCGTTTGTTACCTCAAGAGAATCCCTGCCTTCGCGTGTGGATTTCGGCGTTTCCAAGATATTGGCGCACCTGCCGCTGCAATGGTCGCTCTCTGTGCAGCAGTATTTTGATGGGGAGACAGTGCTGGCAGCAGGGGGAGAGTTTACCATCAGCGAAAATCTATTTCTCCGCCTGGGATATAATTCCGTGGGAAGGGATCAGCAACTTGGTGAGACAACAGACAGGACAGCCGGCGTTTCCCTCGGCTTCGGTCTGAACTACAACCGCTATTCCTTTGATTACGCCCAAACCTTCACTGCAGCAGGAACCCCCGCCCGTTTTTCTTTTGCCCTGCGCTTCTGACCTGAAAACCCTGCTTATCCCTTAACTCAGCACAGTTGCATCGTATAAACCAGACGTACCTGAGTACAGTACGTGCCCGAAAGTTGCCTAATATACCTGACTGCATAGCCCACAAAGCAAAAATCCAAAACCTGAAAAACCCTGCGCGCCCTGCGATCTCAGCGAGAGAAAAAAAGAGGGAAATAGAGGTACGGGATGACGCCCCCGGGTCAGCACACACCACTCTCAAGCAAAAACGCTCGTAGTGCACAAAGTATCGTGCCCGAAAGTCACCAAATAACCTGACTGCATAACCCGCAAAGAACAAAAAATCCAAACACTAAAAAACCCTGCGAGCCTCCCGATCTCAGCGAGAGATAAAAAAAAGGCTACCAGTGAGCGCCGCCAAACCTGCACTGGTAGCCTTTATACCACAGGAGCAAGCTCCCGTGGTTTTGCCCAATGTAACGCCTGCTTCTTTCCCTTTGTTCCCACAAAATGAAAAAAAATCTCTTTCCCTCATCTGCATTCTGTGCATCGTCACAACCGCATCATCGGGACTGCCATCCTGAGTCAGATGTTAACAAAGCTTTACAGCTTTTACGCGCTCGTCGCTGCAAAATATCACATGCTCCCCGATAACATTTGTAAACAATTTACAACAATTCATCTCGGAAAAGTGATCGGGTGTATGCATGGATTGGAAAAAACATATCATTTTCGTCCTGGGGATTCTGGTAGCTGGTGGAGCAACCGGCTCTGCTCAGGAGTATTTGTACAACCCTTATTTTCTTTCTGATTACGCCAGCTTTCAGGCTGTTGATGGCAAAACGTATCTCGAAGTCTATACACAGATCAATTACGATCAACTGAAATTCGTCAAGCAGGACAGCGGGTATGCAGCCTCGTACGACGTGACCATCGTACTGGAAAAGGATGGGCAGCGTATCAAGGAAAGGCGTTATGAGGACGTCATCCGGGCTGCGACCTATGATGAGACGGCGGCCATGGATAAGCTGCGCCTGTGTGTTCAGGGGTTTCTGCTCGAACCGGGCAAATACACAGTGCGGCTGAGCCTGCATGATCAGAATACCGACCGAACCGGGAAGCGCCGGGCTACCATTACAGTACCTGACTTTTCGACTCAGACGATGAAGATCAGCGATATCCAGTTTGCGCGCAAGATCGCAGCGACCGCTGATGATGGGGCTTTTGTAAAAAACGGCCGCTTTATCGAGCCGAATGTATCGCGTACTTTTGGCTATTTTTCTACCCAGATGTACGTTTACTATGAAATTTACGGGCTCCAGCACGAACCCCGGCAGGAGGCACCGGCTTTGACCGTAACCTATGATTTTCTCGACAGAGGCGGCAATGTCGTCAAAAGTCTGAAGCACAAGGCGGAGATGATCGGGCCGAGCTGTGTCCACAGCGTGCAGTTGCCGATCGCCGAGCTGTACAGCGGCGACTACCGTCTGCGCGTCACGGCGACTGATCCGGTGAGTGGTGAAAGTGCGGTTTCCGAACGCAAATTCACCATCGGCTGGGGATATCTTTCATTTCGTGATGATACCTATTATGAAATGGTCAGCCAGCTTGCAGTCATAGCATCCCGGCAGGAAGTGAAGTCTCTGGAAAACCTGCCGCGCAAAGTGCAACGAGCTGCTTTGCTGTCTTTCTGGAAAAGCCGCGATCCATCTCCGGAGACGCCTGAGAACGAGCTGATGCTCGAGTTCTATCGCCGTGTCGCGCATGCGAACAAGAGTTTTCTCGGTTTCGGCACCCGCGGGTGGCGTTCGGATCAGGGCAAAATCTATCTGCGCAATGGCCAGCCTGCATCTGTTCTGCGCAAGCTCGATCCGGTCTCGGGCCGTGCATTCGAGGTCTGGTTGTACCACAATCCGGATCGAAAATATATTTTTGCCGATATGACCGGTTTTGGTGAGTTCGCTCTAGCTGAAGAAGGACAGGTACTGACGGCCGGAGCGGAATAGGCCCGTTATACAAAACGGGATCGAACGCGTTTCCAGTAGTGAAAATGATCTGTTCTTCATTTTAAAAGGTCCTGGCGCAGGGTTGCTGCACCAGGGCCTTTTTTCGTTTCTGCTGCCATCAGGCCTGCTGTGGGGCGGCGCACACCGCCCAGAATTTGCTTGAAACAGAACCACGGTGGCGTTATATTGCTGCCTTGTAAAACAGTGACTTATCGCAAAGCCTTTCCGGATATCCAGTTAACTCAGCAATCCAGGGCCGGCTCAGATGCCGGCATGTGTCATTCCGGCCAAGCGCAGCGCCGTGCCGGAATCTCATCTTTTCGAGCTCTTGCCTGAGTCGGGGAGATTCCGGTCTTCCCCTGCGGGGAAACCGGAATGACAGCTCTGGGGTAGGCACGTGCTGTTGTCACACGGTCTGCTTGAAAAAATACAACCCTGCTGAGTTAAGTGGATAGCCAGACAAAGCCATACCGCGCCTATATATATTCATAAACCACGCAAACGGTTCGAGCTGATGAAAAGAATTTATTGCGACTATGCCGCGACAACACCTGTGGATGAGCGGGTACTCGAAGCCATGTTGCCCTGTTTCCGGGAATTTTACGGCAATGCCTCGAGCATACATGCCTTTGGTCTCCGTGCAAAGCGTCTGCTGGATACAGCCCGTGGGCAGGTCGCGCAAGTGATCGCTGCCGAGGCGCATGAGATCGTTTTTACCAGCGGCGGTACGGAAGCCAACAACCTGGCACTACAGGGGTTTGCTTACGCCAGCCAGTCTGCAGGTGAAATTCTTGTTTCCGCTACAGAGCACCCCTCGGTGCGGCAAACATGCATGCATCTGCAACAGCAGGGCTGGAAAATTACCCGTCTGCCTGCTGATTCACAGGGCCGGATCGATCCCGAAACCGTACAGGCTGCCATCAGTCCTGAGACACGACTGATCAGCATCATGACCGTTAACAACGAAGTGGGGACCATCAACCCGCTCGCGGAGATCGCTGCGTTGGCGGCGGAAAAAGGTATTGCACTGCACACTGACGCGGTGCAGGCTTTTGGCAAAATCCCCATCGACGTCAAAACGATGCCGGTTACCCTGCTTTCCCTTTCCGGGCATAAAATATACGGGCCCAAAGGTGCCGGCGCACTGTATATCCGTCGGGGTACGCGCCTGGGCAAGATTCTTTTCGGGGGCAGGCAGGAGCATGACCTGCGTGCCGGTACGGAAAACATTCCTGCCATCGTCGGACTTGGTAAGGCGGCTGAGCTCATGTCTGCGCATGGACTGGAAGAACAGCAACGCCTTACGCAGCTTGCAGATGATTTGCTCAAAGGCCTGCAAAAGCAAGCCGGGGCACAGCTTAACGGCCCGGTAGAGGGACGCCTGCCGCAAATTCTGAACATCTCCTTTCCGGGCAAGGACAGTCTGTCCCTGGCCATGGCGCTGGACCTGAGGGGTATAGCTGTATCTATCGGATCGGCGTGCAGCTCAGGCACGGTGCAGCCATCCCATGTTCTCAAAGCGATGCGCGTTCCAGACAGCCTGCAAAAATCATCGGTGCGTTTCAGCCTCGGCCGGAGCACGACGAAGCAGGATATCAGTGCTACCGTTGCCGCGGTTACAGAGGTGGTGCGATGACGCAGGAACGCACGCGCAGAATCACCCTCACTGCCGGATTCATCGCCCTTGGTGTGGCCGTTGGCTATCCCCTTGCTTCTGTTCCCGTCGAGCTCATCAGCGCCACCATGTTCATCGCCGGGTTTGTGCTCGGCTCCTGGAATGGTGCCCTTGTGGGCATGATGACGATGTTTTTTTATTCCTCGCTCAGCCCCTTCGGAATGGCGGCTCCCCCTGTTCTGTTTGCACAAATGGTTGGCATGGCCCTGGCCGGAGCTGCCGGTGCGCTGGTGCGCCGGCGTGATTTTTCCCGCGTATGCTGGCAAAACGCCGGCCTGCTCGCCGTGCTTGGCGGTGCTGTAACCCTGGTCTTCGATGTTCTGACTACTCTGGCCTCGACGCTGATTGTGGCTGTCGATTTCCGGGCAATGCTCCTGATGGGCGCCTTTTTTTATCTCACCCATCTGATCAGCAACGGCCTGATTTTCGGCGGCATCTTGCCACTGCTTTTTCGGGAGCTCAGCCGCCATCCGCTGGCCGCGCGTTATATGCATTTTGACCAAAAGGAACAAACCGGCTGATGGCAGGGTTTTACCCGGGGCTGTTCACAAATTTGCGCATCGCCGGGATGAGCGGTACGGTCTGGTTATCCGTTTTACTCAGCACGGTTGCCTTTTTTCAATCAGTCCGCCTGAGCACAGTACGCTCCTGAAAAGATAAAATTCCGGCACATCGCTTCGTCTGGCCGGAATGACAGATATCGATATCTGCATCAGGCCCGGTTAGCTGAGTCAAACGGATGCCCGGAAGCACGTTGCAATCATTATTCATCAAACTATCACGGTGTAAGATTCCCGGATTTATGAATTTTTCAGGCTATATCGTGCTGCTTCTGGCTGCAGCATGGACCGTACAAGGGCAAACGCCCACTGCTGCCGATACACTGCAGTCCTCTGCAGACAGCGCGGCCGTACAGCCTGCCCCGGTGCTCGTTCCCCGGCCAGTCATTCCGCAGGCAGAGTGGTACACACCGGCAGAACAGGCGGTGTTCAGCAGAGAAGAGCTGCGCGAAGAGATTTTCGAAGACAGCGCTGAGCTGTTGTCTCATGTTCCCGGCAGCATGATTTTCCGGGGCGGCGATGCCGGGCTGCCGGCGCTGCTGAGCTATGCCGCTGATCCGGCGCGCTTCACGCGGCTGCGTCTCGATGGGCTGGACTGGCCGGTTGGGCTTTACGGCCAGACCGGCATGACGCCTGTGCCGGAAACTGCGATCGATGGGATTGCTCTGCAGGGCCCTTTTGATATTCTGCAACTGCGTTCCCAATGGCCGGACATGCGCCGCATGCTGGTGATTTCGGAATATGTGCGCGGGCCGTATGGCGGTGACGGGTTGCGCCTGCGTTTTTCGCGCAAATTTTCTCCGCGGCTGGACGCTTACTGGGGCGGTACGATCGCTGAAAATGATGGCCAGGCTGAAGTGGAGAGCAGAGGGCCTTATACCGGCGACAGGGTGTATGGGCGCATGCGGTACGCCTTCGGTGCAGGACGGGAACTGCGCTATCGCTATCTGAAGTCGCGCAATGAAACCACGGCAGGAGCAGCCTGGACGTTTGACGAGCTTCGCACCAGCGGTGCGTTTCTGCGCAAAGAAAGCCGCAGCATGCACGCTCTTGAGTTTGCGGCAACCGCGGCACAGGACAGCAGCGAAACAGCACCAGCGCGTGATCTGTGGAGTCTTCGCCTGTTCAGTTGGGATGTCCGCGAGGAACTCCGCGAAAAAGCGGAACAGCTTTTCGTGCGCAATCGGCTGTTGCGCTCTGGGGTGCAGGGAGAGAGAGTTTTCCCGGGCAGAGACTGGCAGACCTCGCTGCGCGCCCGGTTCGAATGGCAGCGATTCTACGGCCCGGCGATCGATACGGGTGGCGATCTGTATGATAGCGAGCTGACCGCAGGTGCAGACCGCAATCTGGGTTCTGAAACGCGTCTATCGGCTGTAGGCTCTCTGCGCCGCAGATCGCGGTTCGGGAACTATGGTGAGGCACGACTCAGCCTGACGCGCACTATCGCCGGAATCTTCAACGCGTATGCGGCCACAGCAAGGGAAAGCCGGGTGCCTGAACCGGGGGAGTATGCCAATGCTATCGCCGGGGTTTTGGCAGGAAATGACAGCCTGAACCCCATGGGCAGAACATATTCCGAGCTTGGCCTCACAGGCGAAGGAAAGCGGTTGCGTCTGGTCGCGCGCGTGCGTCACGGCCGCCTGTACGATGAGTTCATCCTGTCGACGGTGGATACAGTCGTGATGTTCACCAATTCGCCGCAGGCCAGAACCTTTACCACGGCCTCGCTTTTTTTCGAGCTGGGCAGCCAGTGGGGCGGGAGGGTGCTCATCCAGGCCGATGGCCGTGTGCAGAAGGCATCGGAGTATTTGTACTGGTATCAGCCGCGCTACTCCGGCCGGGTGGAAGCCTCGCTGAGCCGGACGGTCTTCGGCGGTGACCTCGGTTTTGATGTACTCGTTCGCGGGCGCGTGTTCGGCGATCGCAGCGTGCCGGTTTTTGAGCGCGGCGGACTGCCGGAAATACTGGCCTACCAGCCGGTTTATTTTTTGGACGCTGAGCTGCGTCTGTATTTCCGGGATGCCATGCTGTTCGTCAACGTGCAGAATATTTTGCAGACGCAGGCTGAGTGGCGCCCGGGTTATCCGATGCGGCCTTTTTATCTCCGTACCGGTGTGTACTGGGCATTGTGGGACTGAATCAGAGTATGAGCGAATCCGGAGAAAAGTTCTGATGAAAAACACCGCCCACCCTCATGGGCTGAATTCGATTGCGTTTCTTGTGCTTATTCTTTTTTTTTCCTGTGAAGCCAAACCACCGCCGGGCATGACCGATCCCGGCGAGTTGACATACTATGGTTTTGTCAGCAAAAAAGCCAATTGCGCCCGTTGTCATGGCCGGGACGGCAGTGGCAGCTATGATGGCCCGGACATCCGTGGTGCGATAGAAAAATTCGGCCGAGACCGGGTGCGGGATTTTATCATCAACGGTAAGGATGCTGATGAAGATGATGGCATGCCCGCTTTGCGTGACGAGTTGAGCGATGAGCAGGTGGAAAAAGTGATCACTTTCATCGCCCGTTGGCCTGCACCAGATTCCAGCAAAATCAGAAAAAGGAAAAATAAACATGACCGCAGGAGAGAAAGCCCCTGATTTTACATTGCCGGATCAGAACGGCAACCCGGTGACCCTCAGTGCGTTCCGGGGGAAGAAAGTCATCCTGTACTTTTATCCAAAGGATAACACCAGCGGCTGCACCAAAGAGGCCTGTGATTTTCGGGACCATTTTCCCGATTTTTCCAGCGCAGATGCCGTCATCCTCGGCGTCAGTAAGGATGGCCAGAAAAGCCACGCAAATTTTGCCGCCAAGTATCAATTGCCCTTCACGCTTCTGTCTGATGAATCCACCGAAGTGATGCAGCAGTACGGCGTGTGGCAGGAAAAATCCATGTATGGCCGCAAATATATGGGCACGGTGCGCACGACTTTTCTCATCGATGAGCAGGGGGTGATCCAAAAAGTTTGGCCAAAGGTCAGGGTTACCGGGCATGCCGAACAGGTGCTTGCTGCCCTGCGCGAATTGACTGCCTGACCTGGTGTGAATTCGGCCGGATTTATTGCATTTCCCGGCCGGGTTGCTCTGTTCCCGTGCACTCTTGTCCGTTTTTCAGGTGAAAAAAAGTGGTGTCAAGTTTGCACGGGATGGCTGATCCCGAATTATGCAAAAAGAAGCGCGACGCGTACCAACCGGATATTTTCAGGTTTTGATCTCAGGGGCCGGTTGTCTGATCTGCCCGCTCAGGGGGCAGCGTGGGTGCTGAGAGAAAAAACTCTGCAACACGACTGCAAAAGTGCTATTTTATTAATGATTCCTATCGACAGGTACAGCAGCAGGAAGCCGTCTGGCCCGATTCGAAAAAACGATCCTGTCCATGATCCCGACTTCATGCACACTATTCCTGCATGAGCCGCTCGGGTTACGTATTCAGTTCCAGGCCCATTCTTACAGGAGAAACATCAATGCGCCAGCTTACAGTGGACGAAATCGAACGCGTTATCTTGTCCAGGAAGGATGAGCAGCATGCAAAAGAACTGCGCGAAAAACTCGGTACACGTTTGCAGATAGCCGGGTTGAATCGCGAGCAGCATATCGCTGTCCTGCGTGAACTCGAAGCGAGATTGCCGGATATTGAAGAAGAGTTCTCGTGGTTGAACCTGCTGCAGGACCTGTGGGAGAGCAATTGGTTTGAGTCGCGCATGCTCGGACTGGAAATGTTATTTGCTCTGCCGGACCTCGTCGATTCTCACATGTGGGGCATGCTCGATCACTGGACCAACGACATCGACAACTGGGCCCTGGCAGACTGGCTCGGCCACGTCCGCGCTATCGCTTTGAAGAAATCTCCGCGGCTGATCATGCGTATGGCACCCTGGCTGCAGGGGGTTGAACCCTTGCGCAGACGTTCTGCCCTGGTCAGCCTGGTCTATCTGCAACCCAAAACCCTCAAACCCGAAATCCTGCTACAACCCCTCGAAGTTTTTGCCTTTGTCGAACCGGTGATCGAAGACAATCATCCTACCGTGCAGATCGCACTCGGCTGGTTTCTCAGGATCGTCGGGCAGGAGCATCCGCAACAGCTCGCTGATTTCCTCGAAGCGCACAAAGGCAAACTCAGCCGTATCGTCGTCGAAGGCGCTTTAGGACGGCCTGCGTCCCCGACGATTGCCGAAGCATTTTAGCCTGAGAATTCCCAAATCTTACAAAATACCACCGTACCTGTATTTTGGCTCTCCCCCCACATCGTGTGATGCCTGCATCCGGGCCAGGGGATGTGGAACCGAACTCTGCAGCAGCAATTGCAGTAAGGTTGGAATGCAAGTGCGAGAAGCGAAACGTTTGGTGCACGATTAATCGTGTCTGAAAGCCGCTAACTTTACGGGAGTGCCGGAGTCCCCTGGGACTGGGTGCTGCCTTTCAGAGGTGGCGGTGTCTCATTTCGTTCGTGGTACTGCCCCGCGGAAGCGGGGCAACAGAAACGTCACACCGCAGGAGCGGTGTGACGAGAAGAACGTTCGAAATGCCTGAAAATCGCCAGCTTTCCGGGAGTACCGGAGTCCCCTCGGAATGGATACGGTTTCAGTTCCCTGCAGGCGCCTGTTCCCACCGGTGCAATACTGGTGACTTGCATGCCTGTCTCTTCATCCCGGCAGAAGCAAAGTGCCGGAATCTTCCTCGACTGCCAGGGTGCCACTTCCCGTTTTGGTTCAAAATATGACACATTTTTTCAGTTGATGCACCACATCGCCTGAGTGACTGATTTTTTTTATCTGACCTAATCTTCTGATTCTTTTGCGGTTATTCCGGACATGTCTCCGGGTTGTTACTTTTGGGCTATATTTCTTTCTGCTCTGCCGATAACTCTGTTTAACCGGAATTCACCACCGGACTGTGGCACGCCACGTGCATCGCAGTCCCCATCCCGGTGATGGCTGAAAATTTTTCAGGGGGCTGTTTGGTATGCCCTTTGATGGAGGTATTCTGGTTTTTAAGCGAATGATAAATTTTCTGACTCTACCGGGATGGACTTTTCGCGACCCAGGAGGTTCGATATGCGCACCCAATTGATCTTGCTTCTCGCCTCGAGTTTCTTGTTCATGGCCGAACCCGGCACTGCACAGTTCAAACGCGGCCCGATTGGCATCGGCATACAGACAGGGGTTCAACACTATCAGGGAGACTTGCAGCGAAGCGGGTACACACCTTCGGTATCCTTTCTTGCCCGGGTTATGCCTTTTCCGTTTCTCGGCTTGCAGATCAATTCCGGCTATAGCGCTCTGCGCGATGAGATACCGTTCAACCAGTTCTATACCGACATTTTCGATGCAAAACTGAGTGTCATCCTGCTGTTCTTTCCGGAAATGCGCGTCTCGCCCTATATTTACAGCGGTGCCGGTGGGCTGCGCTACCGTGCCTTTGGCCCTGACCGCACCAGCCCGCTGAAAAGTCAGGATGGGCAGGAGTTCCAGGGATGGGAAGAAGTCGCTCTGTTTGGTGCCGGGGTTGAAATTCTGCTCACGCCCAGGTGGTCGGTGCAGTTTTCCGGAAACTACAACTACGCCTTCTCCGATGGCCTCGACGGTCGTGTGGCCCGCAACGATGCCGACGGTTTTCTCAACGCCAACCTCAGTTTCATGTATCACTTCAAAAGTGACGCGGATAAAGATGGTGACGGTATCTATGATTCCGAGGACAGCGACCCGTACAACCCGGAAGATTTCGATGGTTTCGCCGATCACGATGGCGCGCCTGACCCGGATAATGATGGCGACGGCATTCCGGACCTGCGGGATGCGGCACCGAATGAAGCCGAGGACATGGATGGATTTGAAGACCATGACGGCATTCCGGACCTCGATAACGATGGCGACGGCATTCCGGACAGCAAGGATGCAGCACCGGATCATGCCGAGGATTTCGATGATTTTGAAGACAGCGACGGCATGCCGGACCCGGACAATGATGGCGACGGTATCCCTGATGTGCGCGATGCCGCACCCAATGTAGCTGAAGACAAGGATGGTTTTCAGGATCAGGATGGTATCCCCGATCCGGACAATGATGGCGATGGCATCCCGGACGTTGAAGATGCAGCCCCAAATCATCCCGAAACTGTCAACGGCTATCAGGACGACGACGGCGCGCCGGACACGTTGCCCTGGTTGCGCATCGGGGAGCGCCGGGTGATGGAAGGCGTGAGTTTTCACAGCGGCTCGGATCGGCTCAGCAGCACCAGTTATCAAATTCTGGAAAAGATCGCGCGTATTCTCAAACAGGAGCAGGATATCTCGCTGGAAATCCGCGGTTACACAGACAACCGCGGCCATGCGGAGAGCAATCTGCGCCTGTCCCTGCGCCGGGCCAACAGCGTGCGTGCTTTTCTGATCAGTAAAGGAGTCGAGCCGGCACGCCTGATCTGCACAGGGTATGGCGAAGCGAACCCTATCGCGCCGAATGAAACTGCAGAAGGGCGGCGGGCCAACAGGAGAATCGAGCTGGTACGGATCAAATAGCGCGAGGAATTCGCCGCCTGAAAAGCCCTGAAACCAGCCTGAGGTACAATCACCCTGCGGAGGGAACAGTAGCCACGATTTACATGCAGCGGCCAGACGATTCATGCTTTCCTTCCGCAGGGTTTTAACTCTTGTTCCCAATCAGGACAACATCGTGGACTATTTTACAGCACCATTCAGGTCTCCGGTGGCCTCTTTGCCTGCCGTCCTGGTTGCACCTTAACGCGGCAGGGCAGTAAAATCTGCTTGCAATTCAAAGCGCTTTTCGCTACTGTTTTCTACCGGCTGTGCCGGCGTCAATCCGTCATGTTGAACAATTTCGGATTTTTGCATGAACAGTACTGAAGTGCCCCCCCGAAGACCCTCGCTGAAATCATCCGGATTTTTTCCATCATCAGCACGCCGGCGAGGGCTGTTCCGCGTTTTTGCTGCCAGTTATCCGGGCTTTTCTCTGCTGCTTTCTCTCGCCCTGTTTTCCCCGCTCTCAGCTTCTCCACAAAATCAGAGCCAGTATGAGCGCTGGTTTGAGTTTGAACCCTATCCTGTCACGATCGTGCTCGTCATTCTGACATTTGTTGTCCTGTTGCTGTGGCAGTTTTCGCGCGCACGCATGCGCCGCCCCGGCGACCGTGACCAGCCTCCGATGCAGGGGAGTCGAGGCTGAGTGTCTTATCTGCGCAAGGGGGGCATGAGAATTGATCGGAACAAAAAAGCCCGGCAACGAGCTCGCTGCCGGGCTTTTTCTGTAAGTAAATTTTCCGGTCATTTGAGCAGACTGAGTTTGCGCACGAAAAATTCCATCCCTTTGGCGCTCTGTATCTCGATTCGGGCATAATACACGCCGCTGCCTGCGACTCTGTTCTTATCATCGCGTCCATTCCAGCGAAAGACATACTCTCCTGCATTCACTCTCCCGAGTTCCCGGCTGAAAATGATTTGTCCGGTGATATTGAAAATCAACACACGTATTTTTGCCGTCTCAGGCGCAGAAATTTTGATCGCCGTACTCGGATTAAATGGGTTGGGATAGGCGGCAGAGACCTGGAAATTCGTTGGCACAGCCAGCTGCTGTCCGTCCACGACACCCGTTGTCATAGGTAATTTATTGACATCCAGCCAGTCAATCTGAAGAAAGGCTGAGCTGTCTGCCGGGTTCACATCCTGCCACGCCAGGCGGAGATCGGAGTCACCAGCCGGAAGAGAAATTTGGGCGGCAAAACGTTGCAGGCTGTCTCCTGCGACCGCGAAGGTTGCCAGCGAATCACCTCCGGCTGAGAGGGTTACCTGCGGCGAAGCACCGGTTGCCAGGCTGCGTGCCGCGAAGCGCAGGCGGTAGTTCCCGCTATCCGGCAGGGAGATGCTCTGCCCGAGATAGCCTGCAGAGTGCGCCAGCCAGCCGCCGTTTTCCGCTATCGTCCCACCCGTGCGCTCCTGCACGGTTCCGGCCTCGAAAAAAGCGATAAAATTACCATCCGGGAGCAGCAGGCTCGTATCTGCCGCAGCGGTATTGCCCCCATAATCTCTGGCCAGCAGGCGCACGGTGTAGTTGCCTTCTGCCTCTGGCGCCGTGATGGTGTGCTCGTGCAGCCGCGAATACCTGGTACTGATATCGCTGCGAAGAGCGCTGCCGGCACCGTTGATCTCAACCCAGCTACGGCTGGGTTCATCGGTTTTCCATCTGAAACGAAAGCTGCGCTTGCCTGTCTGCAGAGCAAAAATGCCGGAGAGTTCGGGGGGGACAGAATCGCTTTTGACAGCGATGAAGAAGCTGTTGCCCGCATAAACTTCATTGTTCCCGGCACTGTCCCGCATAGAAATCGTGTAGAGATATGTCGAGTCCGGCCAGAGATTTTCCAGGACGATATCCTGTTCGGCAGCAAAACCGAAATCGGTCTGCAGGGAATCTGCTCCTCCGAGGAGCCGGTAAATTACGCTGCCTGCAGCAGGTTCGTCGGTTTGCCAGCGCAGGCGCAACGAGGTAGGGGAGAGGACTTCGGTATTCAGATTTACAAGCAAAGGAGGCAGAATGTCACCGGCATCCGGCCCCAGTATCGTCACCTCACGGATGTTCAACACATCCGGGCCACTGCTGTCGCTGGCCGCATTTTTTAAGATCAGATCATACTCGCCGGCAGGCAGGGTGAAGCGTGCCAGGCGAGGGGAGAGGTCATCTTTCCCAACCGCCAGCATGCGCTCAGAATCACCGATTTTCAGCAGAACCTGCGTATTCAGACGGCTTTCACTGTCGAGCAGAACAAAATAGGTATCGTCTTCAGGGATGCTCACCGCGGCAGTCAGGCTGTCACCCGGTGGCAGCTCTGTCCCTGCCTGGCCGGCTATGGAGTGACCGGATTGTGGGGCAAAGGCTCCGGCCGGCAGGCTGAGACGAAACTGTGCGGGATAGGGCATGAAGCGCTTCAGCTCCTGTATCGTGGTATTGCCGGCTCTGTCTGTCAGGGTCAGACGCGCGGAATAGATCGAGTCGGATTCGAGATCATCGAGAACGATGGAAGTCGTCGCGTAGAATTTTTGCGTCGCCCGCTGTTTCGAGCCATATTCCAGCAGCAGGCGCACCGGCTCGTCCGTGCTCACCTGCATGACCACGCGCGGCAGCACGGGCATGAGCAGAATATCGGCAGGCGCCGGCGGGGTGCGGTCTTCCACCACCACTACTTCGATGCTGGCCCGGCTTTCTCTGCCCTGGCTGTCAGTCGCTGAAACTGTCAGACTGGTCATCCCTGCTGTTACAGCAAGCACATGGCTGAACTCCCCACCCAGCACCGGAACACCCACTCCGTTGATCGAGACCGTGCTGATCGTTGCATCCCAAACCGCACCGTGAACCCGGATACTGTCGCCATAAACCGTGCTCTGATCCTGCGGAGAAATGATCGTGACGACTGGCCGGTCAAGGGCAGCGTCAAAGAGCTGGCGTGAGGGGACGGCGGTGAAACTTCTGCTCTGGCCGCCGGGGAAATCGATGACAAGGTCGGCCCGGTCGCGATCTCCGAGACCAAAATGGAGCAGGGAGCTCTGCTGGCGGCCGTTGCTGTTGCCGGCGTCGAGCATGCGCAGAGCAACGGGCTGGCCGTCTTCTGCCAGCAGCCGGACGACGGCACCTGCAGCCGGCATGCGGCCGTTGTGGCCTGCGACGCGGACGTTCAGCCAGTTGCGAGCGTCGCTGAAAGCGTTTCTGAACAGGGAGGCCGAACCCTCCATTGAGATAAAAAGCACGTCGGTGAGGCCATCGCCGTTGCTGTCGAGCGTGAGGGTGTGGCGTGCACCGGGCAGGTCAGCAGGCAGGCCGGAACGCGAGTTGTCGATGGGCCGGAACGTACCATCCCCCTGGTTGGCATGCAATTTATTTTGCGCCGAAGGCAGCATCATATCCAGATCGCCATCATTCTCCAGATCGAGAACCAGAGCTGCGGCAATATCAGAGACCGGCACTTCTGCGGCAGCTTCCTGCTCCCAGGTTTTACCAAAGCTGCTGCCGTCATACGTATAGATGGCATAGGCCGGACTGCTGGTCTGGCTGATCAGCAGGTCGGGGAGACCATCGGAATTCATGTCCGCGATCTCAAAGGACTTGAGGGCGCTGCCAGCCGGCAGGCCAGGGGGGAAAATACGGCTGAATTCACCGCTGCGGTTGTCATACAGCTCAACTACGCCATTGCGTTCGAGAAACAAATCGACATCGCCGTCACGGTCAAAATCGACGAGCCGGCTGTTGCCGATTCCCTCGGGCAGGAAAGCACTACTCTGTGACTGGGTGAATCCACCCTGCCGGTTACCGAGGAAAATCAGGGCTCTGCGCTGCGCGCCAGCGATCAGGAACAGGTCATCGATGCCATCCGGATCGATCTGTCCGAAAAACATGAAGTGCACGCTGTCGGCTTCGATTTGCGGCAGAAGAACATCAGTGTCCCTGAAAAATTTCCCTGCATCGAATCTGTACAAAGCGAGCTGTGCCTGGCCAGACTGGGTCTCGGCCGTGAGCAGGTCACTGTCGCCATCAGCATCGAAATCGATAAAAAGGAAAGATGTGACACCAGAGCTTCTGGGTGCTGTCAGGCCAAAGCTGCTGTCACTGCGCACAAAGCGGCCGGTACCTTCGTTGCGCAGGAGAAAGAACTCGCTGCCCCGGTTGCCGGTGGCGAAAATATCCGGACGTTCATCCCGGTCGATGTCGATGACAGCGATATCACCGGTGAGCGCGAAACTGTCTAGCCCACTGTCCTGCGCCTCACTGAAGTTGATTTCAAAGCGCCTGTAGGTCGTCGTGCCTTCTTCTTTGACGAGAATTTTCTGGTTAGAATCAACGGTGAACAGCTTCGTCACCGTGCCCGAAGGCCAGCGCACGATGATGCTGTCTGCGTAGGTGCCGCTGCCCAGCCCGAAGTGCATGGGCAGAATTGCACCTGAAACAAAACCGTCCGAAGCGCGCATCTGGTTGTGATGGATGCGCCCGTTGGCCCAGAAATCCACCTTGGCGCCGATACCGTCCCGGTTACTGCGGCTGCCCTCGAGGGCGATGTCGATCCAGTTCCCCGCCTCGGTCTGGTTGTCGAAGAGCGTGCTCTCCTGGCCGGAGTTGGTGAAGAAGATATCGAGATCGCCATCCTGATCGAAATCCGCTACTGCGGAGCCATAGCTGGCCCAGAATGACTGGCCGCCCGCACCGCTGGAGTTTGCCTCGCGGAAACTGCCATCCCCCTGGTTGTGATACAGGCGGTTGCTGCCAAAATTGACCACATACAGGTCCAGCCAGCCGTCGTTGTCAAAATCAGCAAAGTGTGCACCCAGAGATCGATGCCAGTCGCCGACGCCGAGATTCCAGGCTTCGTCGCGGAAATAACCGCTGCCGTTATTGCGGTAGAGCATGTTGGTGCCGGTCGCATTGGCGACGTAGATATCGATATCGCCGTCATTATCGAAATCTCCGGCAGTGAGGCCCTGGGCATGAGCGCTGGTGTCGCTTATACCCCGTTTCGCGGCTTCATCACTGAAGGTGGAGCCGTTGCGGTTGATCAGCAGCAGGTTGCTGTAACCCTCGCCCCGGGTGACGAACATATCCAGAAATCCGTCGTTGTTCACATCCACGGCGATGGCGGAAATCGCGTATTTGGTGTTTCCCAGCCAGGCTGCACCTGTGCGGTTTTCGAACTTGCCGTCGCTGCGTTGAACGTAGAGCTCGGACTCGGAGCTGTAACTCGGGAAAAAGAGGTCCAGCAGCCCGTCGTTGTTCATGTCAAACCAGAGGACACCCTGAGCCTGTCCGCGGAAGTTGATCCACAGATCTGTGGCTACGTCGGTGAATGACGAGCCGTCGTTGCGGAACAGGGCGCTGGGCTCCCAGGCGTTGTTGAGCAGTATATCGATGTTGCCATCATTGTTATAATCCGCGGCTGCAATGCCACGGTCGAGCCAGGCTTTCTTGCCGCCAACTGTCCAGGCAGAAGCCTGATTGCTGAAGGTGCCATCGTGGTTGTTGAGGTAGAGCGGGTTGTATATTTCATACATCGCCGGATAGATATCCGGATAGCCGTCGTTGTTGAAATCAGCGACGCTGGCACCATGGCCGTAACCCGTTGTGTCCAGCGGCGAGGCGATGCCTGCGGCTCTGGAGATGTCTGAAAACTTCAGGTCCTGGGTAAAAGAAGGTGCAGGTTGGATGAGGAAAACGAGAGTGATGATAGCGGATAACTGCACAAACCGCATTGCCGGCTCCTTGTCGATAGCGTAGTCGGTTCAGATTCCATCCGGGTGTGGGTCATCGCGTCCATGCGAGTCGTCCTTAGTCAGAATGAAGAAACCCGATACTCGTGCGTGGTGTGCGACGTGTGAAGTATTGGGTTTGTACATTACCTTTGTGTACCGACCATCCGGCATGTGCGCAGACCGAGGGGAGGTGAATTCCGGGTTTCGGCCTTTTGCACACGGATCTTGAGCAAATGGGGCTGGTTGTTGCAAAATGATGAAATCTGAGATGGCAAAAGCGTAAAGGCTTTTCTTCATATTCTCTCATACTGCCCCTGCGGTGAGACGTTCCTGTTGCCCCGCTTCCGCGGGGCAGTCCCACGAGCGATGCGGGATACTCGCGGCTCTGGAAGCCAGCATCCATTCCGGGGGTACTCCGGTACTCCCGGAAGGTTGGCGGGTTTCAGGCACGCTAAAGCGTGCACTACGAACGTTTTGTCGCCCGCACTTGTATGCTCACATAACTGCCCCTGCCACCGCAAACAACAAACCCCGGCTGCATCGTTGAGGACGATGGCGGCCGGGGTTTGTTGTTCATAGAAGTTTTCTGACAGAACACCTCGCAGCGAGCGAGGCTGAAGTGTGTCATCTGCGCTGTAAACTGCAGCCGGTTTCAGCGCACCTGGTGCAGGGTCTGGCTGGAAATCTGCCCGTGAGTGATCGGCCATTTTTCTACAGTGCCATCAGGCGAGATGGCGATCAGACTCTGCGGATCCGCCGCAGGCAGGGTACGCCGTAAAAAGAGCGCGCGCACAGCGAGAGCACCGGGATTGATCGAGGAGAGATCATTGGCCACATTCAGCCAGGTGCCGGAGCTGGGCGAGAAAAACCAGGTCTTTGCCGAATTCTTCGGTTCATAGCCGATCCGCGGCTGGCCGAGATCGGTTTTGTAGATCAGGCCGATGTTGATTTTTCCGGAAATCAACGCGGCCTCTTCATCATTCCAGCTGATCGGGATGGTGTTCCACTGTTCTGCGGTGAGCGCCGGATTTCCGGAAACAAACTGCTGTGCTGAACCATCTGCCAGGTTGCCAATGTAGGCCGCAACTTCGTATTCATCGGGTTTGATCTCTCCTGCACCCATGTAAAAAGCCAGCCCCCAGAAATACACCTCCTCGTCGGGTGGCAAATCGATTTCCTCAGCAAAAGCAGCGTCTATAGCGCTGGCCCAGACAACGTTGGTGATCTGCGCCGGGTCGAGGGACGAATTGCCGGCATCTGTCCACGCATCTACTGCGCGGATTGCCATGCTCAGTTGCTGCTCGGTCAGGTCCACCGTCTTTGTGCCGGTGTACCAGATAAAGCCACGTGGCCCGGTGATTTCCAGCGTAAATGTTCGCGATTCACCCTGAGGAACATCCACATCCACCTGCGCACGGCGGCCGATGATACCTGCTGTAACGACGATGGGATCGGTGATATCAGGTGCTGTGACTGTGATGATCACTGTCTCAGGCCCGGCGATCTGTTTGCCCGGTGAAATTTTTCCAATAGCTTTTTCTGAGATATCAATTTCGAGGTTGACCTGCGTGCTGCGCGAAGCAGAACCCGGCAGGCGTCCGCAGCTGTGCAGGAGCAGGAAAATGCCTGTTATGATCAGGGAGTTATACAAAGTCCGTTTCATTATAACGCCTTGTTTCCATGATGGTTATCATTTGTTCTTTTTTTCGGTTTCTGGTATTTATTCCGCTATCCCTGCGTGATGTGATGAATCGCGCATGCATCGGGATGCTTTTCCCGGGTTTATCTGTCGGGCAGAGAAATGGTGATGGTCACCGCGGTTTTGGCTGGTTCATCTTCCGTAGCCCCCAAAACGAGGAAAGCCCCGGCTCCGGCCCCAAGCGCCATGGCACCCCAAAAGATCGGTGAGCTGAGAAACGAACCACCGGACTTTTCAGCAGCATTCGCGTTACTGCGCTGGCGCGATGCTCCGTTTACTGACGTTCTGTTTTGCGTCTGCGGAACACTTTTGCCAAACAGGCGCGCTTCGATGGAAGCGGCCAGTCTGTCCATGAGTTCAAAGATTTCCGCTCCGCTGCGCCCGCGAACCCCTGCTGCCTTCAAAACCCGGCTGGTGCGCACATCGATCAGGCGGGCGTTGATCTGAATGCGCCCTTCGATCTGCAGAAAACTGCCGACCAGGATCGCCGTTGCCCCGACTGCACGGCCGACCTCCACAGCCGTACGCGCATCGACGATGCCGGACATGCTCAGTTGCAGCTCTGAAAGGGCATTCTGCAATTGGGTGCGTTCGACGATTTCGATGCGTTCATTGCGGGCAAGGTTGGTGATCAGTGCTTCCGGGATGGCCTGTTCGAAGTTATCGAGCTGAGGGTTGCCGCTGTTGTTCTTGAAGTCAACCACGGCGATAACGATGCGCCTCCCCTGTTGCGTCACAGCCAGTACTGCCGGCATAACACTGAAATAGCCCATGCCGAAAACCAGCAGCCCCACGACGAATTTCTTCATTAGTTACTCTCCCTAGTAAATCGATCCACCCGGCCGGAGTGGACGGTCGGTGTACATTTTATCTTGTGCGCAGGAATCTCTTTTGGATACGTTCTCTGCACGAACACATTTTTAAAACAACAGCAAGTCTGTTCAGTACTCTCATCTTGCACGCGTCATACCGCTCCAGCGGTGTGACGTTCCTGCGGCAGTACATAGACGAAGCGGGATGCCGCCTGCCCCGAAAGCCTGTTATCCTTGAGCAGCGCTGAGCCGGGAATCGATCTGCGCAGGCGTCACGCTGTTTCAAAATAAATCTGATCGAGCGGAATTTATACATATCTGAATTTTCAGGCTGTCTTGTCTTCAGTACTATAGCGTTTTTGCACTGGAATGCGGAAGAAGCAGGTCTGTTTTTTTTGTTGAAATTAGAAAAAAGTGTAACATTTTTCTGGCGTTGGTGATGAGCGGCAGGCGTTTTCAGAAGCCAGGCGTATGGAGTGGGCGGGGATGTATGTTTCCCCTCCAGCGTTTTTCGGTGCCATGTTGGAGTTTCCAGCTCAGTGTAGGCGCCGACTGAATGCCTGTTCTTGACTTTTGCAGGCAAATTTCATACATTCAGCGCAATTTTCTAACTCTTTATAAATAAAGATGTTGTGTTTTATTTTTCCGTCAGTGTGTGAAGCCTGCCAAGCGGCTTATAAGTATCGGGCTTTACCGGACGATAGCCACATTCAGCCCGATTCTTTCACAAACGGTGTTCTTCAGGCTGTAACCCAAAAGGTAGATTATGACCTCAGATATCCTGGCCCTCGGACCGATCTGGTACGTCTGTTTCCTGTTTGCGCTTACCTGTCACGAAGCTGCTCATGCCCTTGCTGCGAAAATCGGTGGTGATGATACCGCTGCCATGGCCGGACAAGTCAGCCTGAACCCTTTGCCGCACATGCAGCGTGAGCCTGTGGGCACGGTTGTCATTCCGTTTCTGTCGTTTATCCTCAGTGGCTGGATGCTGGGCTGGGCCAGTGCGCCCTATGATCCGGTGTGGGCAGACCGCTATCCGAAACGGGCTGCATGGATGGCTTTGGCCGGCCCGGTCGCGAATTTCGTGCTGGTGCTCATAGCCGCGGCTCTGATCCATGCAGGTATCGCTGCGGGTTATTTTTATAATCCGGAGAGTGTCAACTATACGACGGTGGTCGCAGCCCATCAGGCGGGTTTCTGGGGAGCGATGGCGAGTTTTCTGAGCATTACTTTTGCGCTCAATCTGTTGCTGGGTTTCTTCAATTTATTACCTGTTCCGCCCCTGGATGGCAATGCGGTTGTCGGATTGTTTCTCAGCGAGAGCGCAGCGCGCAGGTTTGCGGAGTTTTCCCACAATCCCATGTTTTCATTGCTCGGTATCCTGCTCGCCTGGCAGGTATTTGATTCGGTATTCAGCCCGATTTTCACTATGGCCCTCAACCTGCTCTACCCCTGGACGCAGTATCAGTGAAACACCCGGCACCTGTGCAGGAGTGCGGTCGCTCTATTCGGCCATGCGCATTTTTACACGCGCGAAGCGGGTGATTTCAACCGGCAGACGCTGGAAAAATTCAATCCCCATCGTCGGTTCTGTGTTCCGGTGATCCTGGTCCTCATGATAATTTTTCTGCCACACCACCGTCCCCTCCACGATGATATTCCAGAGATGCTCGATATTTTCGAACAGGATTGCCGTTTTTTCGCCGGGAGAGAGCGGCGTGCTGCAGATGATCTGTACGCCCGTTTCGCTGATGTCCTTGACATAGCCGATGTGCCAGCTGTCATCTTTCAAAAAGGACAGGATACGCCAGGTCTGAATTCGTGTAGCCGACCGGCGGTTGGTCGGGAGCCGGTTGCTGCTGAGCTGAAGATGTGACATTGTGGTACTCTCCGGAGGTTGGAATGACGGTTGCTGATTGCGCATGCACTCTGCTTTCAGAAGAAGCACAGTGCACAGAGAAAGCGCGATATCTGAAAAGCCCTCGTTACACCGCTCCCGCGGTGTAACGTCCGCTCCCGCGGTGTAACGTCCGCTCCTGCGGTGTAACGCCCCAGTTGCCCCGCATCGGCGGGGCAGTCCACAAGCGAAACGAAATACCGCTCCCCAAAAGCCTGCACCCACGCCGGGGATTTGCCGGCACACTGCTTCGCTTCGTCCAGGTCTCCTCTCGTCACACCGCTCCTGCGGTGTGACGCCCTCTTGCCGCTCCTGCGGCAGGTCACCAGCGCAAGGAAATACCACCTGCCCCAAAAGCCGCATCCATGCCGGGGAGATTCAGACACTCCGCTTCGCTTCAGTAGTGTGACGCTGTAGGCGAGTGTGCTTCTGCGAGCCCGCACTCGCTTCGTCCGGGTCTGTTTTACTGATCGTGACTGATCCGATAGGGCTGAAGGTTTGTTGATGTTTTGTCACGTTTTTCTTCCCCGCTTCCTCTCGTCACACCGCTTCTCTGTGGCTGGAATACCGGGGATGGCTCCCTGCGCAAGGCCTGCTTGGATGAGTTAAATGGATAATCCCAAGATGTCACAATTATCTTTTAATTTTCTTCCGTGTTGCCTATGTTATCCGGACCTTGATAAGACATCAGGAGTGCACAGCGCGAAAACGATTTTCGTTTTTGGTGAATTCAAATTTACGAGGGTACCGGCATGGAAAATGGCAGAAGCAGAAGACAGTTTGTACTGGCTAAGATTATCATTCTGGCTGTGTTGCTGTTGCTTCAGGAAGCCCCGGGCTCGCCGGGTGCTGTGGTTGTTCCGGAGCCGCAGTCCGGCGTGCAGGATGATCGTGTTTTTGACTGGCTGAAAAATGTTTACGACCAGCATGAGAAAAAAAACTACACCCTGCTGATCGAGGAACTGGAGAGTTTTCATCAAACGTTTCCGTTCTCCAAATATGCGCCACGCGTGCAGGCGATGCTTGCTGAGGTCTATTCCGAGAAGCGGAAGCGACCTGAGGCCATAGCCTCATATTTGAAGTTGTTGTTTTTGTATCCCGATTTTGAAGACCTGGATGTGGCCAGAGATCGTGTGCGTGCCCTGGTGGCTAAGGAGAAAAGTTTTAAGAAAAACGCTGACGCTGTACTCGCGTTGATGAACGGCAGCGATGGCCAGAGTGATGCGGGCCGGCGGTTTGCTCTGGTCAAGGCGTTGTATGCTCTGGATATCCGTTCCCTGAACGATTGGCTGCTGCGTGAAGCGCGCTCCTGGCTGACGCGTTTCCCGGACGATGACCGCGGTGATAAAATGCTGGCCATGCAGGCAGGGATGTATCTGCGTGCCGGCAGACAGCATCAGGCTGCCGCGCTGTTGTTTAAATTCGAGAGTGTTTTTCCATTGAGCCCCCAGCTCGCTGATGTACGTTTCCGGCGGGGGGAGCTGTTGTACAAAAAACTCGACAAGCCGGAAGACGCTGCAGAGGTCTTCAAAATGATCGTATCTGAGCAGCCCAGAAGTCCTGTTGCGCCGCGTGCGCTCTTCCTGCTGGCTGAAGTAGAAGAGAGAAAACTCAAGCAGCCCGATGCTGCCATGGTGACCTACCGCAGTGTCGTCAAGCAGTACCCGGACTCTCCGTATGCTGTCGATGCTTTGCTGCAGGTTGCAGAAATCCAGACAGATGAGAAAAAAGATTATGCCGGTGCCATCGCCACCTACCTCGAGATTGCGGACAACTATTCCGATGATGAAAGGGCGATTCCAGCCCTGGAAGAGGCAGCTTATCTATATGAACGCCGTTTCAAGGATTACGTCAATGCCGCGCTGCAATACGTCCGGATCGTTGAAGCTTTCCCGACGTATAACAAGGCACCTGACCTGCTCGTCAAGGCCGGCCGGTTGTATGAGAACAAAGCCAATGATCTGGAAAGCGCCCTCGGTTGCTATGACCTGGTTTTGAAAAATTATCCCGAGCACAAAAAGGCCCGCGAAGCAGCCGGAAGAATTGAGAAAATTCAGAAGAAACGGGAGAAAGGCCAGTAAGCCGCCCCCCATTTCGGCTGATACGCCTGTCAAACCCGACCATGATTATGAACAGTCTTGCCCTGCGTCTATTTATCAGTTTTGTCGCACTGCCACCAGTTGCACTGGCCGTGCTTTTTGTGCTGCATGAACTCGTCTTCCCGCAAACCTACTTCCGCGATGTGCCGGTTGTTCTGCTGAGCTGGGTGGTGCTTCTGCTGACCATTCACCTCCTGCTCAATCTCATCGGCCGCCGGCGTTTCGAAGCGCTGGACCGCGTGGGCTGGTATTTTCTGCAGAGTAATGAAACCAACCGGCTGAGTGAGGTCTTTACCTGGCTCGATCGCTTGTTCAGCGGCGGGCTGCTGTCCCGTGCCCAGAAAGAGACCCTGCGCAACAATCTTCTGCGTCGCTATTTCGATTTTTATCGCCTGAACGTCGCCTCCGCCCGCTACCGCCGCGTGCTGCTGCACTGTCTGCAGCGCGGGATTCGCGAGGAGGATGCCTTCATCGCCCTCAAACAGTTTCTGCTCCGCCAGCCCGTTCTCACGCTGTCCCTTGTCGATCTCGCCGAAACCCTGCATGAACACAGGCCGGATGACCGCGATATCATTCACTACATGGCCGCACACTATCTCAAAGACCGGCAGACCCACTTCCGTGCTGAGTATTTTTACAAACAGGCACTGCAGCAGGGCAGCAGCATGACAGCAGAGATCATCGCACTGTGTCTGCCGCAGGTGTTGCGGGCAGACAGGCATGATGACTTCGCCTGCTGGTTGTATCTGGCGGCCCGTGAGCAGGGGCCTGAAGACAGGAGACAGGAGATCGATCGCCAGCTGTACAGGTGCCACCAGGCTGTCGTGGCCCTGGGCCTGAGCGGAGAACTGGCCGAAAAACTCCGCACCGTTGTCACGGAGTTTCAGCCCGAAGATATCGCCCGCTGGGAGCAGGATCAAATAGAGCAGGAAAGCCGCAGCCTGAGCGGCCGCGCAGCACGGCTTGTTTTTCTGGTGCAGCAACAGGCTTTACAACTGTGGCAGCGCGTTGTCCTGTACCGGCGTTATGTTTATTATACTCTTGCTGCTGCTGTCTTTCTGCTGGTGCTCTATCTCTTTCTGCCGGCTCCAAAGAGCGAGACCGAAAAGGCCGCGGCCGCAGCGCCAAAGGTCATTCCACAGAATACCCGTTTTGCTCTGCAGGTGGCTGCGGTCAAGAAGCGGAGCAGTGCGGAAAAAGAACTGCGCCGGCTGAAAAAGGCCGGTCTCGATGCCGTCCTGGCTGCACCAGCACGAAAAGGCGGCTGGTATAAAATCCGTGTCGGCGCCTTTGCCACCAAAGAACAGGCCAAACGCAAAGGCACGGAGTTGCGCAGGAAGAAGATCATCCGCGACTTTTTTGTAGTGAACTATCAACCATGAATACCATCCGACAACCAGCCTGGGCAGTGATATCCGTTCTGCTCTCAGCAGTGGCGCCGCCCCCTGCAGCCGGCCAGAATCTGCTGGCAGAGTTGGGGTGTGGGGGCTGCCACCCCGGCGTGCCGGTGGAAGAGAATTTCCGCAGTAAAACCCCGGACCTGACTTTTGCCGGTGAACGATATCAGCCCGCATGGCTGTTCCGCTACCTGCAGCAGCCTGAAAAGATTCGCGTCCATATCGGCCGCAGCCGCATGCCGGATTTCAATTTTTCCGCAGAACAGGCCCTGGCAGTGACGCTTTTTCTCCAGGAACAGAAATCCGACCCATCCCGGCGGCCATTTGCTGCCATCTCTGAGGCTGCGGATACCGATGAGAAAATTCCCACCCCTGAACTCATTTCCCAGACAGGATGCCTGCAGTGCCATACCCTCGACGGCACAGGCGCCGGAACTGCAGCCGAACTCACGCGCATGGGCCGGCGGCTGCAGCAGGACTGGTTGCAAAATTATCTCGTTCAGCCTCAGTTTTACGGCGTTTCTGCTGCTGTCATGCCGGCGCTGTTTTTTACCGCAGATTCGACACGCGGAACCCTGCAGCAACGCCTGCCGGGGGCGCGGCGGAAAATTACGGAGATTGCCCGTTTTCTCGCAGCGCGCGGCAAAGATGAGCGAAGAGAGGACGAAGAACTCTTCCGGCAGGCGCGAACCGCGTTCCCCAACGCAACGGCTGAGCTTGGGGAAAAGCTGTTTTTGAGCCAGAATTGCCTCGCGTGCCACCGTTTGAAGGGTCTCGAAGCGCCATGGCAGTACAATGCCCCGCCGCTGGCAGGTGCCGGCGGGCGTTTGCGCTCCGGCTGGCTCGCAGATTTTTTGCAGAAGCCCACGGTCGTGCGTCCTGCAGGCTATTTCCCCGGTTCCGGTAGCCGCATGCCTGACTTTCATCTCGATGACGAAGAAGTCCGCGAAATACTCACTTTTCTGAAGCCGGAAAAGGAATCGAACGCGGACGTGCCTGCACCGTTATCGCCATTCGCCCGCCGGAAAATCGAAAAAATGCTGCACGAAAAACTGTCCTGTCTCGGCTGCCATCAACTCGATGGCCGCGGAGGCCGTGTCGGGCCGGACCTTTCAGCGGTTGGCTCTCGTTTGCAGCCTGCTATTATCGCCGCTCTGCTTCGCGATCCTGTGGCGGTTTTGGGCCACCGCGCTATGCCTGCGCACCCCATGCCGGCGGGCAGGAGGGAAGCACTGGTCCGATATCTCACCCACAAAACAGGGCCAGCCACAGCTCAGAGTCTGCCGGAGTTCACCCCCTGGTTTTACCCGCAAAATCCCCGCTCAGCGCCTGAACTCTATCGTGCCTATTGTGCCTCATGCCATGGGCTTCAGGGGCAGGGAGACGGCTTTAACGCCTCCTTTTTACCCGTGAAGCCAACCGCCCATGCCGACAGAGCGGCCATGGCGCCCAGGGCAGACGATACCCTGTTCGATGGCATCGCCGCCGGCGGCATGATTCTGGATAAGCATCCCTTCATGCCGGCATGGGGAAAAACTTTGCGCGCGGCGGAAATCCGGTCGTTGGTCGCCTACATGCGGACCTTGTGCCGGTGCACACAGCCGGAATGGGCACAGGAGGTACGAGGGACAAACCGCAAACCCTGAAATTTCCGCTTTGCACCTCTCAGGCCTCGCCTGCCTGCTACACCCTCAGCGCTGGTCACCACCCCCACGATGAGGATGCCTCGCCAGGTCCGATTCATACGGTGAAAAATCATCTCCTCAGTCAAGAGTTGTCCTCTGGTTCCGATATCCCCTGTATATTTCACCAAATACAGAACAGGATGGAACTCGTGAAAAGGACAGTCAAACCAGTCGTTCTCCTGCTGCTGGTCTGGAATATTCTTCCGCCGGCTCTCCCGGCCCAGAGCAGACTTTACCCCGCTCACTCTGTCGAAGCCCTGGAAGCTTCGATGGAGGCAAACCTGAGCTGGAACCTCGAAAATGCCCTGCTGGCATATTTCCCGCACAATAAATTTGTCGTTCGGGCTGATGTTGAACTGGAGAAACGCACGCCACAGGCTGATCTGCCGAAACTGCCCGATGCGCTGCTCAGCCGCGATATCACCAATCTGCCCGGGTTGCCCTATGTCCCGGACCAGCCTTCGGCGAATTCAGCCCGTGAAGAAACAGCAGACACGGCTCAGCAGCCGGCTGGTATTGTTATCAACAGAATCCGCACCACCGTCCTGGTGGATGATGCTTTTTCAGAACAGGACAGAACCTTCATCCGCAAACTGGTGGCTTTGATTTCCGGATTAGACCCCTCGCGCGGCGACCGGGTACGCGTCGAAGCATTGCCTTTTCCGGTCAAGCCCGAGCCCCAGGAACCTGATCAGCTTCAGCAGCAGGATGAAGTGCCTGCTTCACCACTCCAGAAGCCGGCTGAGGAAAGCGCCCTCGCGCAGTCTGCCTGGTTTCCATACTTTTTTGCTGCCGGCCTGGCTATTCTGCTGGTCGCTCTGTTCCTGTTCGGTTTGCGGTCGATCGTCCGGCATCTGCGTCCCCCGGCGGGCGAAAATGCGGAAAATCCCCCTGCTGCTTCAGCACATGCGCTCCCTGCCCGGGATCGGGAAAAGCAACGTTCTGAAGCCGTAAAACAGCGTTCAGAGCTGACAGAAATGAAAGCCGCCACCATCGACGCCATCGTCGGAACGCCGGCTGCAACAGCGCGCGTTTTTCAGCAGTGGATGCAGAAAAACGGCCAGCAGGGCGTGCGCGATACCGCAATCGTGCTCGCGGCTGCTTCGCCGCGCCTGTTGGACCTGCTCTCGCCGTATCTCGGGCCTGAAGTCTCCGGGGCAATCCAGCTTGAGCTCGACCGGCTGGATAAAGAAGAGCAAAAAGAGCGTAGTCTCGCCCTGCTCAAACTGTTCGATCAGGACCTGCGCTTTCTGGCGCTTCAGGCGCGCAGACATGCCGAGGAGGAAGACGCGCTGGCATTCCTCTACCAGATGAGTGATGACCAGTTGCAGCATCTGATCAAACCGTTGAAGCCGGGTGTGAAAGCAATCGTGCTGGCACAACTGCGTCCGGAGCGCTCGGCAAAACTTCTGAAAACCATGGAGCCGGAAGCGCGCCGCTCACTGCTCGCATCCATGGGCGGCATCGAGCGCATTCCCAGCGATGTTTACCGCAAAATTGCCCGCCAGCTTGCAGAGCGTGCCCGGGAGCTGGAAAAAATGCGTTTCGTGCGCGCCAACGGGCTCGAAGCACTGCTCGATATTCTCGAAACCATGGACGAGCAGGAGCAGGAAGAAACACTGGCGTGGATTGAGACGCAGGACATGGACCTGGCCCAACGTGTGCGCCGCCGCTTCCTGACCTTCAACGATTTTGTCGAGTTGCCCGGCGAAAAACTGCGCGAGTACGCCTTTGCTGTTGATCGCGAGCTTCTGGCCAAATCTCTGGTGCGCGTTGATGATGAAGTCGTCGGGAAGATTATCTCCTCACTGCCGGACAAACTCGCCGAGCTGGTACAGGCGAGCATTGAGGCGAATCAGGACGCGCCGGAAGATGACGTCGCCCGAGCCCGCAGGCAGGTTCTCAGGGCTGTGCGCGAAAATCATAAACCCGGGAATCAGGATGAGACAAGGATTGTGAGCTGATATCATGAAATCGATCAATAAAATGTTCGTACTCGCTGTCGTTTGTGTCGCACTCTTCGGTGCGGGAGAGGCCCCGGCCAGGCAGGAAGCTGAAGATAACAACACCCTGCTGCTGGCCTTGATGGAGGAAGTCCTCGACGAAGTCGCTAAAAAAATCGACACCATAGACCCGACTCTGGGCCGGGTTGCGGTGTACCGCATTCAGGCTGACCAGGCCTGGTTTCCACCGCCTCTGCGCGACCACTTCCGCAACCGGCTGGTCGAAGTACTGCGCCAGCTCGACACGCCGAAAGTTGTGACCCTGCCGGAGCTCAATACGCTGAAGATTTCTTCGACAGATACCTCTTTTACCATCATCAATGCGCTGCCCTCGCCGGGGGAGCTCTGGCGCGTCAGCCGCAGCCTGCGTGTGGATGCCTACTTCGAAGGCAACCTCGCTTATGTGCCGGACAAAGCCCTGATGCTCGATCTGCGCCTGAACCGCACCGGCACCAATGAAGTCCTCTGGGCCGGCTCTTTCGCTGCCTATGAACAGATGCGTATGCCTTCAAACAATCCGTTCAAATTTTCTTTTATCGGCGGTGTCGAGGTGTTCCCCGTCGAGCTGGAAGCTGCGGCAGAAACGGCTCTGCGCTCAGATTTTTCCGGCAAGATCACGCATCAGTCTTTGTATGTGGGGGTCTTTCATTATCTCTGGGAAAAAAGCCGCCTGCGCTATGAGCTGCGTGTCGGCCTGTCTTTTTTGAACGAAGGTGTCCGCCTGTCCAGTGATCAGTTCGCCGGCAATTCCTTTTATGCCGAAGGCAAAGACGGCATCTCGGCAGCCCGTCCGGTGTCGTATAACCTGCGCTCGCTGATCTATTCCACACTGATCGAAAACCGGAAGAGTGCTACCAGCGACTGGCTGTCCTTCTACCTGTCTCTGACCCGTTATTTCACCCTGAATATGCCTGATGTCACTGGGCTCGGACTGGGCCTGCGCACCGATGTCGGCGAGCATTTTTCCTTTTCCACCGGTTTCAATCTGATCATGGGACAGGAATTTCTTGGCGTACCACTGGAGCAGGGGCAGGTTGCCTACAAGATGCGCATCAACGGTTTGCAGTATGAGATTTTCATGCTGCAGTACACGTTTTGAGCCACGGATCATAAACCGACTGCCGGGCCCGACGTCAAATATAATTTCAGGTTACTTCCCAGACTTTCAAACGCAGAGGAACAGGCCATGCCTTTTCGACAACAACGATACAGTGTGTTGTTCTTTTCCGCTCTCGTGCTCGCCGGGTGTGCCGGTAAAAAGGAGACGGTTGTGCAGCACGTGCAGGAAGAGAAGCGACTCGTGGCGGACCTGCCCGACACCAGCGCGGCAAAACGGAACTATATGACCACTGAGCTGGACGGGTCGGTTTTGAAAAAAACCGTCAGCTATCCCTACCTCAACATACGGTTCAAGCAGAACGACACCGAAGTGGAAATGGTGCTGGACCCGCTGCAGACCAATCTCAACCTTGAGCTGAAACGCGGCGAAGGAGAGCTTGAGATCACCCACGGCGACAGCCTGCTCACCGGTGATCCTGCATCACCACCAGCCGACAGCCTGAATACGGAACTGGAGCGCGGAGACTTCCGTTTTGCGGATGAGAACCTCACCGATGACATCATCCGGGATATCAATCTGGCGCAGAAGCTCTTTTATCAGCAAAAATATGAACAGGCGCTGAGCGTGCTCAATGCTTCCCTGAAAAAACAGGAGACCGCTTCGGCTTATGCCCTGGGCGGGTCGATCTATTTCGTCAACGGCGATGTTGCAGAAGCTGTACGGGCGTGGGAAAACGCCCTGCAGATCAACCCCGGTCTCGATGAGATCAAGCAACTGGTGGCGCGGTTCAAGAAGGATGCAGTACGCACGGCAGAGTAAGAGGAAAAGGCAGCCTGTGCCTGTGCAGCACCGGCCACGCTCTTATCATTCCCTGAATATCCGCTGGTTCCGGCGCAACGCTGTGTTCTGGCGTTCAATTTTTGAGGAGAGATCACTTTGGCTACACTATTCGGAATACTCGTCGGCGGGTTTCTCGTTATCGCCGGCATCCTGAGCGGCAACGCCGAGCCCGAGGTTTTCGTCAACTGGCAGGGCCTTGCTATCGTGCTGGGCGGCACCATTGCGGCAACCTTTGTTTCGTTTCCTTTCCCGGAAGTCCTGCGAGGGTTCAAGAGTTATTTTGTCATCTTCCGTTCCGGCGTGCACGACAATGTCAAGGCGATCGAAAATATCGTCATGGCTGTGCGGATTTTTCAGAAAGAAGGCGTGCAGGCGTTGAGCGAAAAAATTAAGAATCTCAATGGCTTGTGGGTGCTTAAAGATGGCTTGTCCATGCTCGCGAACAGCTACACGCGCGAAGAGGCCAGGGCTATTCTCGAAGACCATGTACGCTGGAAAATGGTCCGCGAGCACAAGCAGAGCGAGCTGTTTCAGACCATGAGCAGGATCGCACCGGCCTTTGGTATGATCGGCACGCTGATCGGTCTGATCAATATGCTGATGACACTTCAGGAACAGCCCGGGCAGGTTGGCATCGGTTTGGCGATCGCGCTGACCACGACGTTCTACGGCCTGATTCTTTCCAATATGATTTTTGCGCCGATTGCTGCCAAGATCAAGGAGCGTGCGGAGGCAAATCTGCTGCACGAAACCCTGCAGGTAGAGGCTGTACTGATGATGTACGATAAGCAGAATTATGTGTACGTCCGCGATAAACTCGCTGCTCTGCTCAGTCCGGCCGAGCGGTTCAAGCTCAGCCGAGCGGACAGCGGCGCGCGCAGGAAAATCAGAAAGGCAGCGTAAGGCCATGCAAATCGAAATGCCCGAACTCCTGCGCCGGCAGCCTGCTGCTGATGATCAACCCTGGCTGCTCTCTTTCAGCGATCTCGTGACGCTGCTGCTGGCTTTTTTTGTGCTCTTTTTTGCCATCTCGCAGGTTGATCAGAGCAAATTTGAGATGATCATGGAATACTTCAGCGAGAGCCGCCAGATGCCTCTGCACCAACTGGAAGAAAAACTCCAGCAGCTCATCGCCGAATATCAGTTGCAGGAAAGTGTCGATGTTGAGCTGACCAAAGATGGCCTGCTGCTGAATTTTCAGGACAAGATTCTCTTCGCCTCCGGCCGGGCAGAATTGAAGGAAGAGGCAGGGCCTGTGCTCGACGCTATTGCAGCCATATTTCGTACACCAGAAGTCGCCGACCGCAGCATCCAGGTCGAGGGCCACACCGATACCCTGCCTCTGTCAAAAAACGCGATCTATCCATCGAACTGGGAGCTCTCCACAGCGCGCTCCGCTCGCGTAATCCGCTATCTGATCGATCACGGGCTTGTACCGCAGCGCTTCGTCGCAGTGGGGTTTGCCGATACCCGGTTGCGTGAACCGGAAGATGAAACCAGACGTGGCCTGCCCGTCAACCGGCGCGTCAGTTTGCTGGTGAAATGATACACCTGCGTTCCGCAGTACCGCATTGATCTGGCAAGAGTTTGGGGACGTTCGTTGTGATGCTTTTCCGTATCCCACCCGTTTGATCTCATACCCGAAACGATGGAACCGTTCCGGTTGCTGAGTTTCAATATCATCTGTGCATTTTTTTGAACCGCTAAGACGCCAAGGGCGCAAAGGGAAAAAAGGTGACGTTCGCAGAAATGCCCGGGTGCCCAGTTTACTCAGCAACCCATGCCCGGCTCAGATTCCGACATCTGTCATTCCGGCCAGGCGCAGCGCCGTGCCTGAATCTCATCTTTTCGGGCACGTGCCAGAGTCCGGTCTTTCCCTGCGGGGAAACCGGAATGACCGTTCTGGTGCAGGCACGTGCTGTGTTCTGGCGGTCTGGCTGAAAAAATGCAACATTGCTGAGTCAAATGGATAGCCAGACCGCTTCGCGCAGTTCGCGTCTTTGCGGTGAAACCTGGCTTCAGCCCAAATGTATGGACGAGATACTCAGACCCTATGGGACAGGTAAAGATAAACTTTCCATATCAAACGGCTTCTTTTGTTCAAAATAAGAAATCACTCAGGTTGGTCGTGCAACCTTTCTTGGCCTGCCGTTCGCTTCCGGAACAGTCGTATTGATACGAAAAAACTTGCTTATTTCCTGAAAAGCCTTATCTTTGGGTTCGTTTTTGATCGAAACTGGCTCGCCTCGTATGCAATGCGTCTGTGTGCAACATCGGGGTGAGATGGAATTTTGCAAAATTCACGAATTTTTAAGGCTACAGACCATACCTATGAGTAAGTGCCGATTATTTCTGCTGGTCGTTCTTGTTCTCGTAATCGGGGTTCCGATTTCGATCAAGACCGAATATACCAGCTACGAAAATGTGCAAAACAATTTCACGATCGATGTGAGGCATTTCGGCCCCGAAACGGTATTGGTCGAGTGGGAGGCCAGCGACGAAACAGGCATTACGGGCTATCAGATCGAGCGAAGAACGGACAGCAGCGGTTTTGTCAAGGCTGGTTATGTTCCGGCGCATGGATTCGATGCCGGGACTGCTGGCTTTTCCTACCGTTTTGTGGACCATCCTGCTGAGCGAGGTCGTATCTACTACCGTATCCTGCAGATCAGGGAAGACGGACCGGGGCTTTATACTTACCAGAAATACAATTTTACTTTTGAGCCGCAAACAAGCCGCTAACTCTGGTCCACTCTGATGATCCGATACGGTGGCCTGGTTCACACATGATATTTTAAGCCGAGTTTTTCTCGGCTTTTTTTGTTGCTGCCGGCAGCATACAACGCCGGACTGATTTTTCGGGTCATATCGCAGGAAAAGGATGCAAGACGCTTTTTGTGGCCCAACCTGAGCATGGTTTTGAACCGATATTTGCGCAAAAAACAGGAGTTCTGAAGTGAATATAGCGATGAAAGCAGCTGTTGTCCTGCTGCTGATAGTTCTGAGCTCGTGTGGAGATGGAAAAAAGACGCTGGTGATTTACACAACCCACGGTGAGGAGCTGACCTCCGAATACGCACGTCTGTTCGAAAAGGAGAACCCCGGGGTGCGCGTCTATGCCATCGATATGGGCTCGCAGGATGCCCTGGATCGAATCCGCAGCGAGAAGGCCAATCCCCAGGCGAGTTTGTGGTGGGGTGCGCCGGCGCCGTTGTTCATGCAGGCTGCTGAGGAAGGACTCCTGCAGCCGTATCGCCCTTCCTGGGCCTCGGAAGTAGATTCTGCTCATCACGATTCTGCCGATCGCTGGTACGGCACTTTTCTCACCCCTGAAGTCATCGCCTACAACAGCGAAAAACTCGACAGCAGCAGCGCACCGCAGGACTGGGATGACCTGCTGCACCCGCAATGGCGCGGTCGCATCGTCATCCGAGACCCGCTGGCCAGTGGCACAATGCGTGCGATTTTTGCCGCCATAATTCAGCGCGAACTGCGGCGGACCGGACGGCCTGATGCCGGCTTTGAGTGGTTGCGCCGGCTCGATCGCAACACGGCGTCTTATACCCTCAACCCCAATCTGCTGTACATCGCACTGGCGCGCGGCGAAACGGATGTTACATTATGGAATATGCCTGACATCATGCTGCAGCGCAACGAGAACAACTATCCCTTTGCTTTTGTCATCCCCCG
>WFTM01000432.1 GCA_015485525.1 Candidatus Zhuqueibacterota bacterium | reverse complement strand
GCGCGTCATCAGCGAACTGGATGCTGATGTCATCGCTTTTCAGGAAATCAGCAATCCGGCAGCTCTGCGCAATATTCTCCCCGAAGACTACACTATCGCCATGATCGACGATCCGCAGGAAGTGCAGGAGCTGGCTCTGGCGGTGCGTGCTCCGTTGCGCATCCTGTCGCAGCGCTATGCCTGGCCTGAGCCATCCTACAACAACGCTTTCCCGCGATCCCGGGATTTGCTCCACGTCAGCGTTTCCGCGCACGGAAAAATCCTGCATTTTCTCGTTCACCATGCCAAATCCAGACGTGGCGGCCGCATGCGCACGGATCCCCGGCGCGAACAAGCCGCAGAGCTGATCGTGCGCTACATCCGGAGCGAGCTGCCGCAAAAGAACGTTATCGTACTCGGCGACTTCAACGACAACCCGGATGATCGTTCCCTCAATATTCTGGAATACGGCCGCAGCGATGTCAGCGGCGGCATCGACGTTGAAGAGGACTCTTTCCTATTCAACACCACAGAAGCCCTGCTGGACGACAACATCTGTTCCCACGGCTACAGCTATCTGTATGGCAAAGAAAAGGCTGAAACTTTTGACCCATCGGTACCGGGTTCCAGCCGGGAAAATAACCGCTGGCGCAATCGTACCTACGATTACCGCCGCGATGTGCGTGTTAAAGCAATCCTGCTCGATCAGATTCTGGTCTCCCTCAACCTCAAAAAAGCCGTCCGCGATGTTGGCGTATTCAACCGCACGATCGCTGTACGCGGTTCGCGTTCGCGTATTGAGTTTATCGAGGGGCAGCTCGTCTATCACAAGCGCGGCTCCCTGCCCTCGGATCACGTCCCGGTGTGGATTCGTCTCGACCTGACTGCCGTGCGCGATCGATGATGGCTTTTTTTCAGGCTTGAGTGCTGCAGAATAGATCGTGCGGCGGCAATGAGCTTTTTTTACACAACCAAACCGATTCGAACAACAGGATCCCAACATGCGATTTCTCTGTATTTTAATCATTTCTCTGCTGTCCACTTCAGGTGCAGCGCAGGAATTTCACAGCGTTCACAAGGCGGAACTGCAGCGGCACCGCGACACCCCGACCACAGCCGCACTCATCGGCGACCGTTCGCAGCCGATCGTCCCTTTATCCGCCCTGGCCAAAAGAGCCGCGGAAAAACGGACGGTTTTTGGCTATCTGCCCTATTGGATCAACCAGAATGATTACCAGTACCTCCGCTATGAAAACCTGACCCACATCGCGGTCTTTGCCGTAGAAGTCAATCCCGACGGCAGCCTGGGAAATGATCACGGTTGGCCGTGGGTGAATTTGATCAACACAGCGCACGCCAACGGGGTGAAAGTCGTACTCACGGCGACGCTTTTCAACTCCGATGACATTCTGACACTCATCAGCAGCCGAAGCAACCGGGACCGTTTTTTCAGCAACATCAAAAATAAAATTCTCGAGGGAAAGGCTGATGGCGTGAACATCGATTTTGAAGGCGGCGGCAGCAACGGCTGGCCCGGGCAGATCAACGATTTCATGGCAGAACTGACCGACTACCTGCACCGCGAAATCCCCGGCAGCGAAGTCAGTTTCGCGGCTCCACCGGTCAATTGGGGCAACCGTTTCGATCTCAGCGGGCTGGCAGCAAGCTGTGATTATCTCTTCATCATGGGCTATGCATTCAGCGGCAGCTGGAGCACGGTGAGCGGTGCGAACGCACCCCTGACCGGGGGGAGTAAAAACATCACGACGACGGTGACCGAAGATTACGGAGTTGTGACGCGCGACATGCCCGAGAAGCTCATTCTCGGCGTACCCTATTACGGGCACCACTGGAAAACCGCTACTGCTGCGGCCTATTCCACAGTGACAGCATCTGTCGGGCCGGTGTTCTTTTTTTCAGCACAACCCGAATCCGAGACCTACGGCAAACGGTGGGATACAGTGTCCCAGACGCCGTGGTATGCCTACAACGACGGCTCATCCTGGAATCAGGTCTGGTTCGATGACGACTCCAGCCTGGGCTTGAAATACGATCTCGCCCTCGTGCATGACTACCGTGGCGTAGGCATGTGGGCCCTCGGTTATGATGCCGGCCGCCCGGAACTGTGGGAGCTGCTGCAGCGAAAAATCGGCACGACGCAGGATTTGCCACCGCAACAACCGGGCGCACTCGCCGTGCACAGCCGTTTGCCCAATTCACTCGATGTCATGTTCGAACCCGCGCGACGGGCTGATGGATATTTCGTTTATTATGGCACACAGCCGCAGGCATTGACGGATTCGGTTTTTTTCGAGGGCACGCAGGGAAGTCTGACCGGCCTGGAAACAGGACAACTCTATTTCATCACCGTACGCGCGACAAACGCCGCTGGTTTATCACCAGCGACGCAGGTGCTTCCCGCACGACCGGGAGCACGCACCACGCGCGTACTGCTCGTCGATGGTTTTGACCGCCAGAAAAACAATCGCGACAGCCACCGTTTCATCCAACTGCACGCGCAGGCATTGCTGGAAAACAACACGGCCTTTTCAGCCGCGAGCAATGAAGCGATCGCGAGCGGGCTGCTGTCGCTGCGCAATTTTCAACTGGTGGATTGGATTTTGGGAGATGAGAGCACGCTGGATGTCACCTTCTCCGGCGTCGAACAGGACAGTGTGGAAGCCTATCTGCAGTCAGGAGGCGGGCTGTTTGTCAGCGGCTCTGAGATCGGCTGGGACCTGGTAGAAAAAGGCAGTATCAGCGATCAGGTTTTTTATCGTGATTTTCTCAAAGCCACGTATCTCGACGATGCGCCCGAAGGCCGGAAGAGCAGCTTTTTCAGTGCCACGGCTGTTGCAGGGACGTTCTTCGAGCCGGTCGGCACATTTAATTTTGACGACGGCAGCCAGGGCAGCTACAGCGTCGAGTGGCCGGATGCCATCGCGCCGGCGATGGGCAGCAGTACGATCGCCGTGTTCGAGGGCACGAACATAGGCGCCGGCGTCGCATTTTCCGGCCGCTTCCCCGGCGGTTCCAGGCCCGGCAAACTGATCTATCTCAGTATTCCTTTCGAAACCGTGTATCCGGCAGAAAAACGCACCCAGATGATGGCCACAGTGCTGGACTTTTTCAATATCGCACCGGAACAGTCACAACCCGCCGGGGCTCTCACAGTGCTGCAGAATTTCCCCAATCCCTTTTCCGAAAAAACCGAGGTACAGTATGCGGTAGAAATACCGGGGCAGGTATC
>WFTM01000431.1 GCA_015485525.1 Candidatus Zhuqueibacterota bacterium | reverse complement strand
GCAGTACGGTACTTTGCATCATTCAGCATACCCCAGTGCGCAAAGCCGAGACGCGACAGAAATGTCGCGGTACGACCTGTATTGCCGTCCAGCATGTACACCAAAAGATGAGATTCCGGCACTGCGCTGCGCCTGGCCGGAATGACACATATCGGAAATGGTCATAACCAGACATCACGCAGAGTCCACAAAGCTCGCAAATCAAAATCTGTATTGATCAATTTTTCAGGTAAATACTGGCGATGAAAAAGAATCTTTTTATCCTTTCCGGCCTGCTATTGTGCTGCACAACTTTTCTTTCTGCTCAGCAGCATGAGCCGGATATCGACTGGCGGACGCTGGAAACAGAGCATTTTTCCATCCACTTTCCCGCAACGCACAAGCAGACAGCGCTGCTGGTGGCAGGATTGTGTGAGGCAGTGTACGACTCCGTTTCCGCCCTACTGAACTACTGGCCTGCCAGAACCGAGGTCGTATTACACACGCGCACACCGGTTTCCAACGGCTTTGTTGCACCCATGCCCTGGCGTATGGAACTGATGATCACCGAACCACAGGAAAACTGGATGGGCTCGCGCGATTCCTGGCTACGGCTGCTGATCACCCATGAATTCACCCATGTCGCGCATCTGCGCAAACGCCGTGGCCTGAGCAGTTTGACCAAACCATTCCTCGGAGATCTCAATGCTTTCTGGCAGGCGCTGACTCCCAACTGGTTCATCGAAGGGTATCCGACCTACACGGAAACGATTCTCAATCGCGGCGGGCGGGGCCGCAACCCCTTTCACCGCATGGCCATGGAGGCACCGGTATTTGCCGATAAACCCTGGAAACTTGAAAACACCAGTTATCTGAGCCGGAAAACCAATCCGGCATTTAAACTCTACATCAGCGGCTATTTCATGAGCGAATTCATCGCTGAAAAGTACGGTGACAGTACCTGGACCAGGATCATCGACCGGTACAGCGCATGGCCTGTGTTCGGTTTTAACCGTGCGGTCAAAAAGACGACCGGCAAAAGCCTGAACACTCTTTACAACGAGATGGTGGAGCAGATTAAAAACACAGGTCGCTCCCTGCCGGCAAAGAAAGAGGTTCCGACCAGCTACTACTCGCCACGCTGGCGCGATGAGAACTCGCTGATCGTTCTCAAGACCGGCTTCGACATTCTGCCCGCGTTTGTTCGCATCGATGCAGACGGCAGCGAGCATCACCTGCTCGACCGCATTCCCGGCCAGCGTGAAAACGGCCTCAGCCTGTCGCGTGACTGGCTGGTCTGGAGTGAAAGCATTCCGCACCAGCGCTTTTCCGCTACGGAATATTTCGAACTGCGTGCTTATGATCCGGCAGAAGGAACGCTCTTCGCGCTGAGCGAAAAGACGCGGCTGCAGAGTCCGGATATCACCCGCAACGGCCGCCGCATTGTCGCAATCGAGTATGATGCGCCTGTTTCGCGAATTGTGGAGCTGCGCCCCGGCAGTGGCGAGCGCAGGGTTCTTTTGCAGAGCAGCAGCGCGGTTTTTCTCAATCCACGCTGGTCACCACAGGAAAACAGTATCGCCTTTGCCCGTAAAGACAGCACTGGCAGGCAGGATATCGCCCTGCTCGATCCGCATACAGGAAACTGGCGCTATCTGCACGAACCGGACGCTGCTCACGATAACAATCCCGAATGGAGCCCGGACGGGCGCACGATCTTTTACAGCTCCGACCGTTCAGGGCGCTTCGATATCTGGGCCGCCGAGGTAGCGACCGGCAGGCGCTGGAAGGTTACCGATGAGCCCCTCGGAGCTTTCTCGCCGGCGGTTTCTCCTTCCGGTACAAAACTGGCGTATTCGAAATATACGTATTCCGGCTTTCAACTGGCAGTCATGGAGCTCGACTCCAGCCACTGGACACCGGCATCGCAGATCGCGCCACAATTTGCCGGGCCGGCGCTACGGGTACAGACTACAGATGCCCGACGGCAGGCGATGGATGTGGTTTTGCGTGAGAGTTCTTACCGCCCTTCAAAGCAGCTTCTGAAACCCCAGGCCTGGCTGCCGGTCTATGTCGATGATATGGAAGCCGGAGCAGCCGGCTTGTGGGCTAGCGCGGAAGATGCTCTGCACCGGCACAACTGGAGCGGATTCGCAGCACTCTCCCTCGAGCAGGAACGGCTGCCGGTGTTCGATGTGCAGTACAGCTATCGACGCTTCTGGCCGGTGCTCAGCATCCGGGAGTACGGGCACGCCGCACAGGTGCAGGCACGTATCAATGGCGAGAATAAGACCCTGTGGTGGCGCCGAAGCGGCAGACAGCTTTCTGTGACCCTGCCGCTCCTGCTGGAACGCAACGTCTCTACCCGCACCCTGCGCTCATCTATCAGCCTGCTCGTCGAGGATATCAGCGCAATCCGGGGGCCATACCGCCCCCTGCTGACGCGCTATGCCGGCCTTACAGCAGACCTGAGCTACAGCCGCTTTTCTGCAACCCTGCGTGATATCATGCCGCACTCATCTCTGTTTAACTATCTGCTGTTCGAAAGCGATATCAACGCTTTCGGCAATGCCTACAGCTCCCAGCGCCTGCTCGCCTATAACCAACTGGTTCTGCCTACTCCGTTGCGCCACCACAAGCTGGAACTGTTGGCCGTGTATCAGAACCTGCGCGGCAACTATCCTTTCCAGCTCAGCTTCAGCGCTGTACCTGCGGGCTACGACAATAATATCAGCAGCCGGCAACGCCTGCGCCTGAAAGCAGGCTACCACCTGCCGCTGTTTTATCTCGAATATGGCCTGCCCCTGCTGCCGGTTTTTCTGGATTATCTCGCCGGTGAGGTTTTTTATGATCTTGCCACCCACTGGCAAAACGGTATCGGCAACACGGAATGGGCTGACAATGCCCTCAGCTCTTTCGGTCTGCGGCTGCGATTGCGCAGCTATGTGTTCCAGGCGCTGCCTGTCGAGGTCAGCGTGGTCTGGGCCTATCGCTCTGCAGATGGAACGTCGGCCTTTTTCCCGGAACTCTCTGTTCCACTGCCGTTTTTAAACCGGTCAGCACGGAGCAGTAAAGCACATCTTCCACGCGGTTTCAGCATTTTCGGAAGGTGATACCATACCGAAAAGAGCACAGGGTTTTTGCGGCAGATATCAACATCCGCGCCAATAAAAACCAGCCCGCCGAAAAAACAGATACCCGGTCAGCAGATAAAACAATTTTTTACACTTTTCAACGAGTTATCCACATCTTTTCCAGACATGCGGAAGCGCATCAAAACAGCGCCCGATCTGCCCCTGACAATGGCCAGACACAAGATATAGTATCGTTCTCGCACCAGAGGCACAAGAAAGTGAATTTTACTGAATTTTAACTACCCATTATAATTATTTGTTTTTACAATGGATTATTCGAAACCGAACGAATATTTTTTCAACAGGGATACTGGGCGGAAAAATTTTTCGTGCTACAGACAAACAACATCTTTTGCAGAAATGTTTTTTTAAAGAATTTTTTTTCATCTTTTATCCATAAGTTATCCACATTTTTTCCCCTGCTTCTGGCAAGCAGCCGGAAAAACAACGGCTTATAGAAAATCAAGACAAATTTTCACTATTATTACCGGAATCGGCCACAACATGACAGAGCGGAAACACAAGGTTCTCATCGTCGAAAAAGACGCCTACATTGCGCGCTTTCTGGAAATCAACCTGAACAAATTTGGCTATGAAACCAGACTGCTTGCAGAAACAGAGAATGCTCTCGAAACAGCCAATGAATGGCGTCCTTCGGTGATCTTGTGTGAGCTGACCAGCCAGCCGATGGATGGCATCGAATTCTGCTGGATGATCCGCGAAAAATCAGATATTCCTCTGGTCCCGTTTATCCTGCTCACCGCTGACCGGGACATGGAGACACGCATCAACGGCTATCGCAGCGGCGCCGATGCATTTATCCGCAAGCCTCTTTCCCTGCGCTCCCTGCTCACACGCATCGAAGCTCTGCTCTGGCGCATCGACAGCATGCAAGCGTATTACGGAAGGATGCAAAAAACCGACGAGGAAGATCAGAAGGTTTTTACCGGGTCGTTACAGTTTTTCCCTCTGCTGGAAATTCTGCAGTTCACCAACATGAGCAAAAAAACCGGCACACTGGTACTCGAGCAGGGCACGGAGACAGGAACAGTGATCATCGACAAGGGTGAGATTCTCTACGCGAAAGCGGGCGAGGTTGAGGGCGAAGCTGCGGCCTACCGTATGGGCGTATGGAAAGAGGGCCGCTTCACGCTTACGCCGGAAATCGATCCGGCACTGCGCAATATCAAAAAGCCGACGATGAAGCTCATACTCGACTGTTTTTCAGTACTCGACATGGAGAATATCGTCGTCAATTATGACGCCGGCGGGAATGCCCCGGAGAACTGACCACTTCCCCTTTCTCCGTATCCTTTCGCTTGCTTTTCCCCACGAAAATGCTTCCTTGCGACAAAAACTTCATAACAGCAACCTGAACCAGGACTTTCCATGCGCAAACTCGCCAGCATACTCTTCTGGTCGATCATCTCGGCTGCTTTTATCGGCCCGGGCACGGTGACGACCGCCGCTTCTGCCGGCAGCCGCTTCGGTTTTGATCTGCTCTGGGCGCTCATTTTTTCCACGATTGCCTGCCTGGTGTTGCAGGAAGCTGCGGCGCGCATCACCATCGTCTCGGGCATGCCTCTCGGCAGAGCCCTGGCCAAACAGTATGCCGGACACACCTCACGGCTGCTGGTTCTGCTGCTCGTGGTCGGTGCTATCATCCTCGGCTGCGCCGCGTACGAAGCCGGAAATATTCTCGGCGGTATTGCCGGTGCTGCGCTCGGTACTTCCTTGCCTGCGGAATTACTCAGCATCCTCATCGTCGTTGCTGCCGGGCTGCTCCTCTGGTTCGGCTCTATCCGCTTCGTCGCTCTCGCCCTTGGCGGGATCGTCGCCCTGATGGGTTTTGCCTTTCTCGCCACTGCTGTCATGCTCGCTCCGGACCTGGCTGCGGTTGCCCGTGGCGCTCTGTTGCCAGCACTGCCTTCCGGCGCTTCTCTGCTCGTTCTCGGACTGGTCGGAACGACGGTCGTGCCCTATAACCTTTTTCTCGGTTCAGGCATAGCAGGCAGCTCCTCCAGCCTGACTGAGATGCGCTTCGGCCTTTCGATCGCCATCGTAATCGGTGGTGTCATTTCCATGGCCGTGCTGATCGTCGGCACTGCCGTACCTGTACCTTTTTCCTTTGCCAGTCTGCAAAAAATTTTACATAACGCAGGCGGGAAGTGGGGGGCTTTTCTCTTTGCCTTTGGCCTGTTTGCAGCAGGTTTTTCTTCTGCTATCACAGCGCCCATGGCAGCAGCTGTCACAGCGCGCGACCTGTTCGGCGCTGAAAAACAATCGTGGCAGGAACGCGCCTGGCGTTATCGCATGGTCTGGCTCGCAGTCCTGCTGACTGGTTTGATTTTCGGACTGCTCGGCGTGAAACCCATCCCGGTGATCATTCTCGCACAGGCATTGAACGGCGTCCTGCTTCCCTTTGTCAGTATCTTTCTGCTGATCATCGTCAACGACCGCGGCATCATGGGCGAGGATGGGCTGAACTCTGCGCGGCTCAATGTTATGTCCGGGTTGGTTGTGCTCATCACGATTATACTCGGCGTGCTCAACGTCATCAAGTCCGTCACGAGCGCACCCGCCGGTCCGCTCATCTTTGCAACGGCCGGCACCATCAGTGTGCTCATCACCTACCCGGTGGTGCGCAAGATTCGCTCTGCCAGAAAGGCATAAAAAGCGAGCACCCAGAGTGAAAGCCACGCTACCCACAAACAGACTCATAAGGCAATACACGCGACAATGAACACCCAAAACGTGCAGGACATACGTACCATGAAAAGAAAACTCTCTACTATATTCGTATTTTTATTTCTGTGCAACATGCTCGCCGCCCAAACCGAGCCGCCGGCTGCCAGCCCTCCGGCCGCCGTACGACAGTATGAACGCTATTTTGCAACCCCGCGCCAGGCGGTGTACAATTTCCTTTACTGGCAGAACAATAATCGCCCTGAAATCGCGGCGGCTGCATTTGGGTCAGACCCGGCCATCAGTGAGAGCGATCGTCTCGAACTCGCCCGGCAGCTCAAGCGCATCCTCGACGCGCGTGGATTGTACCTGTCGCTGGAGAGCTATCCCGATGAGCCGGACTACAAAGACCCCCTGACCGAACAACAGGTTATTATGCTGCACAAACAGGTGCCGCAGATCATGCTGCAAAAATATGGTTCCATGTGGATGTTTACCCCTGCCAGCATCAAAGCCATACCCGGGCTGTATCGCGAAACATTCTCGGTCGCTGTCGAATACATCGTCGATCAACTGCCCGATTTTCTGAAAACGCGATTTCTCGGCATCGCTCCCTGGCAGATCGTCGGGTTGTTCGTGCTCATTCTCCTCGGCCTGTTCGTCCGCCGCATCACGGAATTTGTTCTCACCCATTTCAGCCACCGGCTGAGCAAAAAAACCAGCACTCAGTGGGATGAAAAAATACTCGAAGTGATCACGCGGCCCCTGGCGCTTTTTCTCATGGCCGGCACCTGGATGCTGAGCTACAGTAACCTGCAGTTCAGCGTACAGTTCAATCTCTACCTGCGTGGCGTGTTGCTGGTGCTGATGTATTTCAGCGTGGTCTGGCTGGTTTACCGTCTGGTGGATATCCTGGAATTTTACCTTACCGGACTGACAGCGGCGACGGAGAGCAAGCTCGATGATCAGCTCGTGCCGCTGGTGCGCAAAACCCTGAAAGTTTTCATCGCGATCATGGGCACGATCTTCGTGCTGCAAAACCTCGATATCGACGTCGCCTCCCTGCTGACCGGCCTTGGTATCGGCGGCCTGGCCTTTGCCCTCGCTGCCCGGGACACACTGGCGAATTTTTTTGGCTCCATCACCATCTTTCTCGACAAGCCGTTCCACGTCGGTGATTGGATCATCTCAAACAACGTCGAAGGCACGGTGGAAGAAATTGGCTTTCGCTCCACACGTATCCGTACATTTTACAACTCCCTGGTCAGCGTGCCCAACGCCAAACTCGCCGATGCGGCCATCGATAACATGGGCATGCGGCGCTATCGCCGCATCAAGACCGTGCTCGGGCTGACCTATAACACCTCCGCAGAACAGATGCAGGCCTTTGTCGAAGGCGTGCGTGCCATCGTCCAGGCCAACCCAAAAACTCGCAAGGATTTCTACGAAATCCACTTCAACGACTACGGCGATTTTTCCCTCAATGTGCTGGTCTATGTTTTCCTCGATGTCAAGGACTGGAGTGAGGAGCTGCGTGAACGGCACAACATCCTGCTGGAAATTCTCAGGCTGGCGGATGAGATCGGCGTCGAATTTGCCTTTCCGACGCAAACGCTGCACGTGGACAGTTTTTATGGTGAAAAGCCGCGACAAGTGGGTAAAAAACTCAGCGAAGAGGAATT
>WFTM01000430.1 GCA_015485525.1 Candidatus Zhuqueibacterota bacterium | reverse complement strand
GATTTCGATGATATCCATCTCAACTACGTGACCGACGCACAAGGGCAGATAGCTGCGACATGGACGCTTGGCTCGGAAATAGGCCAGCAGCAGATTCAAGCGCGCGCTCTCATAGAAGCGACCGAGCTCACAGGTTCTCCGCTGGCTGTCAATGCAACTGCCACGGCTGGAGTTGCCAGCAACCTGGTTGCTGTAACAGAAACCACGCTGTATGGCTCTGCAGGGCAGGAACTCCCTTCGCCTCTCAAGGTCAAAGTGACCGATGTTGCCGGCAACCCCAAGGCGGGCCATACGGTTACATTTGAGATCAAGAGCGGTGGGGGTAAGCTCAATGGCACCCAAACGCTGGTTGACGCCCAGACGGATGTCGATGGTATCGCCTCGGTCCTGCTCACTCTTGGCCCGAATGTAGGCGCAAAAAATACTGTTGAAGCACGCGCTTCTCAGGGAGGTAGCCCACTGACCGGTTCGCCGGTAACATTCGATGTTTTTGCTGCCGTAGCCTCAAAAATCAGCAAACTCAGTGGTGATAACCAGACCGGATCGGCTACACAGCCGTTGCCCAAAAAACTGGAAGTGCTGGTTGAAGATGACCAGGCACGGCCGGTGGCAGGCCATCCGGTGACATTTTTGGTCGGTCAGGGTGGAGGCTCGATCAACGGAAAACAAAGCATTGTCGTCAATACAGGCGTCAATGGAGTGGCTGCTGTTACGTTGACGCTGGGACCGATTCCCGGAACACAGAATACAGTCGATGTTACTGCCACCGGGCCGAACGGGGCGTTGACAGGTTCACCTCTTCGCTTTACAGCGACTGCAGTGAATTTGACCGAACTCAAACTGCTCAGCGGCAACAACCAGAGCGGAATTGTCGGAACGCCGCTGGGGCAGCCTTTTAAAGTTAAAGTCGTCGATGCCCTCGGGAATGGCGTTAAGGGCTGGCCGGTGTTGTTCCTGGTAACCGGAGGTGGTGGACATTTGGGCAATGGCATCACCCAGAAAACCGTTGATACAGACAGTCTTGGTATTGCTAAGGTTAACCTGACTCTGGGCCCGCAGGCCGGAAATCGGAATAATACCGTCGATGCCCGGGCAGAATTCAACGGCCAGCCGCTGACGAATTCTCCGGTATCATTTTTTGCTACCGGTCTGGCAGGTGCGCCAGACCATATCGCCATTGCCGGCGGCGATGGCGCCAGAGGGGTTGTCGGAAATCCCCTGGCTGAGCCACTGAAAGTGCTCGTCGCAGATAAAGAAGGCAATGGAATTCCGAATTACGCTGTGACATTTGAAGTCAAAGCAGGTGGCGGTAACCTTTCCGGGTTTACCAAGCGGACCGTACTTTCCAATGCCCAGGGTATCGCACAGGTTATCCTGACGCTTGGTCCGGTAGCCGGTACGAACAACAACATCGTCGAGGCTTCTGCCATCAGTGGCACTGCGCCCCTGAATAACTCGCCGTTAACGTTTAAGATTTCAGCGACTGCAAATGATGCGCGGAATATGGCTCTGGTTTCAGGAAATAACCAGACCGGGAAAGCTGGTTTCCCGCTTGCAGAAAAACTGAAAGTCAGAATTACGGACAGCAACGGTAATAATGTGCCCGGCCATCCGGTGACCTTCACCGTGAAAAAAGGCGGCGGTACTTTGGATACCGAACAGCAAACCGTCAAGGTTGTCAATACCGATGCACAGGGAGTTGCATCGATCTCCTGGGTTCTCGGCGGCCTGACGGGTGAAAATGCTCAGACCGTAGAAGCCAGTGCTACGGACGGAGTGGGTGCGCTCAATGGCTCCCCCGTTATTTTCCGGGCAACTGCCGCGGCAGGTGCCACGGATCCGCAAAAATCATCTGTCGTGGCAACCGGGCCGGTTGTTGCCGATGGTATCGCCCGTTCTGAAGTGACCGTCACGTTGCGGGATGCTTTCGGAAATCCCGTAGCAGGAAATGCAGTGGTGATCATCGTCACGGGCGAGGGCAACATCATCAACCAACCGACAGTCCCGACGGATCAGAACGGGCAGGTCAAAGCCAGCTTTACCTCGACCCGTTCCGGCCTCAAAACCGTTACCGCACGGGATGTCAACTCGCAGGTGGATATCACCAATGGCACAACGGTTGAGTTTAAGGCACTGCCTGCCGCCAGACTGGTTCTGGAGTCTGGCAACGGCCAGGTTTCAAACGTGGGTACAGCGCTCAAGCAGCCTCTGGTCGCCAAAGTGACGGATGTCAATGGTAACCCGATTGCCAATCATCCAGTGACTTTTGCAGAAGATCAGGGTAACGGCTATGTGATTGAGAGACAGCCACTCAAGACGGATGAGAATGGCCTTGCCAAAGCAACTTATGTACTCGGGAAGACTGCTGGATTGAACCTGATTACAGCCTCATCGCAGGCGAGCAACGGGCAGGCGCTTTCCGGATCGCCGGTTACATTCAGTGCAACCGGGAAAAACAGCACAGCAGCCCGTGCAGAGCTGGCATTTGGTAACGCACAGTCTGGTGTTGCCGGCGAGGCGTTGCCTGAACGGCCTGCAGTACTGATCACAGATGCCGAAGGCAATCCGATTTTCGGTCATCGGGTGACATTCCGTGTAACGTTTGGTAATGGAACTGTCAATGGTGAATCAGAGGTTACAGTCAAATCGGATGCATTCGGGCTTGCACGGGTCAGTTGGGTGCTTGGGCCGCAGGCTGGCGTGAATTTTATGCAGGCCGAGGCCGAAGGTATTGTCGGCATCATCACATTTCAAGCACAGGGAACCAGCGGTTCAGCTTCAAAACTCGTCGCTGTCGGAAATGTGGAACGCTCAGGCGTGGTTAACCAGAAGCTCGGCAGCACCCTCGGCGTTAAGGTAACCGACAACAACGGCAACCCGGTGTCCGGCGTGATCATCAAATTCAAAGTATCGCGCGGAACGGGCACTCTTTCTGCTGAAGAGAGAGTCACGAACGCCGATGGCTACGCCTCGGTTGAATTTACCTTCGGAACCGATGCCGGCGATCGGGTTGTCCGGGCATGGTCGAACGGCCTCACGGGCTCGCCGTTGAATTTCTATCTCACAGGACGTGCTGCTGGAGCGAATACGATTACACTTTATGACGGAGACAAACAGACCGGTACAAAAAACAAGGCGCTGAGCAGGCCGCTGCGCGTCAAAGTCGTCGATCGCTATGGTAACCCTGTTGAGAACGCTGCTGTTACCTTTGTGATCAGCGGCGGCAGTGGCGGAGGGTTTGCTGAAGCCCAGCCGGTGCGTACGAACAGCCGCGGTCTGGCGCAGACGACGTGGATTCTCGGCCCGTTGGCTGGCTCCAACCAGGCAACAGCGATTCTCGCTGGCAGTAAACAAGTCAATTTTACGGCTACGGGCATCGACAACAACGTACCGGTTTTCACCGAAATCAACAATATCAGCGTGAACGAAACCCAGGTTGTGGAATTCGAGGTCAAGGCTACGGACCCGGATAACGATCCGATCGGCTATTCGGCTGTGAGCTTGCCCAATGGCGCTTCTTTCGCCGCCACGACCTCACGTATTTTCCGCTGGGCTACCGGATATGACGATGCCGGATATCACGATGTGGTTTTTGCAGCCACGGATAGTCGTGGTGGCCGCTCGGAGTTGCTGGTCACGATCAAAGTGGAAGACACCAACCAGCCGCCGGTGATCACCAACTGGCAGCCGGCTTCGTCAACGGTTGATGTTCGCGGCCCGCAGACGGTGCGTTTCGAAGTGCTGGCGAGCGATGATGACGGTGACCAGGTCGATTACCTCTGGTTCATCGACGGCAAACATGTCGGTTCGGAAAATGTCTTCGATTTCAGGCAGACCAAAGGTGGGCGCTTCACTTTTGAAGTCCGTGCTTTTGACAGCCAGGATACGACGAAGAAATTCTGGAACGTGATTACCGATGCCGTCCGGTTGGTGAATTTCTCTGCTGCTGCACACCCGAGCGAAGGGGTGACTCTCAACTGGGTTACAGCAGACGAAAACGGCAACGCCGGTTTCAATATTCTGCGCAGTGTGCGAAAAGCAGATGGGTATGAAATGATCAATCCGGAGATGATTCGCACCGGTGGCGGTGGAGATTATACTTATCTCGACAAAGATGTCGAGGCTGGCAGAAGGTACTATTACAAGCTCGAGGATGTTTCCATCACGGGTGAGCGCGAACAGCACGGCCCCATTTCCGTGGTGGTCGATTTGCCTGAAAATTACGAGCTCAGCCAGAATTATCCGAATCCGTTCAACCCAACGACGACGATCCGTTATCAGCTTCCGAAGCAGGGTGTGGTAACGTTGAAGATTTACGATACCCTGGGTCGGGAAGTCCGGACGTTGGTAGATGGCAGACAACGGCCGGGTATCCATACCGTGCTCTGGGACGGCAAAAACAGCGCTGGCCTGCAGGTGCCTTCTGGCGTCTATTACTATCGGATCATCGCAGGTGAGTTCAGCCAGTCCAGAAAAATGTTGTTGCTGAAATAAGGAAATATTTCCTGATAGCAGACAATCTGTAATCCGTTACACGACAAAAGGCCGGGTCTCCACCGGCCTTTTGTCATTTATTCTGCATGGAAAGACACAAAATACATACAATACATGCGCACATCTCGTGATCAAAGGTTGAAGCAGACGAATTTGATATTGGTCATTTCCTCGATTGCGAACCGCGCACCTTCCCGGCCGATTCCGCTGTTTTTATTCCCTCCATAAGGCATGTGATCCGCGCGATAAGTGGGCACGTCATTGATCATCACACCACCGGCATTCAGGGCTTTGATGGCCAAAAAAGCGTGGTGTATGTCGCGGGTGAAAATGCCTGCCTGTAAACCATACTGTGAATCGTCGAGCAGGCTGATCCCCTGTTCGAAATCCTGCACCGGTATGAGTGAGACGACCGGAGCAAACACCTCATTACAGACGACATCCATCTCCGGGCGAACATCTATCAGCACGGTTGGGTGAAAAATCCGGCCCTCGCGTTTCCCACCGAGTACAGCTCGTGCGCCCTGTGCACAGGCCCTAGTAACCCATGCTTCTGCCCGTTCCGCTTCCTGTTCCGAAATCATCGGCGTGATGTCTGTCGTGGGGTCCATCGGATCGCCGATGATCAGTTTGCGTGCTGCTGCAGTGAAACGATCCAGGAATTCTTCAAAAACTTCTCTGTGAATGTAAATTCGCTGTACGGAGATACAAACCTGCCCATTATAGGCAAAACTGCCCATGATGCAACGCTGTACGGCGAGGTCGATATCTGCGGACGCATCTACCAGTGTGCCGGAGTTTGAACCCAGCTCGAGGGTGATTTTTTTCAGTCCGGAGGCTTCCTTTATTTTTTTGCCGGCAGGAACGCTGCCCGTAAAAGTAACCATAGCCACACGATCGTCGCGGATGAGTGCTTCTCCCACATCCGGCCCACCGCCGTGGATGATATTGAGGGCTTCTTCCGGCAATCCAGCTTCGAGCAGCAATCTGCCCAGCTCCTGCGCCGGCCCGGGGGTGCCGGGCGCTGGTTTCAGTACCACGCTGTTGCCTGCGGCGATTGCTGGCGCGACTTTGTGCACGACCAGGTTGAGCGGGAAATTAAAGGGCGTGATCGCAGCGATGACACCGACGGGTTCGCGAAGCCAGTAGCCGATACGGTTTTCCGAACCGGCTGAGGCATCCATGGGCACGGTCTCTCCGTGAATGCGCTTCGCTTCTTCCGCGGCAAAACGTAAGTTTTCAACGGCCCGATCAACCTCGATGTGTGCCCATTTCCACGCCTTACCACTTTCGAGCACGATCCGGCGCGTCATCTCTGCATGCATCTCAGTGATGGCCTCGGCAGTCCGCATGAGGATGCGGGCGCGCTCGTGCGCTGGCAGATTTTTCATCACCGCGCGTGCGTGTTCCGCTGCAGATACGGCCTCGTTGACTTCTTCAGGCCCGGCTACGGGCAGGGTGCCGAGTACTTCATTCGAGAAAGGGTTCCGGACTTCCTGTGTGCGCGCGCTGCCGGTCCAGTGTCCGGCGATCAGCATTTTGTAAGTATAACTCATGGTCATTCTCCCGGTTGTGTTGGCTATGCTGCGCGACGTGGTGGAGCATATACGATCACGCTCGCCGCATTTGGAGCCGAAAAGTATGAGTTTTTCGATCAAATACTGGTGGTTAGCCAGAAAAATTCTGTTCGGCGAAGTGACTGTAACTATTCAGTCAGCCTGTGCGTCCCATGATGCAATGGACAGCGCTCGTTGTGGCAGGTGAAAAGTTATGGGTTACTCCGCCTGGCTGGTAACGAAAATCTTGGAATTTTTCAAGCAAAATAGTATCTGATTGAAGGAACCAGGCCGCCGGGTTCGCACGGGCTGTTGTTATAATTTAAGGAAAAATCTCGGCATGAAAAAACAATACATTTTTCTCGCGTTCGTTTTAACCACGCAACTGTCCTGCTCTCTCTGGAATAAAAACAAAGAGTTACGTCCTGATGGTTATGCGACGGACGTCCCTGTCTATACCCATGAGCTGGCTGAGTCAGTCAACAAGCTCATCCCCTCTGCGATCAACGTAGTTACATTTCTAAAGTATGATATCGAGCATTTCCTGCACGAGCGCCGGGCAGATGGCAGTTTCATCCGTGATGATAACAGCGTGACAGGGTACAAGTTGACCGGGAAGAAGATCATCAAAGAAGAAAATGAGATCAAATCTTTTGGCGGCGGCCTGATCATCGGTACCAGCGACACCGAACTGCTCATCCTGACCAGCCGTCATATCGTGATCCATAAGGAAGAGGTCACCAATTACTACTTTCATAAAGGCAAGCAGACCGATGTGCCCCGTTCCCGGGCGACGCTCAGACATACAGAATCGGCTGTGCGGCCGCGTTTTTCCACCAATATCCGGCCTGTGCGTATCCTCGCCGAAGACCCGCGCGCAGACCTGGCCCTGTTAGTGACCAGAAATGATCGCAGTCTGGGCGTAAAATATGAAGGCCGTGTTGCCGAGGATATCTATCCCATATGGGGAAAGCTTGGGGTCATCGTCGGTTATCCGGACGAAGTGCTGCAGGTATCCATGGGGATCACGGGAGCCGCGCCCTATCCGGGTAACTTCAGCATCGATATTACCGGCACTTTCGGGTTCTCAGGAGGACCGGTTTTTCTCCTCGATCGCAAAGGCGGACTGGCTTTTGCCGGCGTCGGTAAAAGCGTGCCAGGAAAGACCACCTTTTTCGTGACTCCGGATTCATCGATGCAGTTCTCCACGAAATTGTTTCCTGAAGATATCTCCAGCCTTGAAATCCGCGAATTACCGGTGTTGAGCCAGAACCGCATGTATAGTGTCGATGTCAATTATGTCATCAACTTTCTGCGTGAAAACTATCCCGTCATTGACCGCAGCGAGTTTCGTCTGGGTAAAGGTTTTATGGAGCAAATCAACAAGTGAGACCGGGGGTGCCGGCCCGGCTGATTCCCGAGAAAATCATTCCGCCGTTTCCGCTTGACTTTTTACAGCGTTCTCTTATATTGGTCAACGTTTGTCTGTTCCACCCAGTCACAATTCAAGAGAATTCAGATAATTATCCCGATTTCTCACGTATGTGCGCCTTGCAGTGCGCATAACCTGAGAGAGCTGAGCTGTAAAATCTATAATTCCTTTTTTGGGGCAGCGTTTCCGAGCTGTTCTGCCGGCATCCGAAATCAGGCGGTTCTCATGGTTCAGGACATTCTTTTCTATCTTTTCTCGGGTATTGCCATCGTATCAGCCGTGGCCATGGTTTTACATAAGAACCCGGTGTACAGTGTTCTGTTGCTTATCCTGACTCTTTTTTCCCTCGCCGGTCTCTATGTCTTGCTTGAAGCACCTTTTATCGCGGCTGTGCATATCATCGTCTATGCCGGCGCGATCGTGGTGCTTTTTTTGTTTGTCATCATGCTGCTCGATATGAAAAAGGATCTCGAACCCGTGCGCTGGCGGCGCCTGTCGCGCATTTTGGCTGCCTGCGCCGGTCTGGCTTTTCTGATCGAAGCCGGATTGGTGGTTCTCAGTATGCGTGAGCAGGCCCTGATGGCTGAGTCCGGGGATTTTGCCGGCAGTGTCGAGCAGGTGGGGCTGCTTTTGTTTACACGCTATGTACTCCCTTTTGAAATTGCCTCTATTCTGTTGCTTGTGGCTATCATCGGTGTGGTAGTGCTCGCGCGTCGTAAACCGCTGGTTCAGGGGTAACGCTGCGAGCGATCTCAGGAGTTATAATTTTTCAGTATTATGGTGGAAAAAATGGCTGCGGAATCCTATCTCCTCGTCGCGATTATTCTCTTTGCCATCGGTGCCGTTGGTGTGCTGGTGCGCCGCAATGCCATTATTATTTTTCTCTGCATCGAATTGATGCTCAATGCCGTCAACCTCGCTTTTGTCACTTTTGCCAGAATTCAACACAATCTCGACGGGCAGGTTTTCGTCTTTTTCGTGATGATCGTGGCGGCTGCTGAGGTGGCTGTCGGCCTGGCACTGATCGTCGCACTGTTTCGCAAGAAAGCAACACTTGCTGTGGATGAAATTAATCTGATGAAGTGGTGATCATGAATCACTATCTCTGGCTCATACCCTTTTTCCCCCTTGCTGGTTTTCTGCTCAACGGCCTGATGGGCACGCGTTTTCCGCGCAAGCTCGTCTCCGGCATCGGTGTAGCAGCAGTTGCAGCGGCTTTTTTTACCGCGCTCTATTTTACCCTGCATCTCTCCGGCTTGCCGGAAGACAAACCCTACTTCCTGAATTACATCTATACATGGATCGAAACGCGGCATTTTGCTGCGACAGTGGCCCTGAAATTCGACGCGCTGTCTGCGGTCATGGTGTTGATCATCACCGGCGTCGGCTCGTTGATCCACATCTATTCCATCGGTTATATGCACGGTGATCCCGGGTATTCGCGCTACTTTGCCTACCTGAATCTGTTCACCTTTGCCATGCTCATCCTTGTGCTGGCGGATAATTTTCTGCTGCTCTTTCTCGGGTGGGAAGGCGTCGGGCTGTGCTCATATCTGCTCATCGGGTTCTGGTATGAAAAAACCGAGTACGCCAATGCCGGGATGAAAGCCTTTATCGTCAACCGTATCGGTGACTTCGGTTTTCTCATCGCCATGTTTCTGGTCGTGATGGTCTTCAGCACCCTGAATTTTGACCGCGTGCTCTTTCTGGCCTCCGAGCATGCTGACGAGCTGCAGTTCTGGGTTGTCAATGCCATCTGCCTGTTGCTTCTCCTCGGAGCCACCGGCAAATCAGCACAGATTCCTCTGTACGTCTGGTTGCCGGATGCCATGGCCGGCCCGACACCAGTCTCTGCACTTATTCACGCCGCCACCATGGTGACGGCAGGCGTTTATCTCATTGCGCGGCTTTCGGCATTTTTTCTGCTGGCTCCAATGGCAATGCATGTCGTCGCCTGGGTCGGCGCGCTCACGGCGCTGTATGCCGCGACCATCGCTCTGACCAGCAAAGATATCAAAAAAGTTCTGGCCTATTCCACTATCAGCCAGCTCGGTTATATGTTTCTCGCCGTCGGCGTCGGTGCTTTTGCAGCCGG
>WFTM01000429.1 GCA_015485525.1 Candidatus Zhuqueibacterota bacterium | reverse complement strand
CCCCGTGTGCTGATCATTACGGCATTCCTGCCGGCAGTTTTGAGAATTTCGTCGATGATGAGAGCGCCGGCGAGGATGACATCTGCCCGGTTAGCCGGCAAGCCGGGCAGCCTGCTGCGATCGGCTATCGTATGTGCAATCAACGTTGCAGTCAGTTTTTCAATCTCTGAATGCTGCAGGCGCATGTGGTGGATACGCTCATCGTCATACACTTCCAGTTTGAGGGCCATCGTGGCGAGGATAGTGCCCGTGCCATCGACTTGGATGATCGTCCCGGGCTGCTGTTGCAGAAACTCCACGCCGGCCAGTTGGTGCCGGACTGCTTCCCGTAAAGCCAGCACCTCACCTTCTGTGACCGGATCGTGGCGAATATATCGCTCCGTCATTCGCACGGTACCGACTTTCAGGCTGGCATACAACTTCAGCCCGGACTGATCACCAAAACTGAGCTCCGTGCTGCCGCCGCCGATATCGACGACGAGAACAGGGCCGGGAGTTTCCGGGGCATCCGACAGGGCGCCATAGAAAGAATACGCTGCCTCCTGCCGCCCTTCGATGATCTGAATTTCAAGGCCGAAGCGCTGACAGACGCGCTCGATAAAATCGCCGGAGTTGCTGGCATCGCGCAGGGCGCTGGTCCCGCAGGCATAGACCTGCTCGCATCCGGCGGCGCGTATGTGCTGCCAAAAATCCTGCAAACAATCCATGGCCCGTTCCATTGCTGCCTCTGAAATCCGGCCGGTCTTATCCGTGCCCTCCCCAAGGCGTACAACACCGTATCCCGTCTGCAGCGGAACAACACGGCGACCATCACTTTCTGAGATGAGAAGAAGAAATGTATTGCTGCCGATATCGATCGTCGCGATGCGTTTACTCATGTTGTCTCCAGAATTATACTCGTTTCCTGACACTCATCGCGATCCACTCGTCACGCCGGGTTATCTCGTACAATTCCCATCGTGCATCATCATCCAGAGCGCGACGCATTTTGTCTTCCTCCTCCGCCAAAATACCGCTGAACAGGATGATTCCGTTTTCGGCTGTGAGACGGTAGAAATCAGGCAGCAGGGGCTCGATGATATGCGACTGCAGATTTGCATAGATCAATGGGAAACGTTCCTGCTTCAGGGCCGGCAGGGAGCCGGTAAATAAAGCGATATTTTCGGCCACCCCGTTGACCGCGGCATTTTCCTGCGCATTTTCGACAGCCACCGGGTCAATATCACAGGCAGTAACCCTGCTCCCCGGGCGGTACAGGGCATGCGCTATCGCCAGGATACCGCTGCCGGTTCCGACATCCAGTGCCCGCTCAGGCAGAGCCGCGCCGAGTTCGGCGATTTTTTTCAGCAGCAGCCAGGTGGTGGCGTGGTTGCCGGTGCCGAACGCCTGTTTCGGTTCGATGATGATCTCATGAGCTACCGGCTCCGGCGTTTTTTCCCAGGGTGGGCGCACACAAAACACCCGATCGACCAGGATGGGTTTGAAAAACCGACGCCATCCCGAGTGCCAGTCCTGCTCTTCGATCACGCTGGTACTGAGGGAGGGCGTCCCCTGCAGAATACCGGCCGCCAGCAGAGAAGCCAGCCGTTGATTCACATCCTGTATCAAAGTCCGCGCGTTTTGTAGCGGGAACCAGGCGATGACCATCGATTCCCGCTCCTCACATCCCAGCGCTCCGGCCTCAAAGCAGACGTGACTGAGGATATCGGCATCCGTATCCGCGGCAAGCCGGGCGCTGAGCATGAGCCATTTTTGTGCTTTTTTTTGCATGTTTATAATGGGGGATTGTAAATGACGGCGAGAACCACACGGCCGACCGCTTCCAGGCTTTCCGGACTGCATTTGTCCGGCGTGTCTTCGAGGGTGTGCCAGTAGGCATAGTCAAAATCGATGAGATCGATGCACGGGATGCCCTTCTGCAGCAGCGGGACATGGTCATCCATGATAGGGCCGATCGCTTCGGCCGAAAACGCCTCTATGCCGAGACGGCCGGCATAATTCCAGACCAGGCTGACGACGTCCGGAGCGTAGGTAAGAGAGTTGCCCTCTTTTTTAATCTGTAAATTCTTGTCGCCGATCATATCGAGCAGGATGCCGAGAAAGGGGGTGTAGCGAACATCCTTTTTATTGGCAAAATACTGGGCACCCACGGCCCAGGTATCATCCCGTCCCTGGGAGCCGAAATCCTCGCCGTCAAAAAGAACGATATCGACACCCACAGGAGCGGGATTGGCTTTGAGCACGCGCGCGATCTCCAGCAGCACAGCCACGCCGGAAGCACCATCGTTGGCACCGGGCACCGGCTTTTCCCGATCCGCCGGGTCTGCTTCCATGTCGGCCCACGGCCGGCTGTCCCAGTGGGCTGCCAGCAGGATGCGCTGCTTTTTATCCAGGCCGAAGCTGGCGACGACATTCGCTAATTGTACTTTCTCGCCTGTGCGGGCGATCGTGGCTTCGAAGCGCTGCAGGGTGACGACATCGGCAAGACTGTCGAGTGTGGTTTTCAGAAAATCGAGACAGGCTGCGTGGGCCGGACTGTTGGGTACTCTCGGTCCGAATGCTACCTGCTTTTCCAGATCAGCAAACGCGCGCCGGGCGTCAAAATCAGGCACAAACAGGGGTTCGACCGGCTTTTTACCACAGGAATATCCCATGGCGACAAGAAACAGCATTCCCGCGATCAGACGATACATTCTTCCTCCCAGATAGCTCAATTTCCTCTGATCGAAATATTGACATCGATCAGGAATTCTCTGATTTTTGTTTCCCCTGCCGTGGTCGATTTGGTTTTACCGAGCTCGAATGAGGCCCCGCCGCGTACCCGTGAGCTGAAGCTGTAAGTCACACGGCTCTGGAATGACCAGCGCGAGGTTTCCGTGGTCGGCACCCATCCCTCTGTAGCTGTAAACTGTTCATTCTGGTTTCTCGTGCTGGAAAACGTCAAAGCGACATCGACGGTATTTTTCAATTTTTTATTCTTCAAAAACGGCAGTGGCAGATTAAAACCACCACGCTTGGAATAATTTGTTGTGAAACTGATATCCAGTGCGCTGGTACGCTGGCCACCTGAAATTTGCGGCTGCTCGATCTCGGTATTGATGTTGAAACGGTTGTTTATCGAACGGGTCTTGTTGATCTGCAGGTTGGAAGTCATGTTGTTCTTCCACGTGATACTGAGCTTGAGCAGGGGCCTGAAACTGATGGAAAAGTCCTCCCTCTGAGTCAGATTTTGCTCATTGTTCCAGAATACCGAGCGTTTGCCGGTAAAATTATGACTCAGGCTCACTTTCTGCGCTACCTTTTTCAGCAGGGCCAGACGCTCGATGTTATTCCAGCTCACCGTCCATTCCGGAAAAGGCATGTTCAGGCTGCCGGCCTGGAGCCACGAGTCAGAGTAACTGCCGGTTATCTGTGAATTCTGAGTGCGCTGCTCATCATGCGTAAAATTAACCTGGATATCGATGCGCTTCAGCAACTGAAAGCCGGTGCTGGCGGTCAGGTTGCGGTTGACCGTCTCTGTGAACAGCGTCCCGGTCTGGCCGGCCACCTTGCCCAGTCCGGGATCGGAGGCCAGGCCGAACTGATAGCGCCAGTGCGGCGTGCCCTCGAGCAGGGCGCTGTTGTTGACTGTACTGCGCTGGCCATAGGTGATGCGAATATCGCGAAATTTTCCGACAAGTGCATCGAGATTTTTCAACAACAGCAACGGATTAGCAGAACCGGACTTCTTTTTTTCTTTTTCCTGCTTTTTCTCTTTGTCACCCTCTGCTTTCTGTCCGGGCTTGCGCCGTCTGCGGCCCGGCGGCTGCCTGCGACGACTGGTTTTGCTCCCCCCTCCTTTGAAAATCTGTGACAGTTTCAGGGTCATCGAGGCGGAGAGATTGCTCTGCGTGCCGGCGCTGCGCCCACGTTCCTGTAAACTCAGGTTGTTGGTGTAGCGATAATTTGCACTGTAGGAAAAATTATTCGTCGCCCAGCTGAACCATGTCGGGTTAAAATCGAGCTTGAAACTCTGGTTTTTATTGATGTCGATAAACTCATTGCTGAACAGGCCCTGCAGGCCTTTCTGGCGAAAATCACCCACAGCGCTGCGGTTGAAATTCGCTGTCAGATTATCAAACATGCGGTAATTAAGCGAAAAATTACGCGTCACATCATACTTATAAACATCATTTCGCTTCCCGGCCGCACCCGAGTTCGTCCGCGTCTGCGAAATCGAGCGGGAGGTTGTGCCCTGAATCCGTGCTGAGAGCGACCGCGGCAGATAGTAAAACTTCATCTTGCTCATGCGGTTGAGCAGTGGCAGGGAAGAGAACATGCGAAAAACTTCGAAATAGGTATCAGGCCCGAACTGTAAGCTGTAATCGAGGTTCCCTGCCCATGATTTGCGGTCGGCAAGTAGAGTCGTGGGGCTGGTCTGGTTCGAAGCCGTGTGGCTGAAATTACCCTTGAGCCGGTCGATTGTGTATTTCAACAGAAAATTTTTCGAGGCTTTGGCCCGGCTGAAAGAAACGGAAAAACCCTGTTGCCGGCTCTGTGTGCGGATTTGTTGCAGCACGCTGTCAGGCAACCCCTCGCTGACACGGATATCCTTGCCCGGGAGGTATTTCGGCGTCGAGTTGCTCTCCGAATAGTTGACATTGACCGGAATGTTCAATCCCCAGCTCTGCGGCAGCAGCTTATCGAGCTTGATGCTGGAATTGAGCGAGACTGCCGTGCGGTTATCCCCGGAGCCAAAACGTGTTGCCACGTTGTGAAAATCCGCATCCTGCCGGTTGAGTTCACCATTCATGGAAATAAAATCCGACAGCCGGATATCGAAACGGCCGCGCATCGCCATGCCTTTGGCTTTTTCAACATTGGAGATGCGCAGTTCATTCATCCAGACCTGGCCGCTGAACGGCAGATTGAGAGCGGACAAGTTTTTCACCCCGGCATAGAGCACGCGCACATTGGTGATCGACGGGTTACCTTTGACGCGGTATATCTTACCTTTGACGTTTTTCTCAAAATACCCGAACTCATGGTTATACAACAGAGAATCCAGCTTCAGACTGGTCATATCGAGAAAGTTGAGCACAATCTCGTTGCGTTCGTCCCAGCCCGGATAGACGCGTTCGCGCACCTCGTAGTAGTTGTTTGGATCAGAGCCGAAGCGGATAAAAAACTCGATATCGCTGGTATCGCTTGTGATGTGCGTGCCGTACTCATCGCGGGCATAGACGTACATCTTCAGCTTTTCGTAATAGATGAAATTCTGGGTTTCGAAAAACGATTTGCGGGCCAGCCCCATCATCCCACTGGGAAGATCGTTGACGTCGAGCACCAGCGCCTGCTCTTTGGAGCGGATACGGTTGATCTGATCGTATGCACCCTCAACACCGGGTGGCGGGGTATAATCGAGATTTTCGTGGGTATTGACCACGGTCACCGCAACCGTTGAGTCGTTCTCGGAATCGAACTGCTGCGGATCGTCGAGCGAGTAAATACCCAGCTCTTTCCACTCATTGCCAACGAGGTTGATCTCAGCGATACCGATCAACACCCTTTCATCCACACCATTGACCCAGATGCGGGCAAACTCGATTTGCGACAGATCAGGATTTCGCACCTTGCGCCGGGTGGGGTCTGAACTGCCCTCCGGTGGCATCACCAGGGGAATACGGTACAGCTTCCATCCCTTGGGTGTAGCCGGCCCGGCCTGATATTTTGTCGAAGACAGATCGATGGTGTACTCGAAATAACTGTTGGTGAGATCGACACTGCCGTTGCGGTTGATGTCCTCGGTATCCGGAATACGCGTGCCGTCATTGGCGCTGTTTTCCGTGCCGTTGATAAAACGAAAATCCGTACTTCCGGGGGTGTAGGCCCAGTCATCATCGCTGTAGGGTTCCCACGGCTGGCGCACGCCATCTTCATTGATATCCCACCAGTCCTGATCCGCGCCCAATGCTGCGGCTTCCTCGTTGGACATGCCGTCCAGACCAACGTCCTCGCCCGGATCGAGAATCCCGAGGCGGATGCCGGCAACAGGGATATCCTCGGAATCGAGCTTGTTGTTCGGAATGACATCCTCGGAAATCTGGCCGAGGTTGATATGCAATATCCCCTTGTCCCCGTTGACGATGATTTCCAGAAATTTGCTCTCGGTCTGGTCGAAAGACCCTGTGGGCAACGCCCGCTGAATTCCGCCCCATGATTCGAACACCGGCCTGTCTTCATACGGCCTGGGCTCGAATTCCAAAAACATGGCTTCCATGGTCTGGCCGGTCTGGGCATTGACCTCCCTGTTCGGGAAGACGTCCTTGATCAGGATTCCGCCATAGGGGTTATACCAGATCAACTTACCCATCTGCGCCATGCTGCGCTGCTTGTCGGCGCCGATATACTGCTCCGGCGCAGAGGCCAGTGTCCAGTTCTTGCGCTGAACGCCCAGGGGGGAAGGGCGTTTGGAGTTTTCAAAATCATCGACATAAGCGACGCCGTCCCGGTCGTCGGTGGCTGCATTGTTCAGGGTATTCGGATTGGGAATAACCTGCGCAATTTCACCCTCAAATTTGACCGAGGAAGGCTGCGATGCCCTGATGAGCGGCAGGGCATCGAGCCCGCGGGTGAGAAACTCTGGTTTGAAGTCAAAAGCGCCGTTCAGGTCCCAGATCAGGTTGCGCATCGGTCCGCGCCCGACCCGAACTTTCTGATCGATCGTGGTTTCGTTGAGATACAGCAGAGTGGCGCCGAGAAAAGAGCGCTCGCCAAAGCGATACTCCGCACGCGTGCCGAGAATATTCTTTTTGTCCAGCTTGAAAAACTGATTTTTCTCATACGTGATCTCGAGGTTGGCGTTGGGCAGCGTCGCCCTCTCGTTCAGCAGGGTCAAAGAACCGGAAAGATATTCGATGGTATAATCGCGCCCGCGCTCGAGTACCTGCCCGTCGAGCACAACGCGCTCTGAGCCTTCGATCACGTTAAAGCCAAGGGCAAACGTGGCGCTGCGGTTCTGAGATTCCACCTCGATCGTAAAACGGAAGTTGCTGATCTTGGTGCGATATTTCGCCTCGGATTCATCATAAAAATCGGATTCGCGGAACTCATCTTTCAGCTCAGACTCCCGGCGGACGCCGTTAACCGTATAAGGCAACGGATCAAAAGGCCGCAGGTTAGGGAAGATAATTTCACCACGGGCGAGATCGACGATATTGGGATCGAGATCGATGACGCCATCCGAATTGATATCGCCGTTGATATCGCGCACATCCAGTCCGAGAATCTCGAGAAAAGATTTAACGCCTTCTTCGGTTTCCTGGTCCTCCTGCAGGTTACCTGATGGCGGCTGATACAGAATTTTGACCTTAAACTCTTCCTGAGGGATGTTCCTGCTGCCAAGATAATAAACATTCTTCCACTCCAGGTCCCAGGTGTAGCGGAACGTTGGCAGCGGGTTTTCCGCTTTGATGATCTTGAGAAAAATCGGCTGGCTGCTGGAGCGGTCATAGTTCAGATCACCGACGACAATGCTGTCGCCGTTGGCATTGACAGCCTTGTACGTGACTGCCAGCACCTCGTCCTTCTGCATGGGCTGCGCCATGACGATGTAGCCGAGATCATCATAGAGGGTATAATCTGATCCCGGTTCCAACAGCAGAAAGTGGCCCTGGTGATATTCCTTCGAGCTTTTCGTGGTATCGCTTTTGACCGAAGGATCCGGCAGAGCCCAGCCGCGTATCGCCTCGGTTTTTTGCTCATAGCCACGCTGAGATTTATAAACGTTGATATTGGTAATTTTATATTCCGCAGCAATGTGTGTCCATTCTTCAGCATAGTTGTGCCAGTTTTCCCGGTACGTACTGTCGAGAAAAAAGTAAGTGTAGCGGCGGTAGTTATAGTCATTGATCTTCGTCTTATTCCCGGCTGCGCCGCCTTTGACACTCAGCTGCTGGCTCTCGCCTTTTTCCTGGCTGGCTATCGCTGTGATGTGCAGATCCCCGAGCTGCATCTGGGCTTTGATGCCGAACAGGCCTGTGCTTTTACCGCTGAATGTGACAAAACGCGTTGCCGGCAGCGAGAGAGAAATATTCCCGGCTTCGATGCTCTTGATGATTTCATCATCAAAGCCCTTGTAATGCAGTTTGATGTTGTTGTCAAAATCAAACGCACGCTCCGAGTCCTGATCCACGTTCACGGTCACCTTTTCGCCGATCTTGCCGGTAACGGTGAAGCGTTGCGTCTGGTTCATCTTGAAGTTGGTATTAGAGCCCTGGGCAATGGTTGTCCGCACCTCGCTGCGGTTCTCATTGCGGAATCCGCCGTTGATACGGATATCGCCCTGCACGTTCAAACCGACTTTGTCACCACCGAAAATTTTCTGGAAGGTTTTGCTCTTGATCGGCACGGGGATATCGATATTCAGGCCGCCAGGCCCGCGCTTCCGGTTAGCCCCGCCGCCCAGCATGCCATCGACAACAGCCTTGCGCCAGTCATCCTGCATGCGGGTTGCCCCGGCAATGGAGTAATAGTCCGAGCGGGTGAGAATGGTCGGGACGCGTACCGGCACCTTAAAGTAACGCTCCTCAGCAACGATGTACTGGCCGGTATTGTCGAGCTCAACGGTCTGCACCATGCCGCGCGGTTTGCGGATTTTCAGGCGTCCGGAATAGCCGTAAAGAGACAAACCCTGCCACTGCTGTTCCGTCTGCAACGGTGCCCTCGGATCTGTCAGCAGGCGCAGCGGGAAGTTGACGTAGCTCTGCCCTGCCGTTGAACTCTGCTGTCTCGAAAAGAGAGCTGACGGAGAAAAGACGAATACGCCGAGGAGTGTCAGCAGCACGTGCCGGCTCAGTACACCGGTCGGGCCGCCAGGTGAGGGCCTGGAGATCATCTGTTGCAATTCAAAAGATTAGATACAATATGCCCGGATGTGAAGTTACCCGAACAAATGAGTCCTTTTAACGCTGTCCTTTTGTACCAATCTTTCTATAGCGATCTCCAATAATTCCTGTGTGGTGGATATGTAGGTAAGGCTGGAAAAGCTAAGAATTCAAACAGTAAAAGGCAAGAAAAAACCTGCCTGCTAACTTCCTCGTTCTCAAACGCTTATCGGCATCCTTGCGTTCCTTCTGAAACCGATAAAAAAACGCGTAGCTGATATCAGCGTTTCCGCTGGGGCACAATTCCGCCGGAGCGGGGATAATGTGTTGTTTCACCTTATGCGGTTTCGTATATTTGCTCTGCATGATCGTAGCAGTCCTGCCTGCATCAGGATAAGCCAGCGTATGCTCACAATACCGGCACAACAGGCAATTACGGATAAATGCTACTGAAAATCAACACATCCTGATTTTATAGAGAATTTGAGTTCTCCGAATTGCAGCGAATTTTTGCAAACTTTCGAATATCCGGGACATGTCTATCCTTTCCAGATATATCATCAAACAACACATCGCGCCGTTTGTCGGCGGATTTTCGCTGATCACCCTGATCTGGATTCTCAACCTGCTGTTCAAAGAGCTGAACCGCTTTCTGAGCAAAGGGCTGCCGGCTTCGGTGATCATCGAATTTTTTGCCCTCAGCCTGGCCTGGATCATCGCACTGACCATCCCCATGGCGGCGCTGATCGCTACGCTGATGGCGTTCGGCCGGATGAGTGCAGACAATGAAATTACCGCTATCAAAGCCAGTGGGATCAGTTTCTATCGCATCATCGCCCCGGTCATTTCTGCCGGTGCCGTGCTCACGATTCTGCTCATCTGGTTCAACAACTCCGTACTGCCCGATTTCAACCACAGGTTGCGCAATCTGCTGCAGGATATTGCCCGCAAAAAACCTACCATGCGCATCGAACCCGGCGTGTGGTATGACGAACTCTCGCATTACGGTATTCTCGTCAGCGCGATCGAAGACAGCGCCGGTGTGTCGAAAATTTACAACGTCATGCTCAATGATTACAGCGAGGTCAATGTCACTACAACGCTGATTGCCGAACGAGGAACCATCCGCGTCGATGAGCGCTACGGGCTGCTCGAAATCGAGCTTTTTGATGGTGAAATGCAGAAAACCAATGTGATGAAGCCAAATGAATTTCAACGGCTGTTTTTCCCCAGACACCTGGTCCGCATCGATATCACCGACATGTTTCTCACCCGCAACGAGTCCAACTACCGCGGCGACCGCGAAAAAAGTGCAGCGGTGATGCGCCAGGAAGTTGCAGAGTATCAGCAGAAAATCGATAAAAAACTGGCAGAAATGTATGCCGTGATCGGCAAAGAATTCCAGACACTGTTCTCCTCTGACTTCGGTATGCTGCCTGACTCTGTTGCGCAGGCGAAGGATTCCACAGCCGGCAGAGAAACCAGCTTTTCACCGCCCCAACCCCTCAGAGCAGTCCCCCAAAAAACAGCGCCTGGAGGCAAAACCATTGCGCGACAAATCCGCGTCAACAGGCCGGTCCCCGAGCACATCGCCTGGTCGGAACAGAACACTATTTTCAAAAAAGTTCGCGGAACGGTCAACATCATCAATAACTTTCGCAAACAACAAAACAAACTGTTGGTCGAAATAGAAAAAAAATACGCGATCGCCTTCGCCTGCATCGTGTTTATCATCGTTGGGGCGCCGCTTGGCATCATGGCCCGTTCCGGCGGCATGGCTTTCGGGGGTGGGGTGTCGCTGTTCTTCTTTCTGCTTTTCTGGGCCTCGCTGATCAACGGCGAAGACCTCGCTGATCGTGGTCTGATGTCGCCTTTTCTCGCCATGTGGCGGGCGAATATCCTCGTCGGTGCCGGCGGTCTTTTTCTGATGTTTCTGCTCGTGACGGAAAACAGCTTTTCGAGATTTTTCGAGGAAAACCGCAGACAGCTCCTGCTCTACGGCTATGTTCTCGACTGGTGGGAGAAACGAAGGGAGGGCAGGGCAGCCTGACAAAACTCCGGCAGGCCCGGTACACGCATGCGCATTCTCGACCGCTACATACTCGGCAAATTTCTGGCGATTATTTTTTTCTCCCTCATCGCCCTGAACAGTATCTTCATCGTCGTCGATGTTGTCGAAAACATCAGCGAATTTCTGGATAAAGGAACGCCCACCGCGATCATCATCCAGTACTATACTTTTTTCATTCCCTACATCATCGTGCTGACCCTGCCCCTGGCCATGCTGCTGGCGAGCATGTTCAGTATCGGCATGCTGGCCAAACACAGCGAGCTGGTCGCCATGAAGGCGAGCGGGCTTTCCCTCGTACGCATTCTCTCTCCGCTGTTGCTGAGCAGTTTTGCCATCAGCATTCTCATCATCTTCTTCGCCGAGTTTGTGGTGCCAAAGGCTAACTCGGCCAAAGCGGAGATCAAGGCAAAGTATATCGATAAAAAATCCAGCTTCAGCCGGGCCAGTATCGCCAACCTGGCTCTGCACGATCGCGCCAACCGCTACATCTTCATCGGCAACTACAATGCCTTTGACTCCTCTGCACAAAAAATCAGCATCATCACGCGCGAGCAGGGCCGCATCGTCGAACGCATCGATGCAGAGTTGATGCGCTGGCAGGACGGCCACTGGCTGTTCGAAAATGTGGCCAAGCGCGATCTGCGCTCAGAACAGGAAAAGCTGACCCTGTTCGAAACGGTGGATTCTCTGGAGTTTGAGTTTCTGCCCGGAGACCTCGGCGCTGTGCAGAAAAAACCAGAGGAGATGTCATACGAAGAGCTGCAAAAATTCATCACTGAGGTGAGGCGGAATGGAGGGGACTCTGACCGCTGGCTCGTGGATCTGTACCTGAAAATCGCTTTCCCCTTTGCGAACTTCATCATCGTTCTTTTCGGCGCTCCTCTGGCAGCGAGCAGAGTCCGCTCGAGTGGCGCCGTTGGTGTTGCGTTGAGTTTCTTTTTCTGTTTCTTTTATTTCGGCGCCGTCAAAGTCGGGCAAACCCTGGGGCAAACCGGAACTCTTCCCCCCATGTTTGCTGCCTGGCTGGGAAATATCATTTTTTTCGTCGCAGGCATTATCATCCTCTACCGCGCCCCCAAATAATCTGCACAATTCGAAAATCCTGCAGCACACAGGTTCTCCACTTAACTCAGCACGGTTGCATTTTTTCAACCAGAACTCCATGCGCCCGAAGTGTTGCCACTTCGGCTACGTCTCGGCCGCCATAACGGTGCTGGCAAATCCGCTGTCGTGGCGGGGAAAAGAGCGCCGGCGTTTATCCTTCGATTTCGACCACGAGCTGGATTTCCCGTAAAATACCGGCGACCTTGTAGCATTCGGCAAACGATCCGCTGTATGCTCTTGCTTTTCCACGAAAATGTGCTTCGAGGGCAATTTTCTCCGCCTGCTGTGTTGAGCAACCCGTAGCTTTGCACAGTTGCAGAATGACCTCATCGAAGGTATGCACATCGTCATTAAACAGAATAACCTTCCACGGCTCATCCAGCTTGCTGTCAATATCTTCATCGCTCAGAACATCTTCATCCTGATCCGGTGTTTCTTTCTCTGCCATACGGATCACCGGCAAATTCGCGCTCCAGCTTATCGATGATTTTTTTGCTGGCAGCAGCAAAAGGGAAAAACCGCAGTTCTCGCGGCCGGACCCAACGCCAGTCTTCCGCTGCATCGAGGCGCGGCTCGCCCCCGAGATACAGGCAGTGATACGCGTACAGGGTGATGCGAAAATGTGTGTACGCATGTTTGACCTCCATAAAAAAATCACCTACTTCCACCTCGATGTCGAGTTCTTCCCTGATTTCCCGCTTCACAGCTTCACGGGCATTTTCGCCTTTTTCAATTTTTCCGCCCGGGAATTCCCACATGCCTCCGAGCATGCCGTTTTCCGGCCTTTTGTCGATGAACAGCTCTCCCTCATCCCAGATCAATCCGACCGCGACATGATAGTGCGGCCGCTCTTTCTGCCTGCTCTTGACCGGCAAGACCGAGGGATCGTCCAGAGTGTGCAGGGCGGCACAGGCCTTCTGCAGCGGACACAGCAGACATCCCGGTTTTCGTGGTGTGCACAGTGTCGCGCCGAGTTCCATCAGGGCCTGGTTAAAATCTCCGGGGCTGTCCTTTGCCAGCAATTCATCGGCTTTTTGCTGAAAAAATTTTTTGGCCCCGGTGCTGCGCGGGCTTTCAGCAAAAGCAAACAATCTGCTCAGCACGCGGATAACGTTGCCATCGACAACAGCGCAAGCTTCCCCGAACGCGATGCTGGCAACAGCAGCAGCCGTGTATGCGCCGATACCGGGGATTTTCTGCAGCGCTTCCCTGGTATCCGGTATCCGCCCGCCGAGATGCTCGACGATATATCGTGCGGCTTTGTGCAGGTTGCGGGCACGGGCGTAATAGCCCAGCCCTTCCCACATTTTCAGCACCTCGTCGCTTTCGGCCTCTGCGAGGGACGTCACGGTCGGAAACCGTGCGATAAACCTGGAAAAATAGTCCAGCACTTTGACGGTCTGCGTCTGTTGCAGCATAACCTCCGACACCCAGATAGCGTAGGGATCGGTGATACGCCGCCAGGGCAGGTCTCGCTTCTCCTCGTTATACCAAGCGAGCAGTTTTCTGCGTATTTCTTCCGTATCAACGGGTTGGGTCACATTCAGTCTTCGCTTTTTCAGTCCGGTGCAACTGATCAGAAAACAGTTGCTAAAATCAACCACCGTTTTGTATATTTACGCACAAGTCAGAGCGCGTTGCCGGCTGGTAGGCCGACAACGCGCCGTTTTTTTTGGTACCTCACTTTTGCTTCACTCCGGGATGCAGCCGGTCAACACCTAACTGGTACAGCACCCGAACCTTTTTTCTGATCATCCGGCAGTGAGCAAAAAGCAGGGCCACCCTCTCATGCACCTCCCTAAGCAGTAAAAACAAAAACCAGGACTTACGCAAAAGGGCGATTTATGAAAGTTTATTATTTCACAGAAAAAGGCTATGCAAAACTGAAAGAAGAAATCGACAAACTGGAAAAATTTCTCAAAAACGACATCGCCAAAGAGATAGCCACTGCCCGGGAACATGGTGATCTGCGTGAAAATGCGGAGTATGAAGCCGCTAAAAACAAACAGGCCAACTACATGGCCAAGCTGGGAACGCTGCAGGAACGCTTTCAGGCGGCGCGCATCATCCGCAAGGAAGACCTGCCGGCAGATGTGGTCACTATCGGGAAAAAAGTCACCATCCGTGAGGCTGGCAGCGGCGACACGATCACCTATACCATCCTGGGAGATGGCGAAACCGACATCGACAAAAACATCATCAGCTACCAGTCCCCTCTGGCCAAAGGTCTGATCAAGCATCGGGTCGGAGACGAGGTCGTTGTACAACTGCCCAAAGGAGCAAAAACCTTTGAGATTTTAGACATCCAGTACGCGGACGACGAATAAAGCCTTTGCAGGTGCGATGGCCCTTTGGCACGCGTCGCACCTGCTACTATTCTCCATCGAGTTCCCACGGTATCCGCCCGGTGACGAGGATTTCCTCCGGGCCGACCCTGGCTTCATAAACCAGCAGTTCCACCCCGCATTCAACAGCCTGCGCCAGCAGTCTGGCATAGTCCGGATCGATATGCCAGGCCGGGCTGAACACCCTCGTATCCTCGCGTGAAACCAGAAAAAATATCACTGCCCGCTCACCGGCTTCGACAACCTGCATGAGCTCCTGCAGATGCTTTTGCCCGCGTTTGGTTACAGCATCCGGAAACATGGCCCGGCCGTCCAGGGCCAGGGTTACATTCTTTACCTCAAGAAAAATTCTGCCTTCTCCATTTTCCAGCAAAAAGTCCACCCTGCTGCCACTGCCATAGGGTACTTCGCGGCGCAGCTGCATGTCGCTGGAAAAAACTTCTGTGATTACACCTGCCTGCAGCGCTTCTTCCACCAGTGCATTGGTCCGCTGCGTATTGACGCAAACCCAGGTACCATTGACATAAATCAACTCCCAGGTGTATTTCAATTTACGCGCCGGGTTTGTCGCTTCGGAAAGCAGTACCGGCGCTCCGGGTTCGCTGCAACTCAGCATACTCCCGGGATTGGCGCAATGAGCTGTAACTTCCGTTCCGTCGGCAAGGATGACATCAGCGAGGAAGCGTTTATACCGGCGCTTTAACGTGCCGTGCACGAGAGGGGCAGAAAACTTCACACGCTCATCCTTTCGCAGCAACCAGCAGTTCGGTAGCCCGTTCCGGAGAGAGGTTATTCACCGGAAAGCCGGTGCCGCCCTCAAACATTTTGATTTTTTTAAAAATCGGCAGGATATCGAGATGCCAGTGGTAATCGCGCTCAAGGGTTTTCCAATACCCCCTTTGCTTGCCTGCGGCCATATTCGGCCCGGAATGGATCACCATGACGTAATGCAGATCACCGACGAGTTTTCGCAGACGCAGCAACAGATCGCGTGTTATCGAGGCCAGCAGGTGCATGCTGGTATTCCATTCGAAAAATGTCTCATGTTTCCGTGGCAAAATCATCAGCTCGAAGGGGCTGCGCGCGGCAAAAGGCGAGAGGGCAACAAAAGCCTCATTTTCTGCCACGACGCGCAGGCCGTCTGCAAATTCCTGATGGATAATATCACAAAACAGGCAGCGCTCCTTATACTGAAAATGCTGCAGACAACCGGAGAGTTCGAGCTTGACGCGCATAGGTGTAACCGGAGTGGCGATGATGTGAGAAAAACTGTGCCCGGAAACCTTCGACTTGGATGGATCATGCAACTTGTGCAGCAGGATATTGCGAAAGCGGGCGTCGTTTTTCAAATCGCGGAAGCGCTCCTGGTAGGCGCTGAATACACTGACGATATGCGACTCAGGCAGCTGCTCCAGGGCAACGCCGTGCTCCGGCGTTTCGATGACGATCTCATGCGCACCGATGCCGTCGAGAACGTCATAGATTCCGATGCCACGATTGTTGAGTTCGCCATGTATCTGCAACACCGGGCTTTTGTTGGGCACGACGCGTACCTGCCACCCTTCGCGGTCCGGTTCCCGGTCATCCGGGGCGACAGCATGAATTTCAGGCGGCGTTTCTTTTTCGTGCCCGCCACACAGCTCGCAGCTCTCGCTCACAGGTGCGGACGACTCTGCCAGGCCTCGTTCTATCAGGCTTTCGAAATATGAGCTGTCTCCCGAAACGATCGTCCAGTCACCCGTTATCGGATCATGTCGCAGTTCGTTCTTTTTCATCGGCATCGGTCAGTCGTTGGCTGATATGTGTTCGTCTCGATTGTACCCGGGCTTGCCGGTTTTTCCCATCATCAGAGAATTTGCACAGATATTCATCTGTCTGTATGTGCAGTTTTCGCCGGGGACTCTGCCCCGGGCTCGCGGTCGCGCAAGCGGATGCGCACCATCACGATACGGTTTTTTTCAACCTTATCGATGGTAAAGTCAAAGTTCTCATATCGGATAACCTGTTTTTCCCGGGGCACGGTTCCAGTCAGGCTGAGCAGAAAGCCAGCAAGACTTTCGTAGTCATCCTCCGTGGGCAGGTCGATCTCCAGTTCACGATTGAGATCATGCAGGTCGATTTTGGCATTCACCAGCCAGGTGCTGTCGGCAATTTTTCTGAATAACGGCGTCTCCTTGTCATACTCATCCTGAATTTCGCCGACGATTTCCTCGAGAATATCCTCGAGTGTGATCAGACCAGACGTGCCACCATACTCATCCACTACGATGGCCATGTGCACACGTTTTCGCTGAAACTCCCGCAGCAGGTCATTGATCATCTTGTATTCAGGCACAAAGATGACCGGACGGGCCAGTTGCTGAAGAGAAATCTCTTTCTTCTGCTTGAGATAGGGGATCAAATCCTTGGCATGCAAAATACCAATGATATTATCTACCTTATCGACATAAATGGGAATACGCGTGTGTCCCATGGTCTTGATCAGCTCGACCAGCTCCGCCAGGGTCGCGTCGCTGCGGATGCAAACCATGTCCGTCCTCGGAATCATGATTTCTTTAACCTGCGTATCGCGAAACTCGAAAATCGAGTCGATCATTTCGCGCTCATCGCTTTCCAGGGCACCCTCTTCCTCGCCGACTTCAACCAGCGTCATCAGCTCTTCCTGTTTGAGAGAATACTTCTGGCCATGAACGCCCAAAAGCTTGGAGACAAAATCCGTAAAATGGCTCAACAGCCAGGAAAGCGGATGCACCAGCCGCAGGAAAACAGCCAGGGGGCCGGAAACCACGGCAGCAAATCTCACCGGGTTATTCACTGCGACAATTTTCGGCATGAGTTCGCTGAAAAAAAGCAGGATCAGAGTGACGACAATGATCTCGACTGTCAGGGCCGTGGTCGGGTTCAGACCGGTTTCGTGCGCCAGACGGGCCGTAGTAACGGCTGCTACGGTGGCTGCTGACAGATTAACCAGCGTATTGCCGATCAGTATGGCGATGAGCAGTTCCTGAGTTCTTTCGCCGAGATAGTCCAGCCGGGCGCGAACGCGCTTTTTCAACGAACCCAGGTGCGCGGTCTTCGAGTGTGAAAGGGAAAGGAAGGCGGTCTCCGAACCGGAGAAAAAGGCAGACAAAATGATGAGAATGATGAAAACAAGACTTTCCTGTATGTACGATTCAGGTTCCAAATCTTTTGTATTCTCCCATTAACACGACGGCTCAGTTCGAGCGGTCAATATACGGACTACAAACCATACTGTTCAAGGAATTTATTCTCCAGGTCATGCATCTCAGCCCGCTGCTCATCAGTCGCGTCATCAAAGCCGACGAAATGCAAAACACCATGCACGACGAGGCGCATGATCTCCTGTTTCAGGGTACATCCGTGCTCCTGAGCATTGCTCTCGGCAACATCGGTGCAAATGTAAATATCGCCGATCTCCTCACCCTCGGGGTTGGCGCCGAGATTGAAAGAAATCACATCGGTATCGCTGTCTTTATCAAGCCAGGCGCGGTTGAGTTCGATGATATCCTCGCGGGGTACAAAAGCGATTGACAGTTCAGCCTCCAGCTTGCCATAGCGCGACAGCACGCTGCGGCTGATCTCCTCGACGAGGTCTGCATCAATTTGCTGATGCCGGCTCAGATTCGATATTACGATCATCCCTGCCCTTCTTTTTCTTTTCTGTATTTTCCTCTGTGCCGGCCGTCTCACTCCTGCCGTTTTCTTCCTTCTGATTGGGATATTCGATGCGGCCATGAAAAATACCCGTGAGAATTTGCACGAACGCTTCCTGGATCAAATTCAGATCCCGCAAGGTCAACGGCGATTCATCCAACTCACAGCTTTTGAAACGATTGTCGATGATCTCTGCCACCATATTCCGCAAACGCGAAACACTCGGCTCCTTCAGCGTCCGGGAAGTGGCCTCAACAGCATCAGCCAACATGACGATACCCGTCTCTTTTGACTGAGGCTTGGGCCCGGGGTACCGGAAATCAACTTCGCTGACCTCGGTGTCCTCGCCGCTCTTTTCCTTAGCCTTGTTGTAAAAATATTCCATCAGATTGGTACCGTGGTGTTCGGAGATAAACGCCTGGATTTCTTTGGGTAAATTATATTCCTGCGCAATTTCAAGCCCGCGTTTGACATGACTGACCAGAATCAAATAACTCATGCTCGGCGACAGTTTCTCGTGCGGGTTCCTGCCGTCCTTTTGGTTTTCGATGAAATATTCCGGCTTATCCATCTTGCCGATATCATGATAATAGGCCCCGACGCGGGTGAGCAAAGAGTTGGCGCCGATGGCCTCAGCAGCAGCTTCCGAAAGCGAGCCGACCAGAATGCTGTGATGATACGTCCCCGGAGCGCGCATCGCCAGTTTGCGCAACAGGGGCTTATTTAAATCAGACAGTTCGAGCAGGGTGGCGTCTGTCGTCATATCGAACAGATACTCAAAAATCACCATCAGGCCATAAGTCAGGATCGGGCTCAAAAAACCAGCCAGCAGGCCAAACATCAGGTTCAGGGAGAACTCGTCAAAAGGCGTAAAACGCAAAAGATCGAGAGTCGAAATGATCAATATATATCCGGCTGTCAGCCATAAAATAGATTTAAAAAGCCACGACCGTGAACGCACCTTGCGCACGGAAAGAATACCGATCGATCCGACAACCATCGTGGTCAGGCAGATCGAGAACTCATTGCCGCGCATTCCACCGAGCAGCAGCGCCACACTGACCGTGCCGACAAAGGCGAGGGACGGGTTGAAGAAAATAGTCAGCAGCATCGAGGAGATAGCGACCGGAATGAGATATTCTGACCAGAAAAAATTATTCACAAAATGCGCAATGAAGATGACCAGCAACATACTGATCAAAATCATCAGCAGCTTTTTGAAATCACGAAAAATGCCCGGGGCCGCAATGATGAGGTAAAAAAGGATGAAAGACAGGCTCATGGATATGAGGATGATTTTACCGATCAGCGGCCGGACGAGAAAAAGCTTGTTGCGCGAGCCCTCGCGCACAGCCTTGGCCTCGGCCAGAGATTTCAGCTTGCGGATATGTTCGCTGGTTATGCGCTCGTTGCTGCCGATGATCTTTTCATTTTCAAGCACTGTCCCCTTGGCACGCGGCACACGCAAAATCGCCTGCCTGATCTTTTCGCTGGTCTTAACTTCATCATAAAATATATTCGGCGTTATCAGCGTGGTCAGGATGTCATAACCAGCATGTATGGCATTATCCCCGACGAGATTGTTGCGTATTTTTTGAACTATGGCGTCGCTGATGGTTTCGATGTTGTGATACCGGGAGATATCTTCGACAGTCATCTCGTTACCGCTGTGCACAGCAATCTGAGCCGGGTCGTTTGGCAGATCATCGGGCGCGACATTCAGCACGCCGAAGGAGTACAAATCTTTGGCAATGGTAACCAGCTTTTCCTTGAATTCCTGAAAACTGACCTGTGTGGTATCGCTTTGCTGAGAGTTTTCATCCCGGTCCTTAAAGGCCATATAAAAATGGGTCATTTCATCAGAAATGGGGATACCGGCAGAAACCAGCAACTCATTGATGACCGTGCCGCGTACGCTGTCCGGTGCGTTGGAAAAAATAGCTGTTTCCAGACTTTCGAGCAATCTGACCAGCTTTTTTTCCTGCTTCCTGGCGATGGTATCCACGCGTACGAAAATAGGAGAGACCGACTTCCGCGCTTCTTCGACATCGCGCTCATACTCATCCTTGGATTTATCGATAGAAAAAGTAAAGGGGGCAACGATCTGATCACCGACGTAAACCTCCCCTTCCTTCAGGTTGGAAAACTCATATGATTTCCCGCGCGGAAACATCATCAGGACGATGAGCACGAAAAGGGTTAAGGCAGCAGCATGCGCCCAGTACCCTTCGCTGTTCTTACCGTATTTGCTGAAAAAACTGCTGCTGCGCTGCAAGAGCATCGTCACTGTTGAGCTGCCTTTTGGATCAGCCATGTTCTTTTGCCTGCTTTGGTTGTTTTAGCCTTCTGTAATCAAGAAAGTGCCCGCTGGGCT
>WFTM01000428.1 GCA_015485525.1 Candidatus Zhuqueibacterota bacterium | reverse complement strand
CCGGATTTTTCCCGGCGTGCCCACTGCCGGAGCAGAAAACAGGGGCGGTATCTCTCCTCCCGATATTCAGCATGCAGATGTTCGAGTATGTCCAGCATTCGCCCGAACCCCAGGTTCCGTGCCCATTCCAGCGGGCCTTTCGGATAGTTGACTCCCAATTTCATCGCAGTGTCGATTGTATCGTCATCTGCAACGCCTTCGAGAACCGCGAAGGCAGCTTCGTTTGCCAGCATGGCCAGCAGGCGCGGCAGGACGAGTGCCGGTGTGTCTGAGATGAGTACAGGTGTTTTCCCCATGCTTGTGAACAGGCTGATTGCTGTCTGCAGCGCGGTTTCATCTGTGAACTCATTTGTTACCAGGGTCACGACAGGGGAGAAGCCGAGGAACAGGGCATCAAATCCGATCAGGCGTCGGGGATGTTTGCAAAACGAAGACAGATGCATGAGCGTACTATCATGGCACTGCACGATGAGGGGATATTCCGGTGGCAGCGAGGCATCTGCGGCGCGCAGTACATCGATGATATTTTCCTTGCGTCCTGTTGTCAGAACCAGGGCGCCGGCGTGTTCGGCATCCGGAATAACCTGAAGGCCAGCCCGGATAAACTCCTGGTCGATCTCAGTGTGCCAAAAGCCGGGGACAACACAGAGCGCTTTTGTGAAAGCTGGCGCAGAGCCGGCCTGCGGTGCTTCCTCCTGCTCATTTTCATAATCATAAAATCCCCGCCCGGACTTTTTCCCCAGCGCATTGTCGCGAATTTTCTGCAGTTGCACCAGTGAAGGCTTATAGCGGGCTTCCTGATACATCTGTTCGTACATCGAAGACATGACCGTAAAATTGATATCGATACCGATCAGGTCCATGAGCTGGAAAGGCCCCATCCGGAAGCCTGCGCCCCGGATGATGCGATCGATGGTTTCATGATCAGCGGCATTCTCCTGCAGCAGGCGCAGAGCTTCGCCATAGAACGGCCGCGCCACACGGTTGACGATAAACCCCGGGGTGTCGCTGGCAATGACAGCGGTCTTGCCCAGTTGCTGTGCCAGCAGTTGCAATCGTGCGATGGTCTCATCATTCGTGCGCGCGCCACGAATGAGCTCTACCAGCGGCATGACCGGAGCCGGGTTGAAAAAGTGCATTCCGGCAATGCGCTGCGCACAGCCCGTGGCCGAAGCCAGCTCTGTAATCGACAGCGTGCTGGTATTGCTGGCGAGAATGGCATTGGCAGAGAGATGATTCTCCAGTTCAGCAAATAAGTCCTGCTTCAGTTGCATCCGCTCAGGCGCTGCCTCGATCACCACTTCGGCGTTTTTGCACGCCGCCAGCTCGGAAGTCGTCTGCAAATTATCCAACAGGGCAGCCTGCCCCTTGCGTTCGAGATGTTTACTGATGTATGCAGTGGCGCGGCTGAGGCTGGTTTCATCGATATCGTAGAGCACGGTTTGGATGCCCGAACGCAAAGCGGCGAGGGCGATGCCGGAGCCCATCGTGCCGCTGCCGAGCACGGTAATACAAGAAAATGTTTTTGGGGACATGATTGCGTTAATCCGATCTGTTCATGATCATCTGCGCAGTTGTACGAGAGGGTGTTCTGCCGGAGGAAACGGTCGGGTTAATTTTTCTGTTTCTCCCGCAGAAAGACATCGACGCGCGCAGGGGGGATGTTGATCCATTTGATCCGGCTGTTTTTCTTCTTGAAATTGGTGAAGTAATGGGCAGAAACAGGCCGTATATCGTAGGTAAACTGGATCAGGCGACCACGGGGAGGGAGAACCTGCTGAAACTGTTCTTTGATGGCATCACCGACGGATACAGGCAGAGACTTGAAAGGCAGGCTGGAGACGATCGTACTGACATGCCACTGCCCGGCGCCGAAATGGCTGTCGAGATAGTGCGACAGCTCGGCAGCATCTCCGTGGATGACGAGGATTTCCGGAAAGCGGTGCTTGAGAAACTCAGCCATCTTTCCGGATTTCTCCACCACGACCAGCCGTTTCGGGTCGATCCCCTGGCGCAGAATTGCTGCGGTGATGGTGCCGGTACCAGCCCCGAGTTCGATGATATAGCCTTTCTCTGCGCGCGGAACGAACGAGGCCATGCAGTTGGCCAGACCGTTCGAGCTCGGACAGGCTGCGCCAATGTTACGCGGATTGGAAATCAGCTCGCTGAGAAAAAGGCTGAGTGCGCTTTTCCCGGCCTTGCGATCGTTAAAATGAACGAAATTACGTGAATCAGGGGCGAGTACCGAAGCTGAAGGATGATGATTGTGTCTGGCGCCGTTACCGGGATGTGGTCGTCGCATGCTGGTTGTTTTTTTGACGCGTTGTTTGATTTTACGGATCACCGCATGTGCTCCAAAGACTGGTTTTCGATTTTATTGCCCTGTGATATCTGCCAATGTAAATCCCGTTTTCAAGAAAAACAAAAGAAACTGACGGGTGGGCAGATGTTGTGCTATTGTAACAGCGAGGATAGAAAAATGCGGAAATCCCGATCCGGTTCAGCGGCCCTTGAATTCCGGCTTGCGTTTCTCCCGGAACGCCCGGATGCCTTCCTGGTGATCTTCGGTTTTGAGCAGAATACTCTGCGCCAGACCTTCGACCAGTTGCCCGTTGTAGTGGTCCATGTTAGCGACGATATTGAGGGTGCGCTTGGCCAGGCCGATAGCTTGCGGGGAGCGTTTGCGCAGCTTTCTGGCAATAGTCATGACTTCGTCCAGCAGCGTGTCGTGTTCGAAAACGCGGTTGACCATGCCCATGCCCAAAGCTTCCTGAGCAGGAATCATCGAGCCGGTAAAGATCAGTTCCTTGGCGTTAGCCAGGCCGATGTGGCGCACGAAGCGCACGCACCCGCCAACGCCCGGAATCAGGCTGATGAAGTTTTCGCGAAAACCAAAAGTTGCCTCGGTGGAAGCATAGCGAAGATCACAGGCCAGAGCAAGCTCCAGCCCGGCGCCGGTTGCCGGCCCGTTGATGGCAGCGATGACGGGCTTCTCCAGAGCTTCGATGTCGTCGAAAAATTTGGTGATGCGCCTGCTGTGGGCGCGGAAAGTCGGTGTCAGCCATTCTTTTTCAAAATGACCGATATCACCACCGGAGGAAAAAGCCCGCCCGGCGCCGGTGAAGACGATAACTTTGATATCTTCGTCGAAAAAAAGCCGTTCCGAGAGCGCAGTGAAATCCGCGCGCATGTCCATATTAACAGCATTGAGCACATCCGGCCGGTTCAGGGTCACGGTTGCAATGCCGTCATCGATAGTGAGCAGGAGTGTTTTAAATTCCATCTATTCGTTTCCATTTTGCGGTTCGGGGTCATCGGCATCCCAGCGGATTGCCTCGAATGCCGTCCTGCATGATCTGCAGTACCAGGTGGAGGAAAGCAGGTTCTGGCCAAAGAGAGAAAGCAGCTCAGTGTCCTCTGAATTGCAGAAAGGGCACTGGGCTTTTTGTCGCGAGTGCAAAGGATTTCCGGCTTTGTCCTCAGTTTTCGTATCCGCCATCCCGTGTCTCCTTACGCCAGTTATCCCATGATATATTTGCTGAAGGTATCGAAATAGCGTGTTTTTTTAAAAAATCTTCCAGCGATTGCCTCCAGGCTTCCACCAGTTCATGCGGATGTTTCGCGAGCAGGCCTGCGTGAACCAGTGCAGTACCTGTGACTTCATTTTCCGGGCCAAACCAGGCTTCTGCAACCGGCCAATGCGCTGCGATTGCCTGCTGCAACGCAGCCCGGCTGCGCTCGTTTTGCGCCAGCCTGGCTACCCAGCCTTCGGTAAAAATACGGTGAAATCGCTCCTCCTGGCGGATTTTTGCAACGCGCTGGCGCAGGGGGGCCAACTCGCATTGGGCTGCTGCGTCGAAAATCATCGCCAGGGCCCGGTCGAGAAGGAGCATGTTGGCCATGACATCATTCCAGGATTCCCAGCTTTTGTGCAGTGCGGCGGGTGCATAAAACGTGCTGCGCGACATGTCTGTTTCCGGGTTCAATTCCTCCGGGGCACCGGAGACATCCCGCAGCATGGCCAGCAAACTGCGCGCAT
>WFTM01000427.1 GCA_015485525.1 Candidatus Zhuqueibacterota bacterium | reverse complement strand
GATGATTAGCCCCGGACTGATGAGGGAATTTTGAAATTCCTGGCTGACGAGTGATTTATCATTGGCAACAAAAAAGCATCTGGATACCCGGGCATTCACACAGCTTTGGGCAGCAGCCGGGTTTCACCGCAAAGGCGCGAAGTGCGCGAAGAATACTGAAGTGTCATAAAAATCTCTTCCTGACATTTCACCCTGTTCTTCTTTGCGCCCTTGGCGTCTTAGCGGTTCAAAAAATTGCACAGATGACATTAAACTCAGCAGCCAGAACGTTTCCAGCGTTGCCTGAGCCACATCAGGAATTTTTTCAGATTACAGCACCAGAACCGACAGACAGGATCAGAATGTTCAGAAAAACAGGGATTGCAATACTGCTACTTTCAGCTCAGGCTGCAGCTCAGAGCCCGATGAATCTCAGCCTGACCGAGGCCGTGGAACTGGCCTTGAAGAACAACGAGGATATTCTCATCGCAGAAAACAGTGTGCAGGCGGCGCGCGCCAGTGTGCGCGAGGCGCGCGCTGATGCCCTGCCAAACATCACCCTGAGCGGCCAGTATCTGCGCAACATCCAGCGGCCGGTCTTTTTCTTCCCCAGCTTCACGGATCCCAACGTGCAGGTTGCCATTCGCGTCGGCAGCCTGAATGCATACTCAACTGCCCTGAGCCTGAGCCAGCCGCTTTTCCGTGCCGGCAAGGTCGGCAAAGCGATGAAAGTTGCCAGGCTGTTCACCCGGTTCAGCGAGGAAGGCCAGCGCAGCACGCGCGGGGATGTCATCCTTGCGGTGCACGAGGCCTATTACCAGGTTTTGCTCGCCAACCGTCTGCTGGAGGTCAACCGGCAAAACGAAGCGCAGACACTGCGGCATCTCGAGCGTACGCGCAAGCTCTTTGCCCAGGGTCAGGTTTCAGAGTTCGACACCCTGCGCGCCTATGTTTCGAGCATGAACATCCGCCCGACGGTTATCGCTGCAGAAAACGCTGTTGAAGTCACGACCAACACGCTGAAAAACCTCATCGGTGTGCCCTATGATACCGAGCTGGAACTGCGGGATTCCCTCAGTTACCAGCCGGAACCCCTCCCATCTCTGGAAGAGGCGATCCGGTTGGCTGAGGCCCAAAGGCCGGAGCTGCGGCAGATGCAGCTCGAGGTGCAGATGCGACAGCTTAACATCGGTATCATCCGAGCCGATATTCTGCCCTCCCTCAACCTGATCGGCACGTGGCAATCCCAGGCACAGAGTGACCGCTCAGACTTTGGTGATCAGGGTTTTGTCAAAAGCCTGAGCGCTGGCTTGCAGCTCACCATTCCAATTTTCGACGGCATGCGCACCTATGCGCGCATGGACAAAGCACGAGCGGAGCACCGGACGGCGGTTTATACTTTGCAGAAAATCAGGGAAGAGATTCAGGTGCAAGTAAAATCGCTGTTGTACAGCGTTGAGGAAGCGCGCAAGACCATCGAAGCGCAACAGGGCAACATCACCCAGGCACGGCGGGCCCTTGAGCTGGCCGAGCTGCGCTACCGCGAGGGGCAGGCCACTTTGCTCGACCTCGACGATTCACGGCTGGCACTCAACCAGGCGCAGACGAATTACTACCAGTCTGTTTATAACTATCTCATCGCCCGGGTCAACCTGGACCGGGCCCTCGGCGTGCTCTGAGTCTTTGCAGGACGACAGGCATCACTTTCAATGAGCAGGAAAACAGCATGAAAAAGAATTCTCTTTTCAAAACACTCACAGCTCTTATGCTCAGCGCTGGTGCAGCAGCATGGCTCAGCGGCTGCGGCGACAACTCGCGCGCAGATGATCTCGACCTTTCTCAGGATCAGGAAATCAGGAATGCCACGCGCGTCGAAGTCATCGCCCTGCAGGCTGATGAGTTCGAGGAGTTCATCGAAGCACCCGGTGTGATAGAAGCGGATATTGCGACCACGATCAGCGCAGAAGAAGCCGGTGTCGTGCAGCGCATCGTTGCAGATAAAGGCGCACCGGCACGCCGGAACAGCATCCTGGCAGTGCTCAAAAGCGAAGTGCTCGAGGAATCCCTGCGCCAGGCGCGGGCGGCTTTTGAGTCCGCGGAGGAACGCTTCACCCGCCTGAGCAATCTCTATCAGGAAAAAGCCATCTCCGAGCAGGCCTATCTGGACGCAAAGTTCGCCTACAAACAAGCTAAAGCCGCTCTCGGTGTCCTGCAGGCGCGCATGCAAAAAACCAAAATCAGCAGTCCGATCGATGGCCGTATTGATGCCCGTTATGTCGATATCGGTGAGTATGTGACGCCCGGACAGAAGCTGTTCGAGGTCATCAAAACCGACAAGATGCGCGTCAGCGCGGGACTGCCCGAACGCTATATTCTGGACATCAAAAAAGACGCACGCGTTTTCGTCGAAATCGATCTGTACAGCGATCAGGTTTTCGAAGGGGAGATTACATTTATCGGTAATACCATCCATCCGAAAAACCGCACGTTCCCGGTGGAAATCTCCCTGGAGAATAAAGGCAACACGCTGAAGCCGAACATGTTTGCCACGGTCCGTATCCTGCGCAGGCATTTTGAAAACGGTATATCCGTCCCGCGCGATGCCCTGGTTGAGGGTGAAGATGGCAAATATATTTTTCTGGCCAAAAACGGCTACGCGCAACGGCGCGACGTCCAGATCATCGCTGCTTCCGGCAATGACGTTCTCATCTCCGGCCAGGTGAGTGCCGGGGATTCCCTGATCATCCGTGGGCACCGGGAGCTGATTCCCGGCGAGGCGGTGCGTATCGTTGAATGACAGATGCTCCGGGCATCCAGTTTACCCGGCAAACCGGGCATGACTCAGACTCCGGTATCTGTCATTCCGGCCAAGCGAAGCGCCGTGCCGGAATCTCATCTTTTCTGGCACATGCCTGAATCTGGGAGATTCCGGTCTTCCCCTGCGGGGAACCGGAACGCCCGTTCGGGTGCAGCCATGTGCTGCTATCAAACGGTCTGGTTGAAAAGAAGCACCCGCGCTGAGTGAGGCGGATAAGCAGAGACAGATACGCGTAAGCCTGAGCGGAGTGGCGCGTCGCAGCAGAGGCGGAGACAGATGCCACACCTGCCATGTTTCAGAACGAAGCTCCGGAGTGCCTCCAAAGCGGATCACCCGGAGCGCGGTCAGACGACAATCTTTGTTTGCAGCCTGGTGCTGCTGTATGAATAAATCGGGTAAGTGATCACATGCACATAACACGTTTCTCCCTCGAACACAAGCCGGTCATCTTTGTCCTGATGGCCATCATGATCATCCTTGGCTGGCGCTCCTACACCTCCCTGCCACGCGAAGCAAACCCAAGCATTACCATCCCGATCATTCTGGTCTCAACTTCGTATTTCGGCGTCTCCCCCGGTGACATCGAAACACTGATCACCCAGCCGATCGAAAAGAAGGTCAAAGAAATCACCGACTTGAAAGAGGTGCGTTCCACCTCATCTGAGGGGCTGTCGATGATCCAGGTGGAGTTTAACCCGGATATCGATATCGACGAGGCAATACAGAAAGTGCGCGACAAGGTGGATTTGGCCAAACCAGAGCTGCCGGCCGATGCAGATGACCCGCTGATCAGTGAGATCGATCTCTCGACCTTTCCGATCATGCTGGTCAACATCTCCGGAGACTACGGGCTGGTCAAGCTCAAGGAGGTGGCAGAACATCTCGAAGACCGCTTCGAAAACATCCCCGGCGTGCTCGATGTCACGATCACCGGCGGGCTTGATCGCGAGATCAAAGTCAATATCGACCTTTCAAAATTGAAATACTATCGCATCTCATTTCAGGATGTCATCGATGCCATCCGCAACGAAAACCGCACCATCCCGGGCGGATCGGTCGAAGTCGGCAAGCTCAACTACCTCATCCGGGTGCCGGGCGAGTTCGAACAACCGGAAACGATACGGGATATCATCGTCAAAGTCATCGATGGCCAGGCCGTATATATCAAAGACCTCGCTGAGGTCGTGTATGGATTTAAAGAGCGGGACAGTTATGCACGCCAGAACGGAGTCGAGTGTATCACGTTGAGCGTAAAAAAGCGTTCGGGCGAAAATATCATCGCTGTGTCTGACGGCGTCAAACAGGAAATCGCGCGCATGATGCCCTTTCTGCCCGAGGGCACGAAAATCGATCTGCTGGCAGATCAGTCGAAACAGATCCGCCGCATGGTCAATGAACTGGAAAACAACATCATCTCCGGCCTGCTGCTGGTGGTGGCTGTGCTGGTGCTGTTTCTCGGCTTTCGCAACTCCCTTTTCATCGCCCTGTCCATCCCGCTGTCGATGCTGATCTCTTTTATTTTCATCCAGGCGCTGGGCTACACACTGAACATGATCGTGCTCTTCAGCCTGATCCTTGCATTGGGGATGCTGGTGGATAACGCAATCGTGATCATCGAAAATGTTTACCGCCATCAGCAGGAAGGGTACGGCATGCTCATGGCCGCATGGCTGGGCACGCGCGAGGTGGGTGCGGCGGTTTCGGCCAGTACCCTGACGACGGTGTGCGCCTTTGCGCCCATGCTGTTCTGGCCCGGCATCATGGGCGAGTTCATGGGCTACCTGCCGGCGACCCTGATCATCACCCTGGGCAGTTGCCTGTTCGTTGCTCTGATTTTCAACCCGGTGATCGCAGCACAGTTTATGAAAAAACGCACACGCGAGGCCGGTCGTTTTGACAGGGCGCTGCAAAGGGTGATCGCTGTGTATGAAAAAAGCCTGCTCTTTGCACTGCGCCGGCGCGGGACCACCATCGGTCTTTCTTTTGCTCTGCTGGTGCTCATCCTTCTGTTCTACGGCATTTTCGGCCGCGGTGTTGAGTTTATGCCTGACGTCGATCCCTACCAGCTCACCATCGATATCACCGCGCCGAGCGGGACCAACATCGACGAATCGAACAGGATCGTCAAAAAAATCGAGGCCAGGCTGCCGCAGTTTCTGGGGGATGTCAAAAACTATACCGCCAGCGTCGGCTTTACCATGGCGACCACGAGCAATGAAATGGGCGGAGGCGGCACGCCGCACAAAAGCCGTATCACACTGGAGTTTATCGATCGCGAGTACCGCGAGCAGTCCTCGGTCATCACCATGGAACAAATCCGCGAGGCTGTCAGCGACATAGCCGGGGCACGCATCGAAGTGAACAAGCCGGAGATGGGGCCGCCGACCGGAGCGCCGATCAGTATCGAGCTTTCTGGCGATGATTTCAAAGTGCTCGGCAGCCTGGCGCAGAAAATCCGCCGCGAAATCCGCGATATACCCGGGCTGGTCGATCTGCGCGACACTTTTGACCAGGGTCGCCCGGAGCTGCGCGTCATCATCGACCGGGAAAAAGCACGGCTGTACGGGCTGAATACAGCGAAGATCGCCAACACCGTGCGGACCGCGATCAACGGCACGGAAGCATCAGAGTACCGCATCAATGACGAGGAGTATGACATCACCGTGCGCCTGAGCAAGGAGTGGCGCAACCAGATCAGTGATCTCGAGCAGTTGATCATTTTCGACGAGGGCAAGCCCGTGCCTCTGAGCTCGATCGCCAGTCTGGAATTCGGCGGCGGCTTTTCGAGCATCAAACGCAAGGACCTCAAGCGTGTGGTAACGATCACAGGAAATACGGCAGGACGGCTGGACAACGAAGTTCTGGCAGACATCCGTACGCGCCTTGACGCTTTTGAGCTGCCATCCGGGTACAGCATCGATTACACCGGCCAGAACAAAGAGCAACAGGACAGTATGGAATTTCTCTCCGGCGCGTTTTTGATCGCCCTGCTTCTGATCTTCCTGGTCCTGGTGTCGGAATTCAATTCGGTGATCACACCGTTCATCATCATGCTGTCCGTCCTGCTGTCGCTGGCCGGTGTTTTTCTTGGCCTGCTGGTCACCGGCACGCCCTTCGGAGTGATCATGACCGGTATCGGAGTGATTTCCCTGGCCGGTGTGGTGGTCAACAACGCGATCGTTTTGCTGGATTATACCATGAAACTGCGCGAGCGAGGCCTTGATAAGCAGACTGCGATCGTGCAGGCCGGCAAGACGCGTTTCCGTCCGGTTATCCTCACTGCTGTGACGACGATTCTCGGACTGATCCCCCTGACGACCGGGCTCAATATCGATTTTTTTAATTTCACTTTTACGATGGGAGGGGACAGCCAGCAATGGTGGGGGCCGATGGGGTTTGCGGTTATCTTCGGCCTGGCTTTTGCCACTTTTCTGACGCTGATCGTCGTGCCGGTGGCATACTCGCTCTTGGATGATGCCTCGGTCTATTTCCAACGGCTGGCAGGGGTCAAGCGGGAAAAACTGGAACCAGCCGGCACAGATGCCCTGCCCGATCCGGCAAAATCGTAGAGGCTATCGCTCTGCATCTTCCTGCCAGGAAAAAGCGCGGGCGAGGATCCGGTTGTAGCGGGCAATCTCCAGCAACATACGGCTGTCGGTCCACGCCAGCTCTCTGGCCATAGCCTGTGCTGCAGCCCCGGCATAGTCGCCTTCTTTTCCCCGCCGCAGCCCCCACATGCTGCGCCTCAGCAGGAAATCATCGAGGTGCCGTACCTGCTCGTGGCGGGCGCAGTACCTCGCCTCTGCTACCAGAATCTCATCCGGACTCATTTTTTCCACGCTATCCACGCCGGCGATCTCGAGGATGTGCCGGCGGGCTTTTCCATAGAGCAGCAGCGGGTCGGTACTCAGTTGGGGAAACGTTCTCTGGCGCACAGGACGCCGCTGCCATGCCTTCTGCTCCGGGGTCCCCGGCAAAGGCGCGCTGGCTGTCCGGCTTCCGGGCAGGTGGGCAGACAACAGGTCTGCTACCCTGTCTCCTACCTCCTCAGCAAGCTGGCGATAGGTGGTCAGCTTGCCGCCGATGATCGAAAGAAAAGCGCGGCGATCGTCGCCGGTTTCATGCTGTTTGATGAAATGCCGGCGTGTCACTGCGCCGGCGTCTTTGCCCTCGGCAGGCGGCAGGGGCCGAACACCGCTGTAGGTCATGCGGATCATCTCCGGGCGGATATTCAACTCAGGCAGCAGATGGTTGGTCTCGCTGATCAGGTAGCGGACCTCCAGGGAATCCGCGCGCACCTCATCGACGCTGGCATCGTAAAAGATATCCGTTGTGCCGATGAGCAGTTCATCGCGGCCGAAAGGAATGATAAAAAATGGCCGGCCGTCCGAGCGGGCGGGTGAGTATAGCGCATGGCGCAGTCCGAGCGTATTGGCGACGAGGATATGCGAGCCGCGCGTGCCGCCAACCAGCCGCGGCCGCCGTGGGTCTGCCAGGCCGGCGATTTCATTCACCCACGGGCCGGCAGCATTGATGACGATGCCCGCGGCTGCCTGGTGCTGTTCGCCGGTATCGACATCTTCAAAATGCACCTGCCAGCGGCCATCGCCGGCAACCTCCAGGCTGGCGAGGCGATGATAATTTAAACAAAGCGCGCCCGCCTGCCGGGCAGCCCGGATGTTTTCCAGAGTCAGGCGTTCCGGAAGAGGCACCTGGCAATCGAAATAAGCAAACCCGCCGTGCAATCCCTGTGGGTTCATTCCCTGCTGCAAACGCAGAATTCTGCGACGCGAGAGCATACGGTGTTTGGGCAGGCTTTTTCCCAGAGAGAGAATATCGTAGAGCAGCATGCCGGCCTTGAGTTTGGCTCGCCCGTATTCCTGGCCCGCGTAAACCGGCAGGATGAACTCGAGGGGGAAGACCAGATGCGGTGCGATCTGCAGAAGAATTTTGCGTTCGTGCAGAGATTCACGCACCAGCGCAAAATCAAAGTGTTCGAGATACCGCAGACCACCGTGGATCAACCGGGTCGAGGCAGCAGTCGTACCACTGCCGAAATCATTTTTTTCAACCAGCAGCACGGACAGACCGCGCTGAGACAGGTCCCGGGCGATACCTGCGCCGTTAATTCCGCCCCCGATGATGGCGACATCGTACTTCTCCTGAAACACTCCCGAATCTGCCATGAGATCCCGTCGCTTCCTGTTTTATCCTGAAATATTCTGAACGCAGAACAAGGCTACAAACACAGTATCGGTCCCGCCATCCAGCTCCCACAGTGTAACGTCCTGACCTTAGCGGTAAACTCAGGTGAATGGTGCAAAGCGTTTTTTCATGGTGTCACCTGCCCGGCCAGCTCTCAGCTCAACCGGTGCTTTCACGCAGGGCCTTGAATCGTTCCAAAGCCGTGGCAAACTGTTCCTCCGCCTTATCGAGATAGAGGCGAACTTCGTCGATGTAGCCATCGGCTGAGGCTGACCACACGCGGTTGAGGTAGCGCTCGCCGGCTGCGAACTCACTCATCACCTGGGCGTAATTCTGCAAGCCATAAACGTGGCCGATAGTGCGGCGGGCCTCCACGAACCGGTCGATGAACTCGGGCAGTTTTTCATCGATCTGCTTATGCACGACATAAGGATCGGCCGGCCCTTCTCCTGCGTTGATGGTTTTGACTTCCTGAAGGATCTGGCCCAGGCTGGCTTCGATATCCTGAATATTTCCCGCGAGGCGGCTGTCTGCAAAGTGCTCTGCTTTTTCGGCACGTTGAACCAGCACCACGCCGGCAACACCGATGAGCAATGTGGGCACGAACCAGGCCCAGTCCACTTCATGAACATGAATGACAGCAACCAGAGCTGCCGCGAGAAAGCCGAGGGTGATCAAGAGATAACCTGCTTTTTTCATTTTCCCACCTCCTCACGCGCTTGCTGTGATGATGAAATAAATCGCAAAACCGACCCCTACCAGGGCCTCGCCAACGATGAGACCCGCCGCAACCGGAATCCCGACATCATCGGCATAACGATGGCCGAGTTTCGCATCCGTGAACAGGCGCAGCACCGTCCCCAGGCTGTAGGTGAGTACGATATTAAACGGCAGATAAAACCCCAGTCCGACCAGAACTCCGAGGCCGCCGACTCCGCTGGCGCTGAGCAGAGCGCCAAGACCGGCACCGGCTAAATATTTCTGCACAGGTACCTCTCCGCCGAGAATACCACTGATCATGCTCGCCAGTGCCTGCCCTTGCGGCGCGGGCAAGCGCTCACTGCCGAGTTCATAGGCATCGTGCAGGACGTAAATCAAAATCATGATCACGATCGGGCCAAGCCAGGTGCCGAGCAACTGGGCAATCTGCTGCTTGCGCGGCGTGGCGCCGACGAGATAGCCGGTTTTCAAATCGAGCATCAGGTCTGTTGCCTGAGCCATGGCCACACAGGCAGCAGCACCCACCATGACCGAGGAGATAATCGCAGCCTTGTCGCCAAGACCGCTGCTGATGATGATCAGGATGGTGACTGCAATCAGAGTCATGCCGCTCAGGGGCGACCAGTTGGTGCGGCCGATACATTCGGACAGAATGACACCGGCAACCCAGATCCACAGCGTTCCGAGCAGCGCCATAATGCTGCCGCGTATGATGCCCATCTCCGCAGTGGAATGGATCGCGATGACAAAGAGCAGCAGTGTTGCAGCCGCAATGGCGATGTAGAGCAGTTTGATCGGCATCTCGTCCTGAGAGATACCGGTTTTCAGTTTTGAGGCAGTCTGCATGCTGTGCACAGCGCTCCTGATCAAGGGCAGAGCGAGAACGATACCGGTGAGCGCCCCGCCGATCAGCATGCCGATACCGACCGGACGGAACAAACTCAAGCGCAGATAACCGGTCAGGCTGGTGCCCATTTCCTTCAGCGCTGCAGGCTCGGGCAGCAGCCCGGCAGCAGAAAGCATCGGCGCCAGCACCCAGTAGCACACATAGCCGCCGATGATAAAAAAGAAGCCTCCCTTGCCGGCTATATATCCGACGCCGACCGTGAGCAGCGAGAGATACCAGACACCGTTCATATATTCCGGCAGACCGATCAGGACACCCAGATTCCAGTTTTCCACGTGGTAACTCTGGTTGAAAAAATGGACCATAGCGCTCACAGTAGCACCACCGATGAGCAGCACAGCTTTATGAACACCCGCACCCGGAGAACGCAGCACCGTGGCAACCGCCACCCCGCCGGGATAGGTCAGCCGTTCGAAATCGATCATCTGCTTGCGCAGAGGGATGATGAACGCGACACCGAGAACGCCGCCGGCTATGGTCGAAAATACGAGCACAACCGGATTGAAATCCGTCTGCCCTAAAATAAACAAAGCCGGAACCGAAAACATCATACCTGCTGAAGCACCGTTGACCGCACTGGCAACCGTCTGATTGATGTTGTTCTCGATGATGCTGTTGCGGTTGAGCAAGCCGCGCAGGATTCCGAACCCAAGAATGGCAGCCAGCTCCGAGCCTTCAATAGAAAAACCGAGAATCAGCGAGGCATAGCCAATGCTCAGGGCAATGAGAATGCCGAGACCATAGCCCACCAGAACCGCCGTCAGAGTCAGCTCGGGATACGGCCCGGTACGGATGATTTGCTTTTCCGCCAACGTTCCCTCCTTTAACCTGAAAATCCAGAGATGTTTGAAAATATTCAGCGTAACCGCTATGTTACCGGGTTATTCATTTCGCACAGCACGGTTGCATCTCTTCAGCCAGCCCTCCTGACAACAGCACCTGCCTGCACCAGAACCGTCATTCCGGTTTCCCCGCAGGGGAAGTCCGGAATGCCCCAGACACAGACACGTACTCGAAAAGATGAGGCTCCGGTACTGCGCTTCGCTTGTGTATTACCGCTAAAGCGGCAACTGGGCGTCACACCGACGGAGCGGTGTGGCGAGATGCAAAGCCGGCAACCACGAGGATGTACGAATTACAGTCAAATTGACATAATCTATCACTGTTGTACGGGATTAAAAGAGAAAACAAACGAACGCGAAGAAAGGGAGGTGGAAGGAAAGATTGCGGGAAATGGACTCGCTGTGCGGCGGCAAAGGGTGCCGCCACACGCAGGAATCTATGGTTTCAAAACCCCTGATTGACCGAGAGCACCCGGCCGAGATCGAGGAGTATGACCAGCCTGTCATCGAGCTTGCCGACCGCGGTGATGAATTCGGTGTTGACGCGGCTCATCATTTGAGGCGGCGGCTCCGTGGTCACGCTCGAGATACGCAGCACTTCTGAAACCGAATCGACGATAAAGCCGACATTCTTGCCACCCTGATCAACGACGATGATGCGGGTGTGTTTGTCGTATTCCTTAGGCTGCATGCTGAGTCGCTTGCGCAAATTGACGACCGGCAGAACCTTGCCGCGCAGATTGATCACGCCTTCAACAAAATGCGGTGAGTGCGGTACGGGAGTGATCTCCAGCATGCGGATGATCTCCTGTACTGAGAGAATATCGACGCCGAATTCCTCTTCTCCGAGCTCAAAACTCACCAGTTGCAGAATTTCATGAGAGGATGCTTCAGCCTGTATATTTGCTGTGGTTTCTGTTGCCATGTCCATACTCTGTCCTGATATATTACGTTCTGTTTTTCAATAACCTTCGGCATGCCCGGGTGATTATTTAGCATGTTGACCGGAAGTTCATAACAAGAAATCGATAGCGGCGGAGAGTTTTCACACCCGGCTGGTAAAGCCGGCAATTTCATCGATACGCGGCCGCACCAGGGATAAGACACCTATCAGTCTGAAGTACCCGTGTTTGCACCCCGACAGAACGCGCAGGCAGCCGGGACAATATCAGGTGCTGTCATCATCAAACCCATCGGGCAGCTCTCCGTTTTCACGGTACTCTTTCAGCTTGTTGCGCAGAGTACGCACGCTGATACCGAGCACTTTTGCAGCGCGCGAGCGGTTATTTTTGCACGCTTTCAAGGTGTCAAAAATCGCTTTCTTCTCCAGATCGCGCAGGGAAACATTAGCCAGAGTCCCCTGTTTGAGTTTGCCGTTTTTCGAGAGGTGCCTGGCGATGAGCGTAAAATTTTCCTCGCGCAAGACGCCGTCTTTCATGGTAATCACAGCGCGCTCAATAGCATTACCCAGTTCACGCACGTTGCCCGGCCATGAATATTCGTTCAGCACATCATACACAGCGCTGTCGATAGCCTCAACCTGCTTGTTCAGCGTGATGCTGAATTTTTCCACAAAATGATTGATCAGCAGCGGGATGTCCTCTTTGCGCTCACGCAGTGGAGGCAGGGAAATGGGAAAAACCATCAAGCGGTAATAGAGGTCTTCGCGGAACTTACCTTCGTTGACCATTTCTTCGAGGTCGCGGTTGGTTGTGGCCATAACGCGCACGTCAACTTTGATGCTCCTGGTTCCGCCCAGGGTCTCAAACTCCCGCTCCTGCAACACGCGCAGGAGCTTCGCCTGCAGGTTTGCCTCCATCTCGGAAATTTCATCGAGCAGGATTGAGCCCTTATCCGCGAGTTTGAATTTTCCCTGCTTGGCGTTATTCGCACCGGTAAATGCACCGCGTTCGTGCCCGAACAGCTCGCTCTCCATCAGCGTTCCCGGCACGGCTGCGCAGTTCAGGGCGATGTACGGATGCTGGCTGCGATCGCTCAGGTTGTGCACAGCCCGGGCGACGAGTTCTTTGCCCGTACCACACTCGCCGCTGATCAGCACAGTGCTGCTCGTTTGCGCAACCATGCGTATTTTCTCAAAAACCTGCTGCATCGCCTCGCTGTTGCCGATGATACTGGCCAGCCCCCCGCTGTCCTGCTGTTTGAGCTCCTGGCGGAGAAAACGGTTTTCACGCTCCAGCTTACGATACGTGAAATACTTGTTTAACGTCACTTCGATTTCATCGATATCAAAGGGTTTGGTGATGTAATCATAGGCCCCGTTTTTGATCGCTTCGACTGCGTCTTTCACTGTGGCATAGGCCGTAATCATGATAACGCCCGGAGGTTCTTCAGCGAGATTTTTCGCATGCTGCAGAACCTGCATGCCGTTGATATCCGGCAGTTGCACATCGGTTATGACCAGATCGTAAACCTTTTTGTCGAGACGCTCCAGGGCTGCATTACCACAATCGACAACCTGAACATCGAAATTCTGCCGCTTCAGGGTTTCCTCGAGCAGGTCCTGCATCAAAGGCTCATCATCGACCACGAGTACTTTCTGAGTGGTTTTCATAAGTTTTCCCATGCTTCCGTTTGTAAAATCTGTCATCTACCCGGCATCCGTGCCCGATCCCGTTCAGCTCACACAACCAGCACTGCACAGAATATGCGCGAGATACGAGTGTGTGAAAAACGGGGGCCAAACAATGAATTGCTATCAATCTATCCTGAAAAGACATATTCTCTGCAATAATCCGGCGCAACAATGTCTGTACTGCAAGGTTCTGCAAAGGTGTTCAACCTGATGAGTTTTTTCAGCACTCCCGCATCTTACCGCGCAGCATCACCTTATGATGATGAAAACATCGGAATTCTCAGCCGGTATTCACATCGGCTTTTAACGGCAGCCGGATGATAATTCGCGTGCCGCGCTGATAGGTCACGTCCGTCGTAATCGAGCCGTGGTGTATCTCCACAATGCGCTTGACGATGGGCAACTCCAGGCGATTGTTCTTGCCGGCGATGTTGGAAAATGGCATGAATAATTTACCGGCAGCTTCCGGATCGGGTACGGGCCCGTTGTCGGAAAATTCGAGCATGATGTGGCGCGTTTCCGGTTCGGTGCGTATGCCGATGGTCAAATCTGCACCTGAGGGCAGCTTGCGCGCAGCAGCCTGAAACATGTGCAGCACCAGCTCATGGTAAAGCTGCTGGTCGATGCGTGCCGGTGCACGATCCACGGCATAGCGCTGGTGAACCTGCAGACGGTTCAGAGCATCATATTTCAGGCGTGCAAATGCCAGCACCTCAGCAGTCACTTTGATCAGGTCCATGGTGCGAAATTTGGGTTTCAGCGGCCGTGTGTACAACAGCAGGTCGGAAACGAGCTGGTCGAGAGCGCCGATACCTTCGATCATTTTTTGCACATAACGCCGCCGCGGGTCGGATTTGTCGATATCCCGCTCAAGTAGTGCTGCAAAGCCGGCAATCCCGCCCAGGGGATTGCGAATTTCATGCGCTACCTGACGCGACATATCTCCCAGAGCTTCGACGGTGTATTTATTCTGCATATCCCGCTGTAATTCCTTCAGCTCTGTGATGTCGTCGAACAGCTCCATGGCCCCGACGATTTGTTCGTCGTCATCGAGCACCAGGGAGGTCGTACGCTTGATCGGGATGGTGACCCTGTCATCCCTGCAGATGACATCTTCGACGTCCTTAAAAGCGCATCCACTGTGCAGGGTCGCGACTGCATCGCGGCTGCCGGCCTCTTCCCTGCTGAAAAAAAGCGCATACGGGCGCCCGATCACCTGCTCGCGGTCATAGCCGGTAATCTCCTCAGCAGCACGATTAAACAAAGTGATGTTGGTGTCCAGATCGATAGCAACCAGCCCGGTACGCATACTTTCGATGACATTGTCAAATTTACGCTTCAGAGCGTTGATTTCATCGAGCTGATGCGATAATTCCCGGTTTTTCTCTTCCAGTTGCAGGTTCAGCGTCTCCACCTTCTGCTGCATTCGCTGGTAGGACTCTTCCAGGCGGACGGTAGTACTGTTAAAATCTTTGAGATAATCAACCAGCTCCGCCAGATGCGGATTCTTTTGTTCTGTCCCGGGCATCGCGTCCTGTATTTATCCGCTAGAATTTTCGTACTGAAACCAAATTTTTTTCTTTTCCCCACATGAGCACTGGATCTGCATTCCCACGATGACGCCGTGTTCCTGAATGGGTTCGACTTTCAGGCCATGTTCGTGCCCGGCATCAAAGACAGGAAGTGCCGAGAGCCCGGACTGGATGGTTTCCGCCGTTTTTTGCGGAGTTTCAACTCGGAGAGAATTCTGCTTTTTAACGACATTACCTAATTCGAGGAACTCATCAGCCATGGTTGTGCGGTCCGTCGTTGTGGAGGTTGAGGGAAGAAATGACACTGTATTGAGTTATCAGGCCTGTGGCCTGAAAAAAGTACGGCCCTTCAGCAACTTGTGTGGTTTGGGAAAATATCGTACTTCGCGACATGAATGTCGCGTTACAACTTGGGCACTACCCGTACCGCGACATTTATGTCGCGTCACTGTCAGCACCCATAAAGCAGACTGGATAATCAAATTCAAACAGACCGCCTGACAACTGCACCTGCCTGCACCGGAACCGTCATTCCGGTTTTCCCCGCACCGACTTGTGAATCAATCGCGCCGCGTATATTTAACGAACAAGAATAATAAGGGAAATAGATATGTAACATTTTTGCAAGGATGGTGCCATGCCGGAAGTATTGTGGCTAAGTCCAGCAATTCAAAATCGTTCCTTGATTATCATCCTGTAACCATGCCCCGGCCGCGGCAGGAAGATGTGGCTGATTCCCCTGCACTGAGCGAAAAACGGCCGTTTACCGGCCAGACCGCAGTGTTTTTGTGCTCTCTTTCCAGCAGCCCGAAAAGTCGTCTGAAAAAATCAGTTTGCCGTCAGCGGTTGTGGTCTGCGCCAGGAGATGAAATTGGCCAGAAGCTGATAACCGGTTTGCCAAGCCTTGCCGGGTACGGGCATGACACTGTACACCACGTCTCCCCGGCCGTGCTGGCTGTGCAGCACGAGGGGAAACTCGTCCGTGCCCAGCGTCACCTGCCAGCCCGCTGATCGTTCCGCCGGCGTCCCGGACAGCAGCCCCGGTATGGCCTGCCTGAGTTGTTCTGCAGACACCGGATTTGGCTGCTGCATCAATATTCCCTGCTGCTCCGGCACCATTGTCGGGAAGAACAAGCGCACGTCTGCATCCAGGGTCAGCGCAAGACGCTCTCCGGCAGCCCGGTTCCACGCCGCGTTCCAGATTGCTGCGGGTTGGGAAAAGACCAGCAACCGCGCTCCCTCGCGCACCTGGCCGAGCAGACGCGGCACGGCGGATGCAAGTCGGGGGTCACGCGCCAGCGCATTTTCCGCGATGATGAACACATCCACTGCGGACAGTGAAGTGGCCGAAAGACCGGTAAAATCGAGCAGCGTGACCGGCACGCCGATGTTTTCCAAAGCCAGGCGCAGATCGCGGGCCTCCCCGATCAGGCCAACACGAACGCCGGGCCGGCTCTCCAGCCCGATCTGCCTGACGAGAGTTTCCGAACCCGCGAGGACATGCTCCCCGACACGCAGTTCGGCGATGAATGTGCGCGTGCGCGGGTGTGCGGGTACCTGAAAATGCACGACTGTCCATGCCGGACCAGCCGGCATCTGCAGCCGGTATTCACCAAGGATAACGCCGTTTTCAGCGCGCAAACGCACGATGCCGTCCAAGGCAGCGTGTTGGTTTTTGCCTACATACCAGCGCAAATCGATCATGCCGGTACGCCCCTGCGGCAACAGGATCTCAGGCTGCACAGCCTGCAGTAATACTGATGGGCGCAGAGGGATTTCCAGTTCCTGCTGCAAGACGAGCTCGCGATTGCGCCAGCGCACATGCACCTGCGCACGGGCCAGGCTGCTCTGCCCTTCACCACCAGATGATCCGATCATCTTTTCGCTGAAACTGAATGTCCGCTTGTCACCTGGTTTGAGCCGATCCAGGCCGTTTTTCTTCAACTGCGGGAGCTCAAGACTGAGCTCGTTGCGCAACACGCTGCCCTGAGAGGCTGTGCGGATAAAGTGCACGGAAATACGCGTAAGAGAAAGCTCGACAGGCCCGAAATTGATCAGCTCGAGAGAGGTATGTACGCTATCGCCCGAAGCGACGAACTCCTGTTCCGGTTCAAGGCGTAAAGCCAGGCCGAGAGCCTGGGCTGCGAGTTTATTCATCCGTTCGGCACGTTCGCGCCAGCTCTGCTGCTGTGGCAGAGAGAGATTGTCCTGCGCAGCAGCCAGATAGCCGGCGATCTGATTGCGGATTTCCAGTGCCGCAGCCGCGAGGACGCGGCGCTCTGCCGGCAGTTTCTGAGACGCGCGCCTGACCACATCGAGGGCGCGTTTGATTTTGCCCGCAAAGACACCCGGCAGTCGGTTAAACTCATGCTCCAGTCCCGGCAGGCCGGAAAACAGATCGCTGTGCTCGCTCATGCGCGGCGCCTGTGCATCCTTTCGTACCAGTGCAAAACTGCGAAATCCATCGAGCATGAACTGCTGATGGGTACCCAGCCATAAGGGCGAAACCGCACCGGCATCGAACCCGGCAACTGCCTCGCCTTTTTCGTTCTCTGCCAGCGGCCGAAACAAACGCGACGGCTGCCAGGCAGCCAGCCCTCCATTGAGCTGATATGAAAAAGCCGAGGTATCTGCTGCCAGATCAAAGGCTTGCTCCATAAGCGGCAGCAGGCGTTGCTGCAGCCTGCCGGGCAAACCTGTGAGCACAACCTGCGGCCTGTGGCGACGAATCAGCCCGACCATGAGGGCGAGAAGCGAGTCTGCTGCGTGCGATGAGCCACTGAGCCACTCGGCTACAGAAAAACCGAGCGCGATTTTTTCGTACAACGTTCGATTCCGTGCAGGCCTTGCCTGTGCGCTGTTCTGCACCCCATGCTCACCCTCAAACAAAGCAGCCGCGATGACGCGCGCGCCATGCAGGCGATAGTAGGTCAGCGTCACCGTGTCGGTATGCGCAAAAAAGGGAGCCAGACTGAGTAACACGCGGTTGGAAAAAGCATCCTGTCTGGCCTGATGGATGGCGAGCAGGCTGGCCTGGGCGGGCTGACTGCTGCTCGCCGTTGCGGGGAAAATAAAAATTGCCAGAGCAAAGACCTGAGCGATGAGTTCACGAAGCAATCCTTGTTTCAGCACGGGCATCTTCTCCTGATGTCTGTATTCGCAATTTTCGTCTCGCCATTCCCGTTTATGTACAAACCAACGCTATGCGGGAGGATAGTCGGGATAATTGAAATCTGAACTGAATGGTTTATTTTTTGGAACAAAAAATTAGTAAAAAAGGATGTTGAGCCAGAACCGGCACAGGGAATCGCAGGCCTTTTGAAATGCCGGATGCCTGCATCTTCCCGGGCCACCCGGATAAAGTTGGCGTTTTGCAGTGGCACGATAAATCGTGCACAACGAACATTTCGCCCTGTCAGGCAGATAGACTCAACCCAGCTCAACGCATAGGACGTGTTGAAGAGTCGAATCTTTTATCCAGATAGAGTACCGGCACTGCCGGTGAATACGGAAGGATTTCGATGTGGCACCACGGAAAACAGACTCAGATTTCGCCCCATTTTTCCGACAGCCAGGAGATGGCAAAGATGAGTATGGTGAGCAGTACTCCGTAGGTTGCAGCACCGCCGAGATTATCGCGGAACTCGTTGTAGATCGCCATGGAAATCGGTTTGTTTTCATAGGTGTACAGCAAAATACTGGAGACAAACTCGCCCAGAGACATGACTGCAGCGAGCAACGCACCAGAGAGCAGAGCGGGCCGGACAGCAGGCAGCAGCACGTGACGAAAGGTCATCAGTGAGCCGGCGCCGAGGCTGCGCGCCGCTTCTTCCTGCGCCGGATCAAAGCGCTGAAATGCAGCATGGCCAGCGCGATAGACCACCGGCAGATGACGGATAAAATAGGCCAGTGGCAGAATCCAGAACGACCCGACGAGGATCGCGCCGCCGGTAAACCAGTGCGGTTGATTGAATGCCACGATCAGCGCGATAGCGATCACCGTGCCGGGAACAGCCCAGGGCAGCATGATCATCATTTCACCTGCTCGCGCGAAACGCCATTTAGTCTGTGTGTTCCAGTAGGCCATCAGCGTCGCGATGAACAGATTAGCCGCTGTAGCCAGTGCAGCCATCTTGAGGCTGTTGACGATCGGCTCGCTGACGCGAGCATCGGAAAAAACAGCGCGATAATAATCGAGGGTGAATGT
>WFTM01000426.1 GCA_015485525.1 Candidatus Zhuqueibacterota bacterium | reverse complement strand
CAGGCTGCCCGAGGCGGTGGTTGCCTGTGTCGGCGGCGGCTCCAATGCCATGGGCATGTTTTATCCTTTTCTTCAAGATGAAGATGTGCAGCTTTTCGGTGTTGAGGCGGGTGGCCGCGGGCCGCAGCCGGGCGAGCACGCAGCGACGCTGTCCGCGGGTGAACCGGGTATTCTGCACGGCGCCCTCAGCTATCTGATCCAGACCGGGGATGGCCAGATCGGCGAGGTGCACTCGGTTTCAGCCGGGCTGGATTATCCCGGTGTCGGGCCGGAACACGCCTGGCTGAAGGAAACCGGCCGGGTCGAGTACACCTCGGTGAACGATGCCGAAGCGCTGGAAGGGATGAAGTTGTTGTCGCGCACCGAGGGGATCATTCCGGCGCTGGAGAGTGCGCACGCGGTTTATTTTGCCGCAAAACTGGCCGGCCGCATGGCCGGGGAGCAGGCTGTGGTCATCTGCCTGTCCGGCCGCGGCGATAAGGACATGGAGACCGTAGCCGCGCTGCTGGCCGGGGAGGGTGAACATGACTGAGCTGAGTTCTCTTTTGCAGAAAAAAATCCAGTCCGGGGAGAAACTGCTGTCGATCTATCTCACCGCCGGCTTCCCTGATGCTGAAGCGACCCTGCCGCTGTTGCAGGCGCTGGCTGAGGGTGGTGCGGATTTCATCGAGTTGGGCGTACCCTTTTCCGATCCCCTGGCCGATGGCCCGGTCATTCAGGCTGCCTCGACTCAGGCCCTGGCTGCCGGCATGAGCGTGGAAAAGGCGTTGCAGCTTTGCGGCCGCTTCACAGGCGAGCACGAGCTGCCGGTGCTGCTGATGGGCTATGCCAATCCGTTTATGAAATTCGGCTGGCATCGCCTGGCGGAACAGGCTCAACAGGCGCGCGTCGCGGGCATGATTATCCCGGACCTGCCACCGGAGGAAAGCGAATCCGTGCAGGAAACGTTGCGTGCGGCTGGCATCAGTCTGGTATTCCTGGCCTCACCCAACACCAGCGAAGCGCGCATCAGGTTGATCGACCGCCTTTGTGATGCATTCGTCTATGCTGTTTCCGTTACCGGCGTCACCGGTGCGCGGGACAGCCTGCCGGCGCAGACCACGGAGTTCCTGCAGCGCTTGCGCAGCCTGACAGAGCATCCCGTGCTGGTCGGTTTCGGTGTTTCCAGTGCGGCCACGGCACGCTCGCTGGTTGCGCATGCAGACGGAGTGATCATCGGCAGCAGCGTGATCGAACTCATCCGGACAGCGCCGGGCCTCGACGCCGCCTGTGAGCGCGTGCATGCTTTTGTGCGTGAAATTAAAACAGCTATTTCATAAGGAGCGCAACCCGATGGCTGCCAAGAAGAATGATAAAGATCAGCACGTGCGGGAGCTGGAAGCATTGCGCCGCCGCATCGACGATCTCGATGCCCGGCTTTTGCGCCTGCTGAACGAGCGCGCCCGCTATTCAGCCGCGATCGGCACGCTGAAAACGGAAAAAAAGCTGCCGATTTACGACCCGGATCGCGAGGAGACGATCTTCAAGCGTCTGGTCGAGTTGAACACCGGCCCCCTGTCCGGCAAGGCGGTGATCCGGCTTTTCGAGCGTATCATCGATGAGTCCCGGCTGCTGCAGAAGCATATTAGTCTGGGGTTGGAGGAGGTTGATAGGATGTAGGTTTTTAGGCGGTAGGTTGATAGGCTGTAGGTTGATAGGCTGTAGGTTGATAGGCTGTAGGTTGATAGGCTGTAGGTGGTTGGGGGGGATGGTGTTGAAAAACAATTAACTGAGAGCGAGGGAGATAAAAAATGGTCGTCGTAATGAAAGAAGATGCAACGCGGGAACAGATTCAAAATGTGATCGCCAGATTGATGGAGGAGAACTTCGATGTGCACCAGAGCACGGGTGTCAGCCGAACGATCATCGGTGCCATTGGTGAAAAGCGCGGGCTGGATACGCGCAAAATTGCGATTCTCGACGGTGTGCACGAGGTGCTGCGCATCACCGAACCGTACAAGCTGGCCAGCCGCACTTTTCACCCCGACAACACGGTGATCCGCATCGGCGAGGTCGCTATCGGCGGTG
>WFTM01000425.1 GCA_015485525.1 Candidatus Zhuqueibacterota bacterium | reverse complement strand
TCATCCGCTGTTTTGAAATACAACGCCACGACGCGCAGATTCCGCCCCGGTGGAGCGGCAGGCAGCTTATATTCCCTGCGCAGGAGGCGCTCTGAGGACAGGGAGACACCGGCTCGGCTGAGCACCGGGTTTGGAGCCGGCTCAGAGATATCCGGCCCGGATGCTTCCTGAGCAGTATGCACACGCGGTGCCTGCTTCCCGGGCGGCACACTGCTGCAGTGAAACATCACAAATGGCAAGAAAAAAAATAGTCTGGGAAGATCGAAAAATTTTCGTCGATAAACTGTTGATTTTTGCATTTGTGCCTTTATCTTGAGTAACAACCCAGCCATCCAGAAGTCATGAGGCAGCGTGCACGATGAGTCTCAGAAATCACATCATCAATTTTGTCGTTCAGGCGCGGCAGGCGCGTATGCGCAACAACCTGTCCCTTGAAGACAGGCGGAGGCGTTTCGAAAATATCAGCCGGAAACTGCCGCTTGCACGGGGGACGGAGGTCGTGACAACAGAGAACAGGGATGTCTCCGGCGAATGGTTGATCCCGGCCAAAACCGCCTCAGACACGATCATCATGCACTGTCATGGCGGGGGCTACATCATGGGCTCGCCGGCGAGCCACCGCAGCATGCTGTCCTGGATGGCGCATCTGTGCAAGTGCAAGGTTTTCTCTTTCGATTACCGCCTGGCGCCGGAACATCCCTTCCCCGCTGGCCTTGAGGATGCAGAAACCGTTTATCGCTGGCTGCTCGATGAGGGGTTTCCCGCACGCGATATCATTCTGAGTGGTGACTCGGCCGGAGGCGGCATGGCCGTGGCTATGGCAGTAAAGCTGCGCGAGAAAGGCGTGGCCCTGCCCGCTGCTCTCGTGCTGCTATCCCCCTGGGTGGATCTCACCCTCGCCGGTGTGTCCATCGACAGCCGCAAGACGCATGACATTCTGCTCTCTCCGGACCTGCTGCGCATCGCGGCCAAACTCTACACCGCAGAGCATCCGGCCGACGACCCGCTGATCTCGCCGTTATTTGCTGACCTCAACGGTCTGCCTCCGGTTCTGATCCAGGCCGGCAGTAAAGAGCTGCTGCTCTCCGACGCTGTACGCCTCGCCGGTGCACTGCAAAAAGCCGGCAGCGAGGCCGAACTGCAGATGTGGGACAATGTCATGCATGTCTGGCACTTTACTGCTGCTTATCTGCCGGAAGCGCGCCGTGCCATACGTAGCATCGACAGGTTCATCCGCAGCAAAACCGGACAGGTCGCGGTGTAAGGCGCGTCGCCTGTCCCCGCATGCTGTATTTCTCCCCACAAAAGAACAAACCCTGCCATTTCAGACAGTTTTTTTTGTTGACTCTTCTCATCCTTCCGGGTTGCTGCCGTCATCATAGAACAGCTCATGCCCGCTGCTGTCGACGACGCGCACGCTGACCGGGATGCCCTTTTTCACGCTCGCAGAGACCACACAGTAATCCTGAAACAGCGACAGGCAGCGTTCGGCGCGTTTGGGCTCTTCCGCTTCCATCTCCAGCGTGATGGTCACATCCAGCCTGCCGATTCGCAACCGGTTGCGCTCATTTCGTGCAAGCGTACCCTGTACTTCTGTACGCAGCGACTTGACCGCAACGCGGGATTTTTGCAGGCAAAACAACAGGCTTGCACTCAGACAATTACCCACAGCCGCACCCAGAATGCGCGAAGCGTTCGGCGCGCTGTTTGAGCCCAATGGCTCGGGTTCATCGAGGTAGATATGGTCAAAATGCTCCTGGTCAAAAGCAACTTCAAAGACGAAATCTTGTTTCCGGTTCAATGTCAGGGAAAAACCAGCATGTTCACTCATGTTCGAATCCTCCAAAATTTATCTCAGGCTCAGCATATACCAGTATGGGAAACACATCATCAGAAATGATGGCTGAATAGTTGTTAGAATTTTGATCGAATAAAAATCATCTTTCTTCCGCACTGTTCAGCGAACGTGGGTTCTGCAGGCGGATAGTACGGAATAAAAAAAGATAGAATTTTTGCGGAAAGAGTCCACTTAATTTCTCCGCTCGCACTCGCGGGCGCTTCTGTTTGCCGGTTTCCGGCGAGAGCATCCGGCTGTGATGCTGTTAAAGATTCCCCTCTCGTCACACCGCAGGAGCGGTGTGACGCGCTCCGGCGGTGTGACGCTGCTGTTGCCGCTCCCGCGGCAGTGACAAGCGAAAAGAGAGACCATCTGCCCCGAATGCCCGTACCATCATTCCGGTGTCCCCCAGACTGAAGCACATACCCGAAAAGATGAGATTCCGGCACTGCGCTGCGCCTGGCCGGAATGACAGATATCGATACCTCAGCCAGGCCCGATTAGCCGAGTTCAAAGGACAACCACCGCCCGAACTCAGGCTAAAACGTTTGGAGCGCCCGGTTCATCCTGCTTGAAAATCACTGTTTTAATGGTCGTGAGAATCACCCCACTCGGTTTCAGGAAGAGAAAAAAAGGGCGCTGGCAAAACAGTCGCCAGCGCCCCGGTCTCATGAAGGAAACACGAAGGAAAAATCTCAACTACAGCCACTTGTCGAGCCGCAGGTGATGCACTTCTGGCAGGTGCCATTGCGCACCATGGTCATGCTGCCGCAACTGTCGCAAATATCACCGGTGTAGCCTTTCAGCTTTGCTTCCATCACCAGCGAATCCGCAGCACGCGTTTCGGCATGGCCGTTGATACCGTTGGTTCCGTTCATGGGGCCTGGCAGTACTCCAGGCTCATCATCAGCAACATGCTCATCGGAAACTCCAGCACCGGGGAACTCAATGATCTCCTCATCCGGACTGGAGATGTTGGTCGAGAGGGTTTTTTCTTCGTCGCCGATGTGCGCCAGGTCCGTGCGTCCAAGGTAGGTGATCGCCAGCTCGCGGAAAATATAATCGATCACAGACGTGGTCATTTTGATGTGATCGTTCCCGGCAACCATACCATTGGGTTCAAAGCGGGTGAACACAAAGGCATCGACGAACTCTTCCAGCGGCACGCCATGCTGCAGACCGAGAGAGACCGAGATGGCGAAGCAATTCATCAGGCTGCGGAAGGCAGCGCCTTCCCGGTGCATGTCGATGAAAATTTCACCGAGCTGGCCGTTCTCATACTCGCCGCAGTGCAGGAACACGGAATGGCCTGCCACTTTGGCCTTCTGCGTGTAGCCGCTGCGGCGGTTCGGCAGGCGCCGGCGCCGGGCGATGTAGCGTGTGATCACCTTCTCCGCAATCTGTACCGTCTTTTCTGCTGCCGGCTTTTCGTCAAAATCCTCGAGCAGATCATCGACGGCGTCCTCATCGACCACCCGGTTCAGCGGCTGGCTGAGTTTGGACCCATCGCGGTAGAGAGCATTGGCTTTCAACGCCAGTTTCCATGATTTCATGTAGGCTTCTTTAAAATCATCGATGCTGGCCTCGTAGGGCAGGTTGATGGTTTTGGAAATTGCGCCGGAGATAAACGGCTGTGCAGCAGCCATCATCTGGATGTGGCCATCGGCGGAGATGTAGCGTGTGCCGATACGGCCGCATTTGTTGGCTGTGTCAAAAACCGGATAATGTTCCTTCTTCAGAAATGGCGCCCCTTCGGTGGTCATGGTGCCGCAGACGTAGTCATTCGCTTCCTGAATCTGTTCACGGCTGAAACCCAGCTCCTGAAGCAGATTCACATCCGGGGCGTCCAGCCGGGCGGCGTCGATCTTCAGTTTCTCAATGCAGAACTCCCGTCCGAGCGTGAAGGGATTGATAACAAAAGAAAGGTCGAATGTAGAGGGCAGCGCCTCCTCGACCACGGCGAGGGCTTCGTCTGTAAAGCCTTTGGCTTTGAGCGTTTCCGGATTGATATGCGGACAGCCCTGCAGTGTACTGGTGCCGCTGGCATAGCGTACGATCGCCTCGATTTCTTCTTCGGAGTAGCCGAGCTTGCGCAGCGCCGGCGGCACGGACCCATTGATGATTTTGAAATAACCGCCGCCGGCGAGCTTTTTGAACTTCACCAGAGCAAAATCCGGTTCGATGCCGGTGGTATCACAATCCATCACCAGACCGATGGTGCCTGTGGGCGCGATCACCGTGACCTGCGCGTTGCGATAACCGTGTTTTTCTCCGAGTTCGAGAGCACGATCCGCATCTTCGCGGGCGGCCTGCAGCAGGTCCGCGGGGCACACCTCCGCATCAATGCCCACCGGTGGGATGGTCAGGCCTTCATACTCTTCAGCAGCAGCATTATATGCGGCACGGCGATGGTTACGGATGACGCGCAGCATGTGCTCGGAATTGCGTTTATAACCGGGGAAAGGGCCGAGTTCGCCGGCCATCTCGGCTGAGGTGGCATAGGCAGTCATGTGCATGATCGCGGTCAGCGCTCCTGCCACGGCACGCGCTTCTTTGGAGTCATAAGGCAGGCCCATCACCATGGCCAGCGCGCCGATATTTGCGTATCCCAGGCCGAGGGTACGGAACTCATAGGAAAGGCGGGCGATTTCGCGGCTGGGGAACTGGGCCATGAGCACGCTGATTTCCAGCACGATCGTCCACAAGCGCGAGGCAAATCGCAGATCATCGATGAGGATGGTCTGCGTTTCAAGATCATAAAATTTGAGAAGATTCAGAGAAGCCAGATTGCAGGCGGTGTCGTCGAGAAACATATATTCTGAACATGGGTTCGAGGCTCTGATTTCGCCGTCCTCGGGACAGGTGTGCCATTCATTGATGGTGGAATGGTACTGCAGGCCCGGGTCTGCGCAGGACCACGCCGCCTGGGCGATGTCATCCCACAGCTCTCGTGCTTTCACAGTTTTCATCGGCACAGGCTCGCGCTTTTCTTTTGCTGCCTGCTTTTTCTCGATGCGGCCGTACAGATGCCAATCGCCGTCCTCCTCCACAGCCTGCATGAACTCATGCGGGACGCGTACTGAGTTGTTGGAGTTCTGCCCGGAAACCGTCAGGTAGGCTTCGGAGTCCCAGTCCGTGGTATAGGTCGGGAATTCGATGGCAGTGTACCCAGCCTGAGCAAGCTGGATGATGCGTTCGATATAGTTTTCCGGGACATGATCCTTGCGGGCAGCGCGGATCGCCCTGGCCAGAGCGCGATTGTGCTTGCGATCAAAACGGCGCGTTTCATCGGCTACTCCGTTGCTGGCTTCCCTGAACTCCGGATTGCCGCAGGCTGCAAAAATGGCGTTGAGATTGCGCTCGATAACCCGGGAGCCGGACACCAGCGCAGCGACTTTCTGCTCTTCGATCACTTTCCAGTTGATATATTCGCGAATTTCCGGGTGGTCCATATCCAGAGTGACCATCTTTGCTGCCCTGCGGGTTGTGCCGCCGCTTTTGATCGCACCGGCAGCCCGGTCGCCGATTCTCAGGAAACTCATCAGCCCTGAAGAACGGCCACCACCGCTGAGTGGCTCGCCCTCGCCGCGGATATTGGAAAAATTGGTGCCTGTGCCCGAGCCATATTTGAACAGCCGTGCCTCGCGCAGCCACAGGTCCATAATCCCGCCCTCATTGACCAGATCATCCTCAATCGACTGGATGAAGCAGGCATGAGGTTGCGGATGGGTATAGGCATCTTCTGATTTTTTCGTTCTGCCGGTTTTGGGGTCCACGTAGTAGTGCCCCTGGGCCGGCCCATCGATGCCGTAGGCCCAGTGCAGGCCTGTGTTAAACCATTGCGGTGAGTTCGGCGCCGCCATCTGCATGGCGAGCATGTACACCATTTCATCATAGAAGGCGTGGGCATCCTCTTCGCTGTCAAAGTAGCCGTACTTCCAGCCCCAGTAGGTCCAGGTTCCGGCCATGCGGTTAAAAACCTGCCTGGCATCTTTTTCATGTGTGAAGCGATTCTCTTTTTTTATTTTGCTCAATGCTTCATCGTCCGGGATGGACCGCTGCAGCCACTTGGGAACGCCCTTTTCCGGCACGCGCACCGTCTTTGCCGGCACTCCGGCCTTGCGGAAATATTTCTGGGCGATAATATCCGTGGCAACCTGCGACCATGCAGCCGGAACGCGTATATCGCGCATCTCGAAAATGACGGTGCCGTCAGGGTTTTTGATCACCGATGACCGCTTTTCAAAGGGGATGGTTGCGAGAGGGTCCTTGCCATTTTGCGTGAAGCGGCGTGTAATCTTCATTGAAAACTCCTTTTTGCTGAATAGCCCTGTACTTTGAAGAGATTGTTGGGGAGTGCCGGAGCCTGTGCTGTTCCGGCGCTGTTGCGGTATGCCAAACTTCCATGTTCGCGAGGGAGTCAACCAATGATGTCCTGGAAGAATCCGGCTGCCGTGCTTTTAGCAGGTCATTGAGAAAGGACAGCTTTTTCCGCATGCGTTCCCGCATGTAAAAAAAACCGGTGTTTTTTTCCGCCCTGTTATGGCATCTGATCCGAATATCCGAAGAAGAACCTACCGTAAGCCGGGAAAACGATACGGATATTGATTTAAAAATGCAACCAAAAATATCGCTTTTTTTCTAATCAAACCACAATATGTAGTATCATACACTAAAAACGCATACTACATACAGGAATCAGCTGCAAATAAAAAGCCAACACTCCATCCCGGGGAATAGCAGAAAAATTCGCCATAACTCATGAATTTGCGCTTCGTTAAAATCCTTGCATCGTGTCGTTGCAGACCTCTATATTGCTAAAATTTCGCAGCTTTTTCTTCGCCGCAATCATTCCGGGCGTTCATCCCGATGCGGTGTGGGACAGACACCACCGGACAGCCCTGCGAAACAGGACTTTTGCCAATGGATGGCAGCAATGAAAATGTTGATGCTTCACAGCCATGACTACTGGCTGAAACCCTATGAACGCAATCTGGAAAACGCCGACCCTGATGCTGCGATCATCTCCTGCCGGGACGCTCTGGTCGCTCTCATCCATGTTGAGCGCAGCGACGAAGAGCTGCCCGGTACGGTTACGACCAAGGCGCTGAAAAACATCAAGTGGCTGGCGCGAAAAATCGGCGCAAAGATGATCGTGCTGCACTCCTTTGCTCATCTGAGCACCTCGCGTAGTGAGCCTGAAATCGCAGAACAGATCATCAGAAACATGGCGACCCGCCTGGCGTCCTCCGGTTTTGCCGTGCAGATCACCCCATTCGGCTACTTCAATGAGTTTAAAATCCACGTCGCCGGGCCCTCGCTTGCCAAAGTATTTGTCGATATATAACTTTTCCTTTTTGCAGACTTTGCTTATTTTTGTAACTTGTCGGTCGCGCCACGGCCCGCACTCTTGTGCATGCTCCGTATTCTCAAACATCTGCCACTGTTCTGTTGCCACATCCGGCCTGTCGCCGTATTCTGTCCCATACCGTTACGCAGCCGATGTACTGGCTGCTCACGCTGCTTAGCAGGGCTCTGTATGCATCAGCTTGCGGGTATCCGATCTTTCCCCTCTGCCGGGTGGACGTCTTCGGGAATAACCACCGGGGTGAATCTTGTTCTGCGCCGAAAACTGCTGGAGCTGATCTTATGAAAATTTCCGCCGGAAATATTCCGGGCACCAATACACTGTATAAAAATTATCTCACTGCGTTCGACCAGGTGGCAGAATTTTATGCCCACTCCTATAGAGGCGAGGCAGCCATAGCCAGCCAGGCTGCGCAGATGGAGGCCAGGCCGCTGGACCGCCGTGCCCTCGGCGAGGTGCTGCGCGAACAAAACACCCGTTTCGGCGCCGGCGATAAAACCTTTGCCAACATCGACAAACTCGTCGATGAAAATGCACTGGTCATCATCACCGGGCAGCAGACAGGGCTGTTCGGCGGGCCACTATATGTGCTGTACAAAGCTCTGACCGCGATCAAGCTTGTCGACAGACTCGGGCGGCAGTGCGAACGATGTTTCGTGCCCGTTTTCTGGCTCGCCTCGGATGATGCGGATTTCGCCGAAGTCGATCACATCGATTTACAGGATAAAAACCATGCTTTGCGCCGCCTCGCTCTGCAAACCCAGCCACCTGCCGGACGCCCGGTCTCAGAATTCATCCTGCCTGAAACTATTTCCGGCCTCATCGATGAGCTCGATAGCCTGACGCAAAACAGCGAGTTCAAACCTTTCCTGCTCGATATCATCAAACAAAGTTACGCCCCGGGGACCAGCTTGAGCGATGCTTTTGGCCGCTGGCTGATGACACTGCTGCGTGAATTCGGCATCATATTTATCGATCCCTCAGATGCGCGCATCCGCAGGCTCGCTGCCCCGGTTTTTGAGTGGGAAATCCGTGAGCACAGCCCTTCGACAACCGCTGTGCTGGAAAGCACGCAACGCCTGCAGCAAAAACACCTGCCGGCTCAAATCAGCATCCGCGAGGGCAGGCTCAATGTTTTTTACCTCGACGGCGGGCGTCACCCGCTGGCGTTCAAAAACGGCAGCATCTACAGCACAGACGGCTCTCATCAATTCAGCCACGAAGAACTGCTGGGCCTCGTACAGGAGCACCCCGAGCGTTTCAGCCCCAACGTCGTGCTGCGCGCCCTGACGCAGGATTACATATTTCCAACCGTGGCCTACGTGGCAGGGCCGGCTGAGGTCTCTTATTTTGCCCAGCTAAAGGGAGTGTATGAGCGCTTCGGCGTCCCCATGCCCATCATTTATCCGCGCAAATCCCTCACTTTGATCGAGCCTTCGGCAGACCGCATCATGGATAAATATCATCTGAGCATTACGGATTTCTGGCAAGACCCGGAGATTCTGCTCACGGAACAGGCACGCCAGGCAATACCGGACGACCTGAGCGCAGAGCTGCAGCGGTTGAAAAAACGCTGGTCTGCAGACCTGCAATCGTTGGAGCAGGCATTCGACCATCTGGACCATACCCTGTTGCCGACGCTGCAGAACGCAGAGGGCCGTGCCATCGCCACCCTGAACCATCTGGAAAAGAAAATTCTGCAGGCGACGAAGCGAAAACAGGAAACCGTACGGGCGCAGATCATGCGGGTAGCGAACTCCGTGTATCCACACCAGACGCTGCAGGAACGCGTGCATAACTACACGCCGTGGCTGTTCAAATATGGCCCGGACCTGGTCGAGCGGCTCTACGAGCTCCTCGATGTTTCCAGTTTCGAACACCAACTCATCCGACTGTGACAGCAACCCGGGAGAAAACCATGTTTGGTAAACCGAACTTCGATGCTCTTGCTTTTGGCGCCCACCCGGACGACGTGGAAATCTGCTGCGGCGGTACCCTGGCAAAGCTGGCAGACAGTGGCTACAAAACCGCGATCGTCACCCTGACTTCTGCAGAGCTGGGCACACGCGGCGATACAGAAACCCGCGGCCGGGAGTTTGCCGAGGCTGCCCGCATCCTGGGCACGAGCTACCACAAAATGCTCGATATTCCTGATGGCGGTGTTTCCTGCGCAGAGGCGTACCGGCTGAAAGTCGTGCGGGAAATCCGTGAACTCCGGCCGCGCATCGTCTTCAGCCATCACTGGGAATCGCGCCACCCTGACCATCACCACGCCTGCCGGCTGGTACAGGAGGCGGTGTTTTTTGCCGGGCTGCCGCGCATCGATACCGGCCAGGAGCCGTGGCGGCCGTACAAACTGATCTTCTATTTCAATCGCTTTGAGACTGAGCCGGATTTTGTCGTCGATATCTCAGCCACCTTTGAGCGCAAGATGCAGGCTGTACGCGCCTACCGCTCACAGTTTCACGGCGAGGATATGGACAAATATGGCGACCGGGAAACCGCGATCAGCCATCCGGGATTTCTCGACCACATCGAGGTGCGCGGCCGGCAGTACGGCATCTACATCGGCAAGCAGTATGCAGAGCCGTTTGTCGTGCGCGAAGCGCTGGAAATCGAAGACCCGGTTGCGCTTTTCGGCCCATCGTCGTATTATTCCGTTCCCTGAGATGAAAGTAAGAGTCAGAAACCATGAGGAAAACATGCGGCAAAACCTGCGGACAACAGCCATCGCCATGCTGGCTGCCGCTGCATTCTGGCACTGCGGCGGCGGCATGAAAATCATCGACAAACCCATTTCGTTCAGCCAGACACGCATCGACCTGAGCCGGGACTACATGCGGGCGCACTATGGCCTCGAGGTGCAAAACATCGAAATTACACCGCGCATCATCGTTCTGCACTGGACAGCAGTCGATGATTTCGATCGCTGTTTTGCAATTTTTAATCGCGAACAGCTCGAAGGCAGCCGGCCGGACCTGCAGAGTGCCGGGCAGGTGAACGTCGGCATCCATTTTCTCGTTTCCCGCCAGGGCGAGGTGCACCGCCTGATGCCGGAAACATGGATGGCGCGCCACTGCATCGGCATCAACCACGCTTCTATCGGCGTGGAAAATGTCGGCGGCCAGAACAGTATCGACAACATGACCGATGAACAGATCCGCGCCAACATCGAGCTGGTGCGTTATCTGGCAAAAAAATATCCCACGATCGAATACCTCATCGGCCATTATGAGTATCGCGAATTTGAGGGACATCCGCTCTGGCTGGAAAAAGATGCCGGTTACCGGACGGAAAAGGTCGATCCGGGCGAGCGTTTCATGAATGCCGTACGCCGTGGCGTCGCAGACCTCGGGCTGAAGGGCGTTGCTGAAATCCGGGCTGAAAAAGGACGCAGTGATGATCAGGATTGAGGGGCTCAGGAAAACGTTCGGCGACACCAAGGCACTGAAGGGGGTTTCCTTCGCGGTGCAACCGGGAGAAATTCTCGGTCTGCTCGGGCCGAACGGCGCAGGCAAATCCACTACGGTAAAAATCCTGACCGGACTGCTTCCGGCCTCCGGCGGCACTGCCTGGCTGAACAACTACAACATCGCGACCGACCCGATCGAGGTCAAAAAAAGCTTTGGCTATGTCCCGGAGAGTGGCGCTCTCTATGAATCTCTGACCGGCTGGGAGTACCTCGAGCTGGTTGCAGACCTGCACCATCTCGACCGCGGTGTGTTCCGGCAGCGGGCTGAGGAGTTCCTCGATCTGTTTGATCTGCTCGCCGATAAAGACCGCCGCATCAGCGGCTACTCCAAGGGCATGCGCCAGAAAATCCTCATCTCCGCCGCACTGATTCACAATCCGCAGGTGCTCCTGTTCGACGAACCGCTGAACGGCGTCGATGCCAACACAGCGCTGATTTTCAAGCAACTGCTCAAGCGCCTCGGGGAACAGGGCAAAACCATCCTGTTCTGTTCACACGTACTCGAAGTGGTCGAGCGCCTGTGCACCCGCATCGTCATCATCAACGACGGGCTCGTGGTCGCAGACGGGACACCTGAGGCCATTTCTGAGCAGACAGGGCACGCCTCGCTGGAAAATGCTTTCCATCAGATCACCGGCGCTGCAGATGCCGATGAAAAAGCAGAAGAGTTTCTGCAGGCTCTGGAGGGCTTGAAGGCATGAGCGCTGTTCTGCACCGTTTCGGCGTCGATGCCCACCAGTTGCGCGTGCTCCTGCGCCTGGCCTGGCGAAACGAAACGCGTGCCAGCCGCATGAGTTTCGGCATGAACCAGAACGGCAACCGGCCATTACTGGCGCTGTTCGGTTCTCTGCTGTTCTACCTGTTTGCCGGCATTTTCGCTGCTGTGCTGATGTTCAAAACCGGCACGCTCTTTTCTGCGTTACTGCTGCTGAACACGCTGGTTCTGCTCATGCTTGGCGGCCTGATCCTCGTCGAATACAACTCCGTGATTCTGTCGCCGGACGATTACCATATCCTCGGCTACATGCCGGTGAGCTCGCGCACGTTTCTCTTCGCCCGCATCGGCAATATGCTGCTCTACCTGCTGCTGTTTTCCGTGATGATCGCCGGGCCCTCTGTGCTGGCTCTGGCCTATATGTACAATTTTTCCCTGTCCGTTTTCATCACCAGCGGCCTCAGTGTTTTTCTCACCGCTGTCCTGATCTGCCTGGCTGTCGTTTACCTCTACGGTCTGCTGCTCAACATCCTGCCCCCGCACAAGCTGAACACCCTGCTGTCTTTCCTCCAGTTCGGCCTGTCGATGGCGATCTACAGCAGCTATCTCATTCTGCCGCGCTTTTTCAGCAATGACATGGACACGATCATCTTTGATATCCGATGGTACATGCTTTTGCTGCCTCCTGCCTGGTTTGCAGCACTCGCCGATCTGGCCGTCTCAGACGCCACCACCCTCCACCTTACGGCCGTCTTATCCGGAGTTACCGTCAGCGCTCTTCTCCTGCGCGGTCTGTTTTCGCGGGTCTCCATCGAGTACGCCCGCGCCATGGCAGCACTCACCGAGAACCACGCCCCGCCAGAGAAGGCAGCCGAGAGCAAACAGAGTCGCTGCCATACGTTCAGCCTGTTCCGCAGCCCCTCTGGGCGCATCGTCACACGCCTGACCGTAGCGCAATTCCGCTATGACAACCGGTTCAAACTCTCGATCATCGGCTTTCTGCCCTTGATCCTGATCTATTTCTACATGGGGCTGCAACGGGGCACATTTCCTGATCCATTTGCCAGTGGCAGCACCGGACTGGAAAACTTCTCCGTGCTCTATTTCGCCATTCTGATGCTGCCTCTGATCATGAAACAGAACATGGAAATGTCCGACGCCAGCGAGGCGGCATGGGTGTTTTACGCAACACCGGTGCGCCTGTCCGGTCTGATTCTGGCAACGCGCAATATTCTCTTTCTCGTCTTCGCAGGCCCGGCATTGCTTTTTATTTTTGTCATTTTCGGTTATTTTTTTCAGAACTGGCTGCATGCATTTTTACACCTGCTCACGATTACGGCGCTCAATTTCATCATGCTGCAGATCATCTACATCGTGAAACCGCGCCTGCCTTTTGCTGAGCCCAAAGTGCGCAGCGGACAATCTGGTTTGTTCGCTTTTCTGTTTTTCATTCTGCCCGGTATCGGACTCGGACTGCTCTATCTCATCATCCGGCTGGCTTATGATTCCGCCGGCACATTGCTCACGCTCTATATCCTGCTGGCGCTGACGATCGCTGTGCTGGAAAAATTCTCGCACATGCGCATCGCATCTGTGGCCGGGAAACTTCATTTCGACGGAAAAAAACAATGAAAATAGGCATTTCCTGTTATCCAACACATGGCGGCTCCGGCGTCGTCGCTTCGGAGCTTGGCATTCAACTGGCCAATGCCGGCCACGAAATCCACATCATCAGTTATGCCGTGCCCTTTCGTCTCTCGGAATTTCACCCGAATATCCAGCTGCACGAAGTCGAGGTCGGTGTGTATCCATTGTTCAAATTTCCCCCCTATGCCCTGGGGTTGGCGACCAAAATGGCCGAAGTGATCATGGAGCACAAGCTCGACATCCTGCATGCGCACTATGCTGTACCGCATGCGACCAGTGCATATCTGGCGCGGCAGATCATCGCTCCCCAGCCGATCAAGCTGATCACCACGCTGCACGGTACGGACATCACCCTCACCGGGGCAGACAGCAGCTTTCACCGCGTGGTCAAATTCAGCATCGAACAGTCTGACGGCGTTACCGCGGTTTCGCGCTACCTGCGCAGCCGGACGTTGCGCGAATTCAATATTCAGAATGATATCGAGGTGATCCATAACTTCGTCGATCCGGAACGTGGGCAAAAGCCTTCCACTGTGTGCAAAAAAAGCAAGTATGCCCCAAACGGAGAGTTTGTGCTGCTGCACGCATCCAACTTCAGGTCTGTAAAACGCGTCCCTGACGTAGTGCGCATTTTCGCCAAAATTCGCGATTCCGTACCCGCAAAGCTGATGCTTGTGGGCGAAGGGCCGGATAAACTGTTAGTACAGCAAATCGTGCGCGAGCTTGGCCTGCAAAACGATGTCTTTTTCCTCGGCCAGGTCGATTTCATCGATGATCTGCTCAAATGCGCTGACCTGTTTCTCCTGCCCAGCGAGCAGGAAAGTTTCGGCCTTGCCGCCCTCGAAGCGATGAACTGCAACGTGCCGGTCATCGCCTCTATTACCGGGGGTATCCCCGAGGTCGTCGAACACGGCAAGACCGGTTATCTTTTCCCGGTAGGCGAGATCGCACTGATGGCCGAGGCCGCGGTCGAGCTGCTGGAAAACCCCACGCAACTGCTGCAGTTCAAAAGCAACGCGCGCAAGCGCGCCGCCGGGCAGTTCGGCATCGAACGCATCATGCCGCAATGGCTGGATTTTTATGAGAGGGTGATGAGCACATGAAGACGTGGTTCTGGGGATTTCTCCTGCTGTCCGTTTTCCCCCTGCCGGCACAGGAGCTTTTTCACGTACAGGATTTAGCCTACCAGGGCAAGCTCGCCGGCTGGCTGCACCACGATCTCGATGGCGACGGCTACGATGAGATCATTCTCATGCAGCGCACGCCCCCGGACGGGCTGCGGCCGCGGCGTTCCCTCGCGATCTTCCGTGGCAGCGAGACAGGATACGCGCGCCAGCCGGCTCAGCGGCTGTACCTGCCGGACGACCTCATCCTGTTCGATTTTGGCGACATCGATGGTGATAACAGGCCGGAGCTGGTCTTTTTCACGCGGGGCGGCATCGCCTGTTATCGCATCGCGGGCGGCCGCATCGTAACAGAAGCCCGCCCGGTGCTGCAGACACAATCGCTGTTCATGGCCGGCGATCGCCGCTCTTTTCGCTACTGGGATTTCCTCAGCGACCTCAACGGCGATGGCAGCGACGACATCCTGGTACCGGGCATCTACCACACCAAACTCTATTTCCGCAACAACACGGCATGGCTCGCTGATACCCTGCGCATGCCGGCGGAAGCACGCACCTTCGGTTATTTCAACCCGCGCTTTTCGGTCGGTGCACGCGCCAGTGGCTATTACGCCACGCCCTATCTGCGCCGGATCGATTTCAATAATGACGAGCGCCCGGACCTCGTCGCTGTCTATCGTGACAGCCTGCTGGTTTTTCTCCAGCAGGAAGACCGCTATTTTGCTGTTCATCCCATCATCGTTGCCATCGACTTCGGTGATATCTGGCCTGGCAACAAAATCATGCGCACGCATCTCGATGACAAGAGTGAGCGCCGCTTTCTCATGCGTCTCATCGACATCAACCGGGACGGCCTGCTCGACGCGGTAACCTCATACATCTCCACACGCGAAAGCCTGATCAGTCCGAAAACAGAAATCCGCCTGTTTTTCGGTAAAAAATCGATCTCCGGCCAGTTCTATTTTGCAGACAAACCGGATCAGGTGCTGTCTCCGGACGCAGCGCAGATGGTCATCGATGTGGTCGATCTCAACCGCGATGGCTACCCGGACCTGGTCACACCTGTGATCAAGATCAGCCTGGCGACCATCCTGAAAATGCTGCTCACGCGTACCGTCAACATCGACACACGCGGGTATCTCTTCGATCCGGCCACGTCTGCCTTCCCTGACAAAGCCGGCATCAGCGCGTACCTGAACGTCAACTTCTCGTTCCGTGGCGGTGCTGCTTCGCCAGTCTATGAAATCAGCGACTTCACAGGGGACGGCCTGCTCGACATCCTCGCCAGCAATAACGAAAAAAATCTGCTGCTCTATGTCGGGCACACAAAGCACCTGCTCAGCACACGGCCATCGGCAAAATTTCAGACCCCCTTGCCGCAGGATGGCACGCTGGCCACGGCTGTGGACCTCAACCACGACGGTCGCTCAGACCTGGTGCTGCGCTATGAAAATGCCGACCGTGAGCGCCACGACCTGCCGCAGGTGCTGCGTGTGCTGATCGCACGCTGAAATATCCACCATGCTGGTGAAAATCCATGCTTTTCCAACCTAACCTGAGCGATTTATTATTCGCCCCCAAAAGCAGCAGACAAGCCTGTCTGAATGGAGTGTTCCATTCAATTTTCAGTATCTGCTATCAGTTCGTCATGGATATTTTTATCTCGAACTGCCCGCATCGTGACTGGTTAGCCCTGCCTCGCAGCTTTGGGCTGAAGCCGGGTTGCACCACGAACGCCCCGAAGAGCGCGAAGAAAACAAAAGAGTAAACAAAATGATTCTTCCTCAGATTGAGTGGATTGGGAAATTGTCGTTTTGCAAATCCGGTCGGTGTCGAGGGTTGTAAAAACGATATTTGCCCCGGGCCAACTTTTGGAATTGTTGACGAAATAATCTCGTACCGCGACATTTATGTCGCGTCTCTGCCAGCCCCCCCAAAGCAGCCTGAATAACGAAAAGTAATGTACTCGCGACATGAATGTCGCGGTACATCATGGGCGCAGCGTGTGTCTTTTAAGACCTGAACGATTTATTTTTGGGACAAAACAGCAGCAATAAAAAAACCCCGCTGCCGTCCATCTGACCGCAGCGGGGCTGTTTTAAAACGTGCTCTGCTCCCTCAGGGGCAGACTGGCGCAACCTGGCTGAGGCTGGCGCGCAGCAGAGTCCAGCCAAGGCCAAGCTTGATATTACGATCCGTGACCATGACGAACAGTGCGTTGGGTTTGCCCGGCACAACGCTCATAAACTGAAACGACTTGCCCGTGGTCACCTGAATTTCCTGAATTGAATTCGTGACTTTGTTGCCAAAATGACTGCCGATGAGGCTTTCGACTGCGGAAATCGTACGTCCGCGGAACAGATCAACTGCTGCTGCCGCAACAGCTTCGACGTAGGACTCTGAAAAACCTTTGATATCGTGAGCATAACCGAGTACCAACCCGCTGTCGATGTCGATGACCCCACAGCCGATCATACCTTCGGTTGCATCGACGATCTCGCGGCAGACGTCGTTGAGCGTCGGCCCGCCGTTTTTCATCCCGTCGTTGACTTTATCCATCACCAGTTCTTTTTCGGACATAGCTTCCTCCATGAAATATATTACCTGCTCGCCAATTGAAATCACAGCTTCCGATGGCGCCCCGACTTGTTGCTGCACCGTCTGCATGAGATTTCATCGTGATTTATTCAAAATGAATCGGGATAGATTGTAAACCCCGTACCTCTACCTGGTCTAATCAAGTACTGCAAAACTTTCCTGCCTGCAGAAAATAATTTTTTGCTCTATTCCTCATCGTGTGGATCGATTATCATCAACGCGGCCGCCCCGCGAATCGCCTTTGCCGCCAGACAGGCTAAATCCGCTTCATCTCACACGATTCGAGGGAGAACCTGTTTTTACATCGCACCACCCGGCTAGCTCTGACAACATATCCCGCCCTGTCTGCTGAAGCGTCAGAGGTGTATTACCATGAAACAGATGGTTTTTTTTCGTCATAGGATAATACACATTTCCTGACACACAAAAAGACAATACTCTGTTTTTAAAGGAATTAACTCATGGCATACGTTTTGCATTTTCATTTCAGCTTTTCTCATTCCGGAAGAGAATGGCATGGCACAGCGAGGGCGGCCAGGGCGTTAATCCGATTTTTCACGACTGAACGGTGCACAACTCCGGCTATCCAGTTAACTCAGCAATCGGGTCTGGCACAGATTCCGGGGTCTCATCTTTTCGGACACATGCCTGGGGCCGGGAGATTCCGGTCTTCCCCGCGGAGGAACCGGAACGACAGCTCTGGTGCAGGCTTGTCATTCCGGCCGGAACGCAGCGCAGTACCGGGGTCTCCACGGGGTGCAGCATTTTTTTAAAAACGAAAGCACACTGTCACCCTTCAGATTCTATAAATTTTTCAAGCAAGAAACCCTGAACACGCATCACGAAACCAACGGGAATGGGTATGGGCGCGAGCAGCCAAACACCGGAGTTCTTCGGAAAATATCCGGTCATCAAAAGCGCAGGGACGAACCAGCTTTATACGCTCTTCATCGGGAAAAATGCGGACACATCGCAGCAGGTGGTGCTGAAAAACCCGCACGCCGGGCTGTTGAGTGACGTGCAGTTCAAAAATATCTGGATCGAGTGGCTGCAAAGCCTGCGCCCTGTCGGCCATCACAATATCCAGTCTGTCCTGGATGTCGTGCAGGCTAGCAGCGAAGCTCCGGCCATCGTCGCAGAGTGGCTGGATGGTTTTTCGTGTAAAGATCTGCTGCAGCGGCACCACAGCAGCGACCGGGTGCTGGACCTGCACATCGGCTTATACATCATCGCCGAGGCGTGTAACGGGCTGGATTTTCTGCACAGCCACCACCACGGCCCCGGCAGCGCTGAACGCGGCATGGTCCACCATGGCATTTCGCCGGAAACTTTGCTCATTACCCGCAACGGTGAAGTCAAACTCATCGATTTCGAACTCGCACCGCTGCGGCAGCGCTTCATCGACCGTGCCCTGGACTCATCCCCCTACGATCAACTGGCCTACCTGGCGCCGGAGCAACTCAACGGCAGCCCTGTCGATGCACGCAGCGACATCTTTTCTCTCGGTCTCATCCTGCTCGAACTGCTGACGCAGACCCCTCTGGACGGCAGCAAAAGCCACGCGGCCCTGATCCGCATGGTCGAAAACAAAGACACCAAACTTTTGCAGGACATCGATGAAACAGCACATAAAAAACTGATCGAAATTCTACACACAGCCATCAGTGA
>WFTM01000424.1 GCA_015485525.1 Candidatus Zhuqueibacterota bacterium | reverse complement strand
TTTAGTTGAGGTAAGGTGGCGGGCTTTCAAAAGCTCATCAACACGGAAGTTTGCAGAATAACGCGGTGCTCTGTCGCCGTCACGGGTGCGGATGCCGATATGAAATTCGGCAAACAAGTCAGGCCGGTCCATCTTTGCCACACCTTTGATATGCTTTTTGCGCTCGGAAAACAGACTGGTGTCTGTTTTTTTCTGACGGCCCTGTTCTAAAGCGATGTCATGTCTGGGGGTGTGCGTAGCTGGCTGCCTGAGTGCAAAAAAAACCGCGGTGATGGAAAGCGCTGCTATGAGATAATAGAACAAATTCTTCCTGCTCATTTCTGCTCTCTTTCGGTTTGGTTGTGTTGACAGTAGTGCCGGTAGCGTTAGTTCGCTGGTCTCCAGGGCGAGGTCTCCGCCTTTCTTCCTTCAAGCGTAAGTTTGTGCATAAACGGCCCAAATCTGTGCGGCCGGATGAAAAATTTTATCCCCGGCACCGGAGAGACGAGGCCCCGCTTGATGAATTGACCGGGCAAGCAGGTGTTCTAACGGGTAAAATGATCGATCACCCGTTCGATCCCTGCCCTGCACACCGGGTCAAAGTCGGTCAGGCTGAGGGAAAACATGCGGCAGTCCACCGCCGGGCGATACAGACCTCGTGATTCATAGCCAGCGCCTTCGAATGCGCCGACCTCGCCTGCGAATGCACTGTTTTTGAGAATTTCCCGCTGGAGGCTGATGACGGGCTCGCGTTTGGCGTAATAGTCTGCGGCCAGACGATCGAGTTTGCCGCGTTCCCGCGCCAGCGAATCGTATTCTGCTTTTTCCCAGGGTGTCGGAAGGGGTGTCCCCGGTTCGACGAATCGTTTCCATTTAAGCCGGTTTTTGTCCAGCAGCGCCGTGATGTTCGGCTCCCACGGTTCGACGCTTTTCTGGTAAAAAGATTCGTAGGATACCTGCGAGCTGTAGTATTCATCCCCGAGCCCGGCGAAGGAATGGCCAAATTCGTGCACATAAACATAATCCATCTGCCATTCCATTCCCGGAGCATCGGTTTTGGTAAAGGTGGTTGCATACAAGTTATAAATCCCGCCGCCACCATAGCGGTCATCATTGATCAGAACGACGATGGCATCATAGGGAACCAGCCCGGCAGCGTCGCGCAGGGCTTTGTTGTCGGTACCGAGAATATATCGCGCAGAACCAAAAGTGTTGTATTGCATGCCAAGAGCCGTACGTTTCCAGATGTTTTTATCCGGTTTTGGAATGCCGGAGTCTTCAGAAATAACTTCGACCGTCCAGACGTTGAACTCCTTTTTACGCTCGCGGAAAGGTGAGGTGCTGAACATGGCTTCATTGAAATGGCGGGCGTCACGGCGGAATTTGTCCATATCTGCTTTGCTGTAGCCATCGCCGAGGATGACGATATCGACTTTGCGTTCCGGATCGCCATGGCGGAATATCGTGCTGGTTTTAAAGCGGGGCCGGGCAGGGGTGCGATTGATTGTTGCCGGTTTCTCAGGATCGATGACCACTGACCAGAGTTCGCGGAAAACCATGTTTTTATCCCGCCGGCTGATGGTCAACTGGATCGCCCGGCGTGGCATGGGTACCAGCAGGGTTTCGTGAAAGGTGCGATGTGTTTCTGCGGCCTCGGCTGTGGTCTGCCATTCGTTGAAGATCGTCGAGTACCCGCGCGAATAAATCAGTTGTGCGCTGGCGGTGTCGTAAACACGCACCTGGTATTCGCCGAGGTTGAGGTCGCTGAGTAGATTTGTTTTGCTCCCGGCCCAGGGGCCTGCCTGGTAATAGTGATCTGGTGCGAAAAATTCGCTGCTTTTATCTCCTGTGTGAAAGAGGTCAACGCGCAGGGTTTTGTCCACAAACCAGGTGTCAAAATCACGTGCAGTCAGAGTGCCGGCAAGGAAAAGAACGACCAGGATCGGGGCTGGAATCCATCTCACTGTGAAAACTCCTTATTTTCTGTTTTGGTTGGAAAACCCGTGAAGCTGTTGTTCGGAGGGGTGCGTGCATACGTACCACCGGCGGGAGTCGGAGCGGGCTCTGTTTTTGTCGATCTGAAAAAGTGATCCCGGCTTTTCTGGCGCGGGTTGCAGCGCGGGGTACCGGAATCTCCGGGAATGGATGCAGGCCTTCTCGAAGAGCAGGATGGCGACGCCTGCTTATGTCGCGATGGCTGCTCTCAACAGGTACACATAAAGATAGCTGGTGGCAAACATATTGAATCTGCAAAAAAGGCGCAACTGTTTTGATGACGAAAAGTCCACAAATCCCGGGAGCCGGGAGAATGGCAGCGAGAGGCAGGATGCATTTCACAGCAGTACTCTCTGTGGTGGAGATGGAAAGGGTGTGAGGAAGCAGAATCCCCGGCCCGGCAGGAGCCGGGGAAGCTGTCCTGAGAGCAGCATGCACCATTTTGTGCATGCTGAGTCGGGTGGATTTACTTGTTGCGCTGCAGGTTGTTGATCAGCAGTTGCCGGATGTGCAGAAATTCCTTCGGCAGTTTGCGTTCCAGGCGCAGGAAGAGTTCTTCATGTGAGAGCAGTTCCTGCTTCCACGCTTCGATGTCGATGTGCATGAGCTCGTCGAATTTTTCGCGTGGAAAATCGAGCCCATCCCAGTGCAGATCATCGTACCGGGGCTGGAGGCCGATAGGGGTTTCCTGGGCATGGCCCTGGCCACGGGCGCGGTCAACGATCCATTTCAGCACGCGCATGTTTTCTCCGAATCCCGGCCAGATGAATTTACCCTCAGCATTCTTGCGGAACCAGTTGACGCTGAAGATTTTGGGCGGATCCGGCAGGTGCTGGCCCATTTCCAGCCAGTGATCAAAATAGTCGGCCATGTGATAGCCACAGAACGGCAGCATGGCAAAGGGATCGCGGCGTACTTTACCGATGGTGCCTGCCGCTGCAGCGGTCATCTCTGATCCCATGGTAGCGGCGAGGTACACGCCAAAGGGCCAGCTCGGTGCCTGGTAAACCAGCGGCACGGTCGTGGCGCGACGGCCGCCGAAAATAAAAGCGCTGATCGGAACTCCGTTGGGATTCTCCCAGTCAGGGTCGATGGAAGGTGTCTGGCTCGCGGGTGCGGTGAAGCGGGCGTTGGGGTGGGCAGCAGGTTTGCCGGATTCGGGCGAGTAGGGGTTGCCGTGCCAGTCGGTCAGGCCAGCGGGAGGGGTATCGGTGAGACCCTCCCACCAGACATCACCATCTGCTGTGAGGGCGCAATTGGTGAAAATCGCATTGTGGCTCAGGGCCTTCATCGCATTGGGATTGGATTTTTCGTTGGTTCCGGGCGCGACGCCAAAGTAGCCATATTCAGGGTTGATGGCGTACAGGCGGCCGTCGGCACCGGGTTTGATCCAGGCGATGTCGTCCCCGATGGTGGTGACTTTCCAGCCATCAAAGCCCCGGGGCGGAATCAGCATGGCAAAATTGGTTTTGCCGCAGGCGCTTGGGAAGGCTGCGGCCACGTAGGTTTTTTCCCCCTCCGGCGATTCAACACCGAGGATGAGCATGTGCTCTGCCAGCCAGCCCTGTTCGCGTGCCATCACCGATGCGATGCGCAAGGCAAAACACTTTTTGCCCAGCAAGGCGTTGCCGCCATAGCCGCTGCCATAGGACCAGATTTCCCGGCTTTCGGGGAAATGAACGATATACTTGGTGTCATTGCAGGGCCAGGCCACGTCATCCTGTCCGGGCTCCAGAGGCATGCCGACAGAATGCATGCATGGAACAAAATCACCATCCCCAAGGGTTTCGATCACCTCACGGCCCATGCGGGTCATGATGCGCATGTTGGTAGCTACGTAGGGAGAGTCGGAAATCTCTATACCGATATGGGCGATCGGTGATCCGATCGGTCCCATGCTGTAGGGAATCACGTACATGGTTCGGCCACGCATGCAGCCGTCGAAAAGGCCCATAAGGATGCCCTTCATCTCGTCGGGGTCCATCCAGTTGTTGGTGGGGCCGGCATCTTCTTTGCGCTTGCTGCAGATAAAGGTTCTGTCCTCAACCCGCGCAACATCCGATGGGTCGGAAAAGGCGAGATAGCTGTTCGGTTTTTTTGATTCATCGAGTTTGCGAAACGTCCCTTTTTCTACCATCAGATTACACAGAGCATCATACTCTTCCTGCGAGCCGTCACACCAGTGAACGCGTTCCGGCTTGCACAGCCCGGCCATTTTATCGACCCATTCTAACAAACGTACATTTCTCACATATGCTGGATGATCCATAATCGTGCTCCTCTTTTTACTCCAACCCGCTCTGTTATCCCGCAACCGGAACGTCAGCGCAAAAAGGTAAATCAGCGGGATGAGGTCGTTTCTCTCAGTGTCGGGGATAAAGCGAAAAAGCTGGAATGTACGGTTTCCGTGAATGCAGTGCAATAAAAATACTCGGTTTTTTCCCTCTCTGATGCCCGCCTTTTCATGGCCTCAGCCGCCATTTTTTCTGAACCCGAACCAGCTGCCGCACAGCCCTCCGATGATATGGGCAAACTGGGAAATATTGTCCTCAAAGAGAGCACTATAGACTTCCCGGCTCAGAAATGTGATCATGATTAATATGAAGGTGAGGGGGATTTCACCACTGCGGAAATTGACAAAAGAGCTGAGCAGGATCAGCATGAAGACGATGCCACTGGCACCGAGCAGGCCGGTATTGAACAGCAGAGAGTTGAGCAGGCCGGTGATCAAAGCGGTGATCAGGGCCATGATCGTCAGGCGGGTGGAACCGTATTTTTCCTCCAGAATCGGCCCGAGCAGCAGGATGAAAAGCAGGTTGCCGGAGAGATGCTCGATGTTCGCATGGCCGAGCACGTGGCTGAATAAACGGAAATAGGTCAGGGGGTGGGAGAAATTCATGGCCGGGTAGGCTGTAAAGAAGTTTGCGATCAGCCCTGTGCCGATAAATTGGTTGGCGATATATACCAGGGAAGCGAGCAGGGTAAACGTCAGCGTGAAGGGAGCATTGTACGTGATTTTCACAAGACCTCCATCAGCTCAGGTTCGGGCACGAAACGACCAGGTGAAGACAAAGCGTGAGACAACCGTGCCATCTTCGGCAGTGCCTGTTGTCGTGGCCTCTGCCGTGATTTGTTCCTCGCAGCCGGCTGCTTTTTCCACAGCAGCGATCAGTTTTTCCCCCTGATCGCAGGTGAAGGTGATTCGTCCGGTGGCTTTATGCAGAAATTCAGCACGCATCTCTGTGATGATCAGGGCGACGCGCTTTTCGGATAGCTGCGTCGCCAGCAGGGCAATGGCGCCGGTGGAGAGCTCAGCCGCCATCGCCTGGGCTGCGAAATACATGGAGCGGAACGGGTTGGTGTTGCGCCAGCCGTAGCGTATGGTCGCACGGCACACCTCCGGCTCCAGGGTCTGCACACGCAAGCCGGCCATCAGGGCTAACGGCAGTTTGGCCAGAAAAAACATCTTCAGTTTAAGGGGACTTTTCATGGGGACGGCCCGGCGTAAAAAGCGGTCGCGGTATTCAGAAGTTAAAGCCATAGTTCCTTCTCGATTGGGATACGGGGTCATGATCATTCAGGGCAAGGACAGGCAGTTTGTGCCTGTCGCGGTTTCTTCACAAGTGAGTGCAGGGACAAGGACATTCTCGATAGCTGAACAATTGCTGTTCGATGGGCTCCCCGGTTGTAACCTGTAGATAAAAATATAGTTAAGCCGTGTTTTCATAATGTATGAATTTTTCCGGCTATGAAGCAAGGCGCTTGAAACGAAAAAGCTCTGGGCTGATATGTTCTCGTCATACCGCTCCTGCGGTGTGACGCCTGAGTTGCCCCGCTCCCGCGGCAGAGCACAAGAGCAGCGAGAAACCGCCTGCCCCGAAACCCCGCACCGAACCCTCATTCCGGTTTTCCACAGGGGGAGACAGGAAACCCCGGATTCTTATCCGGGTACTCCGGTAAAGTCAGCGACTTTCAGGCACGATAAATCATGCGCTACGAACCTTCCTCTCGTCCCACCGCTCCTGCCATAGAAGCTGGGGCTGCGAAAATAGCGCAAAATTTTTAATGTTTTTTTGGCTCAGACGATACCGTGAGAAGGTTTAAGAAATCTGTTGGGGTCAATTACAATTTCTAATAGACAAGCTCACAGGAGAAACGGATGAAGAATTTTCTAAGACGAGCTTTGTGGGGGATGGCTGGTACAGCGTTTTTGTGCACTTCGCTTCTGGCACAGGGCAATTTGAACATAAGCGGCTATGGCAATGCTCACGTCATGGGCGTGAGCGGGATGCCTGAAACCGTCGAGCAAAATTCGCTGCGCAACACGACGATGCAGATTCGCGAGTTTACCCTGTATTTTGATTTCACCATCACAGACCGCATTATCGCTTCGGTGGAGCTGGAATCTGGCCGCAACGCCAAAATTTATGAGTCCAACTATGCGTATATCGAGGCCGAAGCTACGGATAATCTCAAGCTTCGTATAGGCAAGCTGCTGGTCCCCTTTCTGTATTACAATGAAAATAAACCCAATTTCAAGCAGTATCTCATGAGCCAGCCCTTTACGGCCTGGAATTTTGCACCGGTTATCGGAGCGCCTGTGGAGACACACGGTTATGGCTGGTCTGATGTCGGCGTGATGCTGGAGTGGTACGGCGAGATGGGCGAGAGCGGACTGTTCAGTATTAAAACTGCTGTGATCAATGGCATCTCTTCAGAAAATAATGCTCTGGATGCCGGCACGATACAGCTCGCGGACGGAGCCATGCAGCCTGTCGTGCGCAATCGTACCGGGTTGCTGCACAATGAAGAAGACCAGGCCGCCATCGACAACAATAACAGCAAAGCTGTCGTGTTCAAGGCTGTCTATAAGAGCATAGAAAATCCACTCGAAGTGGGTGCTTCTTTTTACCGCGGCGCCTGGAATAACCGCGGGGATAAATATCTGACGATGTACGGTGTACACCTCAACTGGCTGGGGCGCAATTTCGGCCTGCGCTCGGAGTATGGCCTGGCCAGCGTGCAGCAGGATGCCGGTTATGATCCTGTCGCAGAGGAGGGTTTGACAGGCCCTGCAGCTCTGAACACGACGACAGGTGATTATGGCATGAAAGCCTTTTTCGTGGAACTGTCCTTTATCCCCAAACGCTGGCAGGGCGAGCGCTTCCTGCGTCTGATCGGCCGCTTTGACGATGTCGATACCAATGATCAGGCTGCTTTCACGCCATTTGATCGTTCCCGTTTTACCGCCGGGCTGGAATGGCAATTTGCCAAGGGCGTGCGTGCGCGTTTCGAAAGCCAGTACAGCAAAATCGATAGTTTTGACCAGGCGCCGGCGCCTTATCGGAATGCCGGTGGCAAGGAAGTGATCACTCTGAGCATGGCATCGATTATCTTTTCTTTCTGATGCATCCTGATGACAGCCTGAAAATCCATACATTACGGGGAAAGCAGGCGTGTCTGTCCCGCGCTTCCTGTTTTGCGCGGGACAGATATGATGACCGAATACGCAGCAATGAACGTAGCTGAAATTTTTACGAGGATAGTTGAGATATGCAAAAGATAAATTTCAAACAGTCGCCTCTGGCCTGGTTCTGCGCCGTTTTGTTCGCAATGAGTGTTTTCTCTCCCCAGGCTCAGGGTCTGCCCAGGGGTGGGGCGTATGTGTACATCGTTTATACGATGAAGAACAAGAAGGTGAAAAAAACACTCAAATCCGCCATTCCTTCGTCGATCAAGGCAAAATTTTATAACGCGGATCTTTTGACCGTGGCAGATTATTCCGGCAAGCAGAAAGCTGTATCCAAGTTTGAGCGCGCTCAGTTGGTGGTTTTTATCGGTGATGAAACCATCAAACTGCTCGAGGGCAGCGAACTCAAAATTCCGGTTCTGATCGTTAACAGTGGGTTGCAGGATGTCACGTCGAGAAAAGTTGTGACCTATCTTTTCGACTCGGGCCATGCCTCCGCAGCACCGTCAGGGTTGCCGAAAATCAGTCTTGCCTCAGCCGCGGAGTTAAAACCCGGCACTGTTGGTGAAAAAGACGCCGTGGTGACCATCGGGCAGAAAGATGACGCGTTCTGGAAAGAAGTGGCAGCGGTGGTAGAGAAACTCCTGGCCCTCTGAGAGCCGGGCAGAAGCAGGGCGCCTCTTCCGATCACCGTGCAGGCGGTTTGAGTGCACAGGTGCAGTTTTTTCTGAGTGAAACGGAGCCCCCGCTAGGATGAGATGAGCTTCCTGCGCTGCACTTTGGGCCCGGGATTATCGGGAGAGCTGAAAAGTTGTGCCCTGCGATGTCAGCCACGGGCGTAACTGATGAATCATTTTTTAGATGAGACGGTTCTCGCGCGGTTGATACATTTTTCAGGGTATAAAAACAATAAAATAAAGGGTTGCCATGGCTGTGTCGGCAAAAGGTTGGTTTCTGAACCAATCGATCAAAAGAAAAATCGTGCTGCTGATCACATTTGTAGTCACAGGGATCAGCGCGTTCATGTTCTATTTTTTTCCATCGCAACAAAAAAAGGTTTTGATCGCAGAGACGATCGAGCGTGCCGAAGTGGCAGCCGATTTGCTCGGAATCAACTTCAGTATGGCATTGGGGGAAGGAAATTTCGCTACCATCCAGCGCGCCTACCGGAGTGTGAAAAAGATCGATGGCCTGGAATACATCGCTATCTATGACAGCGACTCAGAATTGATCAATGCACATAATCCCAATAAACACAACATTCAGATCAGCGAAGAGCTG
>WFTM01000423.1 GCA_015485525.1 Candidatus Zhuqueibacterota bacterium | reverse complement strand
TGACGCCCGCTTGCCGCTCCCGCGGCAGAGCACAAGCGAAACGAAATACCACCTATCCCCGAACGCGCTCGCACCCAAGTATTGTGGAGATTCCGGCCCTCCGTGCAATAAGCGACTATGTGAGGCACGATAAATCGTGCACTACGAACGTTTCACCTCACCTCCGGGTATCCAGTTTACTCAGCAAACCGGGCCCGGCCCAGATACCGATATCTGTACATTCCGGCCAAGCGAAGCGCCGTGCCGGAATCTCATCTTTTCGGTCACGTGCCTGAATTTGGGAGATTCCGGTCTTCCCCTGCGGGGAAACCGGAATGACGGCTCAGGTGCCGTCACGTGCTGTTATCAGGCAGTCTGTCCGCCGCTAACCACGGCAGGTTGTCGAGATCAGCATTGCCTCCGGTAAGGATGATCGCAGTGCGGCTGCCGCGAAAAAAGTCCGGATGCTCCAGAACCGCTGCCAGGGGCACGGCTGAGGACGGTTCGATGATGATTTTCATGCGTTCCCAGGTCATGCGCATGGCGGTGACGATCGCCTTCTCGCTGACGGTGAGGATATCGTGTACATATTCTCGGATGATGGCAAAGGTCTTGTCGCCAAGGCAGGTGAGCAGGCCGTCTGCAATGGTTTTGGGCGGCATGGGTGGTTGAATTTCACCGCTGCGAAACGAGCGCGCTGCGTCATCAGCGAGCCGGGGTTCGCTGCCGACGGCCTTCGTGTTCGGAGCAAGATAGTGCACGACCAGCGCCGTTCCGCTGATCAGACCACCACCACCGATAGGGGAGAGCACAAAATCCGGTGCCTGAGGCAGTTGTTCGAGCAGTTCGAGAGCAGCAGTCGCCTGCCCGGCAATAACCGCGTGATCATTGTAGGGATGGACGAGAGTGGCGCCTGTCTCTGTTAAAATTCGCTCCAGGGTCTGCTCGCGGGCCGCTATCGTGGGTTCGCAAAAAGTGATCTGTGCCCCATATCCCTGCACAGCCCTTTTTTTGATCTCCGGAGCGGTTTCCGGCATCACGATGTGCGCCGGAATACCGCGCAGGCGTGCCGCGAGAGCTACAGCTGCAGCGTGGTTCCCTGAAGAATGGGTCGCTACACCTGCCCGGGCCTGGTTTTCGTCGAGGGAGAGAATGGCATTGCTGGCGCCACGAAATTTGAAGGCACCAACTTTTTGAAAGTTTTCGCATTTGAAATAGAGCTCTGCGCCGCTGATATGGTTGAGAGCGCGGCAGGTCAGCACCGGCGTGGTGTGTACCTGCCTCCTGATGCGTTCGCGCGCCTGCAGGAGTGTGTCCAGATCGGGTATCATCAGATGTCTCGTCATTTGTTTGTTTTCAAGAGAGATACAACTGCCGCGCTCATGGCCGCAACACCGGTTTTTATCGTCGGCTCCGGGGCCGGAGCGAATTTGCTCGAGTGCAGGGAAGGCAGCCCCAGGCCTTTTGCTTTGGCTTTGGCGTAAGTTCGCGGGTCAACTGTGCCGAGCCAGAAGATGCTGATCGGGATTTTGGGCTCCTGCCTGCCGTACTGGCTGAAGTCCTCGCCGGCCATCACCGGGTTGACGGTGTGGGTGTTTTCCGCCCCGATCTGCGCGGCAAAAACGGCGTGCAGGTTACGGGTCAGCTCAGGGTCGTTGTACGTGACCGGGACAAAGGTATCCCGGAAGATGAGCTCGGGATATTTTTCTTCAGGAATACCGGCGGCAACGGCCAGGCCGCGCGTGATGCGTCGAATCGCCGCAACGGTTTTTTCGCGAGCTTCATCGGTGTATGAGCGCAGGGTAAGCTGTAGCGTCACATCGTCCGGGATGATGTTGTGTTTGGTGCCGCCGTGGATGGAGCCCACCGTGACCACTGCCGTTTCCATGGGAGAAAGCTCGCGGCTGACGATCGTCTGCAGGGCCATGATGGTCTGTGCGGCGAGCACGATCGGGTCTTTGGTCGTGTGTGGATAGGCACCGTGCCCGCCGCTGCCGTGGATGACGATATCCAGCATATCGACGTTGGCCAGCGCCGGCCCCTCGCGGGTGCCGATACTGCCAGCCGGCAGCGCAGCGCTGGCATGCAGGCCGAGGGCATAGTGCGGGCGCGGGAATTTTTCGTACAGACCGGCTTTGAGCATGGCAACCGCACCGCCGCCTTTTTCCTCTGCCGGCTGGCCGACAAAAACCAGCGTGCCCTGCCACTTGTCCCGCATACCGGCCAGGACCCGCGCTGTGCCGACGAGGACAGACATGTGCACGTCGTGGCCGCAGGCATGCATGACGCTGACCTCGTTGCCCTCAGCATCTTTGCTCACCACTGTGCTGGCGTAGGGCAGGCCGGTCTCCTCCTTGACAGGCAGGCCATCCATATCTGCCCGGACGAGAATGACGGGACCGTCGCCGTTTTTCAGCACACCTACAACCCCGTAACCGCCAAAATTTTTTGTTACCGCAAAGCCTGCTTTCTGCAATTCATCGGCTATGCGCGCACCGGTGTTCTTTTCCATAAAGGAAAGTTCCGGGTGGGCGTGCAAATATTTATACAGGTTGTCCAGGTACGCATATTCCTTTTCTGCCGCGGTGCTGATCTGTTTTTTCAGCGCCGGTGGTATTTGCGCCTGCGCGTTCGACAGTACCGAGCACAGGCAGATGGCGAGTGTGGAAAAAATGATTCGTTTCATAATTTGAAAAACCCATAAATGTAATAAAGTAAGGTGTA
>WFTM01000422.1 GCA_015485525.1 Candidatus Zhuqueibacterota bacterium | reverse complement strand
TTGTATGCTCCCTTCTCTCGTGACACCACTCCAGCGGTGTCACGCAATACCCGACGCTCCGCGTCGAGAGCACTACAGGACGCCCGCATCCAAAACGTGCCCCAGCCGCATGATTCCGGCCGCAGCGAAGCCTCGGATCTCCCCGAATTGGTGCAGGCGGGCGGGAGATTCCTGTGTTGTGTGGCAACCATTGAAAAACAAGGAGTCACTATGAAAAATGAATATACCGCCATCGTGAAACAAGAGGGAGATTGGTGGATAGGGTGGATTGAAGAGGTTCCGGGAGTAAATTGTCAGGAAAAAACCCTCAAAAAATTGAAAGAAACTCTGGAGATCACTCTTAAGGAAGCCTTAGAATTTAACCGTCAGGATGCGTTGACCGCAGCAAAGCGAAGCGCATGAATCTCCCTGACTCTGGCACGTGCCGAAACGAGGAGATTCCGGTATTCCGCGGCGCGGAAACGGGGATGACAGCACTAGCCCAGCACACCACCGCTCTCTCGTGATACCGCTCCCGCTATGTCCCGCCCCCTGAACCAGCAAACCATCCGGGGGGGACCGGAGTGACTCATCTTTTTCTACCGACTTCTCGTGCGAGCAGCGCTCGTTTATGAATAAATCAGGGCAGAAAACTCTCAATACTCATCGACTCTTACGGGGAAGGCACATGGAACCCATTCTTTCCGATTTTATCATAAAGCTGACAGCAGACCTGACCACTGCGGCCATGAAAACCCTCGGCCGGAAAACTCTGAATAAGCTGAGCGACCCGGAAAAGAAACGAGCCATCGAACGCTGCATGCAGGCCGGCATCCTGGCCATGATTGCATCCATGCGCGTACAGGACGACGAGCAGCTCGAGCATGTGAAAGATGTGCTGCAAAAAAAATTCACCACTGACGCTGTCGCGATGGAAGTGGCGGAGCTGCTCAACAATGAACACCTCGACCGCCCCGCTTTGGCGCAGGCGCTGCAGGAAGAAGGCTTTGACCCCGAAACCCTGCCGGAGCTCGACATCGAACAGGCCGTGAGCGCGCTGGAAAGCGGCTTTTTGCTCGCCGCGGCGCACGAGCCCGTGCTGCAGGATATCCTCAAAATCAAACTCATGCTGCAGGGTCTCGACTTGCAGGCTCAGATGCGCGACAGCCTCGAAGAGCTGGTGTCCATCGTACGGCAGGGTTTTCGGGAACTGTGCGTGCAACAGGGGCAGTTGCTGGCGATCGGGCAAAACGATGAACCCCACACCATACGCCTCGTTTTCGCCGGAGGCGGCGAACCCACTTATGACACTGACTGGCTGAGGTACTACCTCAAAACTCTGAAGAAACGCTGTGATACCCTCGATCTGACGCCCATCGACGAGACCCACCCGATGGGGACAGCAAAAAACAGCGACAGAGATGTGCATCTTTCCGAGGTCTTCGTCAACCTCAATCTGAAAAACCTGTCGCGCCTGCCGGAGGAAGACCTGGCTGCGGTGATCCGAAAAGAGGGCGGGCCTGAGCAGCAGGCAAAAGAGGCCCACGAAGACAGAGAGCCGGGAAAAGAGGAAAAGCGCATCCCTGTTCAGGCCATCGAAGCCATTGCCGCCATGCCACGGCTGGTGGTTCTCGGCCAGCCGGGTGGCGGCAAAAGCACTCTGGCCAATCATCTCGTGGTGCAGTTGGCGGCCCGCTGCCTGGGAGAAAAAACGCCTGCTGAAAAAATGCCCGGCTGGCCTGCCGGAGAAAAACACCTGCCCGTGCTCATCATACTGCGCCGCTACGCGGCCTGGCTGGAAAAACAATCCCGCACCGATTCAGGCAGCGGCTGTATCTGGGATTATCTCAAAGAGCAGATGCAACAGGACGGCTGCGGCGAGGCATTCATCATGCTGAAAAGCCATCTGGTGCGCGAAGGCGGTGTCGTGTTTTTCGATGGTCTGGATGAAATCCGGGAAAGCGAGGATACAGCCCTGCGCAGTCGCATCATCGAGACCATCAAAGCCTTTTCCGGCGATAACGAATCGTGCAAAATCATCATCACCTGCCGCGAATACAGCTACAAAAAGGACCACGACTGGCGCCTGCCGCAGCAGCACTTCCCGGTGGTAGAGCTGGCGCTGTTCGATGACAAACAGATCGCGCACTTCACCCGCGTCTGGTACAGAACCATCGGGCCGGGCAAAGGCTGGAGCACGAGCCAATGTGACGAGGAAGCCGAAGCGCTGTACAATGCGGCACTGGGCGATCCCAACCTGTACGAGCTGGCGCAATCGCCCTTGCTGCTGACCCTGATGGCCCAGGTTCACGGCCGGGACGGCAGGCTGCCCGAGGATCGCGCCGATCTGTACGAACGCGCGGTCAATCTGCTGCTGGCCCATTGGGAAAACCGCATCGTGCGCGATGTCAGCGGCGGGCGGAGGGTTGAACCCAGCCTGATCATGCGTCTGGGTATCCGCTCGGACATTTTGCGCACAGCGCTGGAAAACGTCGCCTTTCACGCCCATGAAAAGCAACAAAGCGCCGAGAACCGCAGCGCCCGCACAGCAGATATCGACAGGGAAGACCTGCGCAAGGAACTCTACAGTGCTCTGAAGGATCACAACAAAGTGGAACAGGTGATGCAGTACGCCCAGGAGCGCGCCGGATTGCTGCTGGCCCGCGGCACCCGCACCTACACATTCCCGCACCGTACTTTTCAGGAATATCTCAGCGCCTGCCATATCATGCGGCAAGAGAATTTCGATGACATGCTGGCCGACCGCATCGCACGCGATCTGCCCTGGTGGCGGGAGGTCTTTCTGCTCGCAGCCGGAGTGGTGCGCAAAACTCCGCGCAACATCGCCGACCTGGCGGATGCCGTTCTCGAGGATGAACTGCGGCCGGAAACGGCAAGTCCGGCCGGCAGCGAGCGTGCCCGGCTCGTGGCCCGGGCGCTGATCGAAAGCGACTTCAGAAAAAATATCGCCGAAAAAAGCAGCGGCCGCTACAGCACCACGCTGCAGCGCTGCCGGAACAGCCTGCTCGCTACCATGCTGGCCACGGATACCCTGGAGCCTGTTGAACGTGCCCGCAGCGGCGCCACACTGGCCCGCCTCGGCGACCCGCGCGATTTCGTGCTGGAGGTGGACGCCATGCGCTTCTGCCTCATTCCCGCCGGACCGTTTATGATGGGCAGCAATAAAAAGGAAGACAAGGATGCGTATAGTGACGAAAAACTGCATAAAAACACGATCCTGCAAAACGACTACTGGCTGGCCCGTTTTCCGGTCACCGTGGCGCAGTTCCGGGATTTTATGCGCGAATCGAACTATGAACTGGAC
>WFTM01000421.1 GCA_015485525.1 Candidatus Zhuqueibacterota bacterium | reverse complement strand
TGTCACGTATAACCAGCGGCTTTTTCTTTTCCTGCGCCGGATCATACAGCAGGCCGGTGCAAACACAGTATTTGCGGTTGTTTTTGGTCAGGATATCATAATTTTTGCAGGTCTTGCAACCATCCCAGAACTCTTCGTCATCGGTCAGCTCGGAAAAAGGCACGGGCTTGAAGTTCAAATCCGTGTTCATCTTCATCACTGCGTGGCTGGTGGTGATGGAAAAAATCTTTGCATCCGGGAAAGTTTTGCGCGACAGCTCAAAAATCGCTTCCTTGATGCGCCGTCCCAGGTGCATGTTGCGAAACTTTGGCGCCACAATCAGGCCGGAGTTGGCCACGTATTTATTGTGACTCCAGGTTTCGATATAGCTGAACCCCGCAACCTCCCCGCTCTCGTGCAGGGCAATCACCGCCTTGCCCTGGCGCATTTTTTCAGCGATGTACTCCGGCTCGCGCTTGGCGATGCCGATCTGCCGTGCTTTTGCGCTCTGCTCGATCAGCTTTGAAAGTTCTTCGGCATACCGGACATGCTCTGCCGAAGCGACTGTAATAAGAAAAGGGTCATCCGTGGTGCTGTTTTCTTTTTTCATGATGGTATCTCTGCTGCAAAAATGTTTGTTATCTCACAGTACCTGTCCGGCGGGAAGCGACGCAGCCATCCGGAGGTTCTGTCTGGTCTCATACGGCCATGCGCGCAGGCACAGGTTAGCCCTGCATGTCCCGGTGCATGGAGAGATTGTACGGCTCATCGGTCTCCATACTCCCCCAAACTCTCTTTGGCCGCGGCAAGTTGACGCCGCACTGCGCCGGGGGCCGTGCCACCGGTACTGCTGCGCCGGGCAAGGCTGTTGGCAAAGGTAACTTTTTCAAAAACATCCTGCTCAAAAACATCTGAGAACGCACGCAGGTCCTGCAACGACAACTGCATGAGAGCACACTTTTTTTCCAACGCGCGTCGCACCGCCTGCCCGACAATTTCATGCGCCTGACGAAAAGGAACACCCTTTTCCACGAGATAATCGGCCAGGTCGGTCGCGAGCAGATTGTCATCGAGGGCTGCAGCCATTCGCTCGCTGTAAAATACGGCCCCGGCCAGAGCTTCATCAAACAACCGGGTGGTCAGGATAATCTCCTGCAGCATGCGAAAGGTCACCGGTTTGTCTTCCTGCAAATCCCGGTTGTAGGTCAGGGGCAAGCCTTTGCTCAAAACCTGCAACTGTGCGCCTGCGGCAATCGCTGCCGCAGCCTTGCCCCGGATCAGCTCCATGGCATCGGGATTTTTCTTCTGCGGCATCATGCTGCTGCCGGTGGCATGGGCATCGGCGAACTCGATGAAGCCAAACTCATGCGCATTCCATATTTGCAGCTCGCCGCACACCCGGCTGAGCAGCGTCGCCAGCGTGCTGATGACAAACAGCAACTCAGCAAAAACTTCCCGGTCGCCGGTGGCATCGATGCTGTTCGGTGAGGGACGGGCAAAACCGAGCTCCTGCGCCAGGCGCTCGCGGTCAACCGGGAAGGCACTGCCGGCAAGCGCACCACAGCCGAGGGGGCACTCATCAAAGCGCGCGAGGTATTCATCCAGACGCTGCACCGTACGATCCACGCCCCAGAAAATTGCCAGCAGATAGTGCGCTAACAGAATGGGTTGGGCCTGCTGCCAGTGAGTGTACCCGGGCAGAACCGTATCGACATGCTCTTCGGCCCGGGCCAGCAAGGTTGCCTGCAGGGCGAGCAGAGCCTCGCGCCAGTCCCCGGCCATACGCCGGATCCACAGCCGCGCATCGGTGGCGACCTGGTCGTTACGGCTGCGCCCCGTGTGGATGCGCGCACCAGCCTCACCTGCAAGCTCCGTCAGCCGGCGCTCTATGGCGACATGGATATCCTCATCTGAGGGCAAAAACGTAAACTGGTCATTCGAAAATTCCTGTTCTATTGTCGCTAACGCCTCAGTAATCCGCGTTATCTCATCAGGAGTAAAAATCCCAATATGAGCCAGCTCCGCGGCCCAGGCACGGTTTACAGCAATATCCTCCCGCCACATCAGATGATCTGTCTCTGTCGAACGACTGTACTCTTCCATCAATTGGCTGACCGAACCACTGACCCGGCCGCTCCATACTTTTTTCTGCATGCGTTCTTTCTTTTTGCTGATCTGAAAACCTTTGATTCATTGATGCTTCAACGGCTGGCCCGCCTGCCCGGGAAGACACCGTATGAACTTCCCCGAGCTGTACGCTTCTGCTTCTGCACCCTGCTGGCGGGGCATACCGGCCCGGCTGTTTCATCCGCCAGGGTGTAACCGAAAAATTCATAAACGTATAGCGCATGGAGCGCTTGTTTATGAATCAATCGGGATACGCAGAAAATTGCGAATAAAAAATAAGCATATAGTATAACTATAGAGAAGCAATTTCACAAGAGCAATGATGAACCGGCTTTCAATGAGGCCGCGGGACTCGAGGTTGTGAACAGCCAGAGAACGACCCCGTACATTTTATTTGACAATAGAAAAACCGATCAGTATGTTGCTTCCTGCTCCCCGGGTATCCTGGACACTCCCCACGCGCATACAAACAGGCCGGACACCTGCGGTACAACAAATAGCGTATTCCGCGACGACACCTCGTGTTGCTTCGCCACTTTACCCGATGGCTTCGCGCTATAGTACTTCACGCTAAGAAAGTCGGGCTCACTGAAACCAGGAGAAGAGCTTTGCCAAAAAATCGATTAGAAGCGTTCAGCGATGGCGTTCTCGCTATCATTATCACTATCATGGTTTTGGAAATGAAAGTACCGCACGGCGATGACTTCACTGCGCTGATGCCGCTGCTGCCGGTGTTTTTGAGTTATGTTCTGAGTTTTGTTTATCTGGCAATTTACTGGAACAACCATCACCACATGCTGCACACAGCGGATCATGTCAGTGCCGGTATCTTGTGGGCCAACCTGCATTTGCTGTTCTGGTTATCGCTTTTCCCCTTCGTCACCGGCTGGATGGGCGAGAATCAGCTTTCAACCATCCCCACCCTGCTCTACGGCGTGGTGCTGCTCATGGCAGCCATAGCATACTGGATTTTGCAGCAGGCTATCATCGCCAGCCACGGGCACGACTCTGTTCTGGCCAAAGCCGTCGGTTCTGACCTGAAGGGGAAATCATCGCCGCTCCTGTATTTGACAGCCATCTTCGCTGTTTTTATCGCGCCATGGATTTCTGCAGCCATCTATATTTTGGTAGCCATCATGTGGTTGATACCTGACAGACGTATCGAAAAACAGATGAGCACGACTGCATAGCCGGAAACCAGTTTAGCCTCCGGCACGATCAGCATCTCCCAAGATGGGATGCACGTGCGGCGTCACGATACGTTCGCAGTGCACGCGATTCATCGTACCAGAAAGTCGCCAACTTTACCCGGATGCCCCGACAAGATGCGGGGCTCCGGTACCTCAAAAAGATAGACTCAAAATAAAGCAATAAGCAAAAAACAAAAAACCCTGCGCGCCCCGCGACTCTGCGAGAGAAAAAAAGATCACAAATTCCGCATGACGATACGTTCCCCGTGCACAATTCATCGCACCAGAAAGTCGCCAACTTCACCCGAATGCCCGCCAAGAAGCAGATATCCACCACCTCAAAAAGATAGCCTCCAAAAAAAACAAAAAGCCAAAAACAAAAAACTCTGCGCGCCCCGCGACTCTGCGAGAGAAAAAAAGCATGACATAATTCCGCATGACGATACGTTCGCAGCGCACAATTCATCGCACCAGAAAGTCGCCAACTTCACCCGAATGCCCGCCAAGAAGCAGATATCCACCACCTCAAAAAGATAGCCTCAAAAAAAAACAAAAAGCCAAAAACAAAAAACTCT
>WFTM01000420.1 GCA_015485525.1 Candidatus Zhuqueibacterota bacterium | reverse complement strand
TGCCGATATAGTGGGCGGTGATCGTCTTCTGCGCCTGCACAGAATCGATATGGGCTGAAACGAGAACAAGGCTGATCATCATCAAAGCTGTATGGGAAAGAGATCGTAGCAATCTCTTGCACAGAGGCGAATTGTTCATAGAATCCTGCACAGTTTCATGCTTTCTGTAGCTTGAAAAATAAACTCCTGTCGAAAAAATTCCCCCGCCTATTCTTGTGCTCTACGCTTATTTATCAACAAATCGGGAGAGGACGCCGGGAGAAATTTTTACGGAGAAATCAATCGAATTATTTATTGTCCGCGGCGCCAACCTTCGGGCTGGCTTCGGAGCGTGCACCTGCCGTTGATGTAGTGGAATCTCCGCTGGCGAGGTCAAAAATCAACCCGGCCGGAGAGATCACGTCCCGAGAATTCAGCGCACGTGACAACGTATCCAAGTGACTGATGATAGCGGCATGGCGTTCAACACCAGCTAAGCGCGGTTGAAATTCGACCTCCGCGTTATCGACATTGAGAGGATGGATTTTAGCGTACAGCAGCCCACCGGGGTAGAGAACGACTTTGAGCAACATACTGTTGACAGCAGCCCGGGAGTAGGCGGAAAAGGCGAGATTGCCGAGGGAATAGGCAATGAGACGACCCCGGTACAGTTCAAGTCCCTGCAGAACATGTGGATGGTGCCCCAGAATGAGATCCGCGCCGGCGTCGATAGCTTTATGCGCGAAGTAGATCTGATAATCTTTCGGTGTGTCTCTTTTTTCTGCTCCCCAGTGGAAGGACACTACGACATAGTCGGCAACACGGTCTGCCTGCTCAATCGCCCGGATCATCGACGGTTCGTGTGGATAAGCCGTGCCGCCGGTGGAGTCTGTAACCCAGAACTCCTTCGGGAAGGTCATGGAAAATGCCAGCAGCGCAACAGTACCGGCTGGGGTCTGCAACAGTGCCGGACGCCATGCTGCGGCTGAATCCAGACCAGCGCCCGCGTGCTGCAACCCGGCGCTGCTCAGTGCAGACAACGTCTGCCGGAGCCCGTCGATGCCGAAATCTAGCATGTGATTGTTGGCAAGACTGAGCACATCAAAGCCGGCGTTCACCAGCCCGCTGACGTGTCGCGTCGGAACTTTAAAAGTAAATGTCTTGCCTTCAACAGCCGTGCCGCTGTCAGCAAAAGGCGCTTCCAGATTGGCAAAAGCAATATCCGCATCGAGGAGCAGCGGCCGGATAAATTCAAAGGGGTAGTCCGCGCCATAGCGTTCGAGATATTCGCCGGTCCAGTGGCCAAGCATGACATCACCGCCGGCAATGATCGAGACCACACCGGTTCGCTGCTGGCGCAGCGGCATACGCGGTAAATCGAGCGTGATATCAAAAACCGGCATGCCGTGGTCGCGGCGGTCATGTAACTTTTGACCGGCACCGCACCCTGCAAGCAAAACCGCAAAGGTCAGCACCGTACACAACAGCATGGCATGAGCATTTCTGTGCCCTACGCGGACATCATCCGGGGGGGTCTGCATGGAATAACTCGATCTGTTTAGAGTTTTTGAAAGAGTGCCGGGGCCTGTACATTTTTCTGATGTCCCATCCCCGGCAAAAGGGTGTCATTCATGGCGGATGGAGAAAATCCCGCCGGGGTGGGTAACGGACTAGACTCGTTCCACTGAACGCAAGAACTTTCCCCGCAGGGTTACGGTATTGCCCATCCCCGCGACCCCAGGTCCGGGGGCTTCTGTTCAGCGGGATATTACACTGTGCTCACACAAAACCAACTTCTTCGTCGCTCGCTTTTTTCTCTTCAGCGTTCTCTTCGGCAGGGTTTTCTGCCGGTTCCGTGTCTTCCTCTGCCGAGATGCGCTCATACTCAGCTTTTTTCTCCTCGAGCTGACGCTTCAACTCGTGGATGCGCTCGATCTTGCTGGTGACGCTGTCATCGCTGCCGATGGCCTCTGCGGCATGCTCAGCGCTCAGTTCAAAAACCGCATGCCCGAGCTCGTTGAAATAGCGTTCGATTTCGCGTTTGATACCGACGATTTCAAACTTGATCCGTCCACGGCGGGTCAGTTCATCGGTTTTGGCCGCAATCCGGTTCATACCTTCGTTGATTTTGCGAATTGCTTCGTCAAAATACTTGTCGATGGACTTTTCCTTTTCCATAAAGGCACCTCCACACAGTTTTGTTTGCTTGAATATTTACCGGGGTTTATTGTCGAATCGCT
>WFTM01000419.1 GCA_015485525.1 Candidatus Zhuqueibacterota bacterium | reverse complement strand
CATCCTGTTTTGTTCAAAAATGAGCACATTGCAGAAAAAGAGTCGGGAAACTTGAACTATTTTATTCGATGAAGTTCTGTTGTGTGACTCGCCGATAAAAAATTCTGGTTATCCACTTAACTCAGCTTGGTTGCATCTTTTCGATCAGACCGCCTGACCACTGCACATGCCTGCACCAGAGCGCTTATCCCGATTTCCCCGCAGGGGAAGACCGGAAGCCACAGGACTCCGGCATGTGCGCGAAAAGATGAGATTCCGGCACCGCGCTTCGCTTGGCCGGAATGACGGATGTCGATATCTGCATCTGGTTAGCTGAATGAAGTGGGTAGCCAAACGTGTTCACCTCAGGCAAAACAGCCAAATTTTCGAAATAGTCATACCATGAAAAAAATTTGCTTATTAGGCGCAACCGGATCGATTGGACAAAATACCATCGATATCGTTTCACAGTTTCCGGAGCAGTTTGCCATCGCCGCGCTGTCTTCCCACTCCAGTATTGAGCAGCTTTTTCAGCTCGCCCGGAAAGTGCGTCCGCAGGCAGCCGCTTTTTCCGGCGATGCGGTTGCGGAACACTGGCTGCAGGAGTTCCGTGAGCTCGGCGTGCGTCTGCTCATCGGGCCGGACGCCCTGGTGCAACTCGTTGCCGAGGTTGAGTACGATGTGCTGGTCAATGCCGTTGTCGGTGCCGCGGGTTTGCGCCCGACTCTGGCAGCGATCCGCAGTGGCCGCACCATCGCGCTGGCGAACAAAGAAACCCTCGTCTGCGCCGGTGAGCTGGTGATGGCGCTGGCGGAGAAGCACGGCGTATCGGTCATCCCCATCGACAGCGAACACAGCGCGTTGTGGCAGTGCCTTGTGGGTGAGAGCAGGGATACCGTCCGCCGGCTCATCTTGACTGCCTCGGGCGGGCCTTTTCTCGATCTGCCCAAAAGCGAACTCGCCGGCGTGACGGTCGAACAGGCGTTGAAGCACCCCAACTGGAGCATGGGCGCGAAAATCACCATCGATTCATCGACGCTGATGAACAAAGGGCTGGAGGTGATCGAGGCCTACTGGCTGTTCGGCATCGAGCCGGAGCGCATTTCAGTCGTCATCCATCCCCAGTCGATCATCCACTCCATGGTCGAGTTTATCGACGGCTCGATCAAAGCGCAGATGGGCTTGCCGGATATGCGCGTTCCGATACAGTATGCCCTCACCTATCCTGACAGGCTGCCGAATACTTTGCCGGGGATGGATTTTGTCAAGTATGGCACGCTGACGTTTTTCGAGCCGGATTTTGATAAGTTCCGCGCCCTGAAGCTGGCATTCGATGCTCTGGAAAGCCTGGGCACAGCGCCGGCAGTACTCAATGCTGCCAATGAGGAAGCGGTGAATGCCTTTTTGCAGCGGCACATCCGCTATGACCGTATCGCGCATGTCGTGGAGATGGCTCTGAATGAATACGAACACCACGAAGTTTCAGACCTGGAATCCGTGCTGACTGCGGATGCCTGGGCGCGACGTTTCGTGCTGGAGGCACGGGACAGTTTGACATGATTTGGACCATACAGGATAGCCGATGACCACAGCCATTTATTTTATTCTCGTTCTCAGTGTTCTGGTTTTTATTCACGAGCTCGGCCATTTTCTGCTCGCCAAGATGGTCGGTATTCGTGTAGAGCGTTTTTCTATTGGATTCCCGCCGCGAATGTTCGGCCGCAAAATAGGGGAGACGGACTACTGCATCTCGTGGATTCCTCTCGGCGGATATGTGAAGATGTCCGGCATGGTGGATGAAAGCATGGATGCGACTATTTCCGGAGCGCCCTGGGAGTTCATGTCAAAGAGTGTTTTTCAGCGCTTCCTGGTGATTTTTGCCGGCCCGGCTATGAACTATCTGCTCGCGGTCGTTTTGTTTGCCGCAGTAACCTGGTCTCAGGGAGAGCGCCACCCGGCCGGTGCGGTCGTGCAGAGTGTTTCTGATAATATGCCTGCTGCTCTGGCGGGAGTTCAGGCTGGCGACCGCCTTCTGGCTATCGGTGAGACACCGGTGGAAACGACCACAGATGTCAAGATTCTCATCGAACAGGCAGGTGCCAACACGCCGATCAGGCTGACACTATTACGCGGGGCAGATACGGTACGGATCAGCACGACGCCGGCATTTAACCCCGAGCTCGGCAGGCCTGTGCTCGGTTTCAACATGCGCCAGGCGTATGAGTATTCGCCCGTCGGGCCGGGAGCTGCGCTGGCGAGCGGTTTTGCGGAGACAATCCACCTGACCCGGATGATTGGCAGCGCCTTTGCCCGTATTTTTGATGGCAGTGAATCAGCGCGCGACAGCCTTGCCGGGCCTGTCGGCATCGCCCGGATGGTCGGTGAAGTCGCCCGGACAGGCATGATCCCACTGCTGCGTTTCATGGCTTTTCTCAGTCTGCAGCTTGCTCTTCTCAATATGCTCCCCATCCCCGTGCTCGATGGCGGCCATATCGTATTTTTGATGTTGGAAAGTATCATGCGCCGGCCGGTCTCGATTCGTACGCGCATGGTGGTGCAGCAGATCGGCATGGTCTTTCTGCTCGGCATCATGGTTTTTGTCATTTTTAATGATATCCGGCGGTTATTTTTATAGAAGCGCTGGATTTCCGGCTGGGGGGAGGGTAGGAGGGGATTGCCCGCCCCGGGCGTTGGGGCGTCGTTGGGGCGATGCATTCCTGGCAGGGGGCGAGGATGGAAGGACTGGATTGCCTGGAATGCATCGCCCGTGCTCGATTCAGGCGGGCGGGGCTCGAGGATAGAAAGAGGATAGAAATAGAAGATTTTGCCCGGAATGCCTCTGGAAGGAATCGTCCGCCTTCGCCTTTTTCTCCGGAAATGATTTCGAGTATCCTTAGGCCCTCCCGAAGAAATAATTTAAAATATTTAAAAAAAATATTGCCAGAGTGCATTGCCCCTGCTATCT
>WFTM01000418.1 GCA_015485525.1 Candidatus Zhuqueibacterota bacterium | reverse complement strand
CCGGTTTCCCCGTAGGGGAAGACCGGAATCTCCCGGACTCAGGCACGTGCCGGAAAAGATGAGATTCCGGCACTGCGCTGCGCTTGGCCGGAATGACAGATGCCGGTATCTGAGCGGAGCCCGGTTTGCTGAGTGAACTGGATACCCGGACCTTTGAGGCACCAAACTTTTAATTTACGGCCTGTTGCTGCCCTCGGATTTATTCCGGCGATGTTCATTCTTTGTTACATGGGAATGCCGGTGTCTCACGATCGAACATTTTTCGACCAGACACAGCAAAACATCACCCCTATGTAACGCGCTAACTCATTAAAAAACAGGAGTACTTTTTCTCACCCGCTCTGGCACCAGGTTTGCTCATTGCAGTGCGAAATATCGTGCTATCAACCAAGACGCGGGGTACCATGAAAAACACCAACATCTACAGAGCTTTCACCATTGGACTCTTTACCTTTGCGAGCGTCACGTCTGTCACTGGACAGGGGCTCTACAATCCAACGGGAAGGACTCTGACGCATTTGCAGACGGCATGGACGCTTGAAAAAGGCTCCGTCGTTTTTCACAGCAATACGTCTTCATACTACAAGACCGTTCTGAACACACCCGCCGCAGGTGCCGGGCCGGCTTCTACAACCTTCTGGGATGTGCAGGGAAATGCTGGTCTTGCCTATGCCAGCGGCAAACACCTCGAATGGGGGCTGTCGGAAATCGTCTATCAGGACACCCACAAGGGCGCCGGATATGACCTGCCAGCAGACCTCAACTTCAATATCAAATTCGGTTCGATCGGCAACATCCGCAGTCATTTCCGCTATGGCCTTTTATTGCAGGGGCGCTTTCCTGTCTCCGGCAACAAAAACATCCCCTTTGAGCCCTATACGGCGGGCACGTTCGAGGCCGGCCTCACAGGCCTGATGTCCTATTCTTCGGACCTGCTCATTCCGGAAGCAGGAACCAATTTTCATATCAACCTCGGGATGTGGTACTTCAACGATGTCGGCAAATTCCTTACCGATTCACCGGCCGATGCTTTTGCAGTAACCAGACCGAGCCGGGCAATGATCTGGGGGTTTGGTGTCTCTTTCCCGGCGAACCAGTTTGATTTTGGCATCGAGGTTTTCGGCCTTGCCTACGCGGTTCGCCCGCCGGTGACGGCATACTCACGGGAAGATTATATCTACATGACGCCTTCGGTAAGCTACCGCATCAACAACCGCATCGCCTTCAACGTCGGCCTCGATGTCCGGCTGTCTGCGGATGATGAAAAAACCGATTTTGCCAATACCCCAACCCAACTCATCAACAGCAACCTGCCCTCCTACCCGGGCTGGCGGCTGCGCTTCGGCAGTAAAATTTACCTGACCAAGCCGGAGCCGCGCGAAATCATCAAACCGCTCTTTACCAAGAGGGATGAGCAGGACCTCGAACTGGCAAACCGCGAAAACACCGCGACCATGCAGGAAATGCTGGTCAAAGAAAGACGTAAAACCGAAGTTGCCGAGGAAGAACTGGAGCAAATCCGCAATGACCGCAAAAAGATGGAAGATATGCTGGCCAAGTTGCGGCAACTGCTGAAAAATGGTGAAGGCGAGGTTACGGATAAAAATCAGGCAGAAAAACAGGTGACCAAAAAGGAAAACTGAGATTCCGCCTGTCAGAATCAGACTATGCAAAAAAAAGCGATACACCGAGTAACTCGGGTATCGCTTTTTTTATTGGTATCCGTCCGGTGAACCCCATATTTTTCAGTTTCTCTCCTTTTCGCCACCTCGAATACTCAGGCACCACAACCGAAGAAATGTAGCCGAAGTGGCAACACTTCGGGCACACCAAGCGCCGGAACTCCTGCGAGTTCCGCTACACATCCATCGCGGACTATTCACGCCGAAAGTTTTGCATTTTCTCTTCCATAAATGCAGCGACTTTATCCAGAGACACTCGCGTTTGCTCCATGGAATCGCGCTCGCGAACTGTCACGCTGTTGTCTTCGAGAGTCTGCGAATCGATCGTGATGCCAAAGGGCGTGCCGACCTCATCCATCCGGCGATAGCGCCGGCCGATAGCCCCGGACTCATCATAAAAGACCCTGTATTTCATCTTCAGTTCATCGTGCAGTTTGCGCGCCACTTCTGGCATGCCGTCCCGTTTGACCAGCGGAAAAATACCCGCTTTGATGGGAGCGATTTTCGGTGAAAAATGCAGAACAGTGCGGGAGTCATTCTCCAGCTTCTGCTCCTCGAAAGCATCGACGAGGCAGGTGAGAAGCGTTCTGTCACACCCGGCAGAGGTTTCGATGATGTAGGGCCGGTATTTGGTGTTTTCCTGCTGATCGAAGTAGAGCAGATCCTTGCCGCTGAACTCGGCATGACGGCGCAGGTCGAAGTCCGTACGGTTGTGCACGCCTTCGAGCTCCTGCCAGCCGAAGGGGAATTCATATTCGATATCAAATGCGGCAGCCGCGTAGTGCGCCAGCTCATCGGGCCCGTGTTCATGAAAGCGCAGCTTGCTTTTACGGATGCCGAGATTGCGGTGCCATTCGATGCGCTGCTCTTTCCAGTACTCAAACCACTCTTCATCTGTACCGGGCTTGACGAAGAACTGCATCTCCATCTGCTCGAACTCGCGCGTGCGGAAGATGAAGTTCCCGGGAGTGATCTCATTGCGAAACGCCTTGCCGATCTGGGCGATGCCGAAAGGCACTTTCTGGCGTGCTGTCATCTGTACATTGAGATAGTTGACGTAAATGCCCTGAGCTGTTTCCGGACGCAGAAAAACCACGGCAGCATCCTCTTCCACAGGGCCCATGTGGGTTTTGAACATCAGGTTAAACTGACGCGCTTCGGTAAATGTACCCCGATTTCCACAAGTCGGACACGGTTTTTCCAGATCGATCTGGTCTGCCCGGAAACGGCTTTTGCACTGCTTGCAATCCACCATCGGGTCGGTGAATCCCTCAACATGTCCGGACGCTTCCCACACTTTGGGGTGCATTAATATCGCGGCATCAAGTCCCTCGATGTTTTCGCGCGAGGTCACCATTTCGTGCCACCAGGCTTCTTTGATGTTGCGTTTCAACTCCACGCCGAGGGGACCATAATCATAGCAGGAATTGATACCACCATAAATTTCACTGGATTGAAAAATAAAGCCTCGCCGTTTTGAAAGAGAGACGATCTTATCCATTATCGGGTGCTGCTTGGCCATTTTGTCTTTCTCCTTTTTATCACAATAGTATTGCTGTTGGTTCGCTTTTCGTACATCCGCTGCAGACGAATGATCACCTGTCTGGTCAGTCATCCACTTAACCGTTTTCTTCGTTCAGTTGTTCGTCGATGAGGCAAGGCTGTCGTCCGGGTTAAAAAGCTTCATCTGTCTGAGCACTTTCAAAGACTTCAGGTTTTGCATTTCCGGCAGGTGATAGTTATAAAACCGATCGACAAAGCGGTAGATTTCCGCCAATGTCAGGGATTTTACTGACATCTCCGCAGCACTGCGCAATTCGCCGGAAAGAAAATAAAGCAATGAGCGGATGGTTTCCGGTTGAAAACTATCCATCCGATAGTGTTCACTGCCGCACTGATGGCAAAACAGGCGCACGTGATGAAAATCAAAAAACCAGTGTTGTGCGCTTTCGCTGCCGCAGCGGCTGCACCGTTCCAGCTCCGGGCTATAGCCAAGAGTCTGCAGCAATTTAACCTGAAAAACGAGAAATGCGGTTCTGGCACTCCGTTCGCCGGCGCGCGCAAACACTGAAATTACAACTGAAAGATGATCGAACACCGTGGTGCTGACAGCAGAATAGGCCTCGAGGCGTGTTGCCATTTCGCAGCAGGCCATAGCCAGCACGATGCTGTCCGGCCCCATGGTCTTCATATCCGGAGAATCCAGCACCGTTGCCTGGCTGAGGGTGTGAAGGTCGCGGTTCGCTTTTTCATAATAGACGACCTCCACGGTATTCAATGGCTGTAAAATACCCGAATAGCGGCTTTTTGAGCTCCGGGCTCCTTTGGCCACGAGTTTGAGCACCGCAACCTCGCGGGAGTACAGGGTCAGCAGGAGGCTGGTTTCTCCCATTTTCATCGTGCGCAAAATGATTGCGACGGTCTTTTTCAGGGCCATTACAGTGTTTTCAGAAAAAAGGTGGCCATAGCAAGGTAGATATACAGGCCGATAATATCATTCGAGGTGGTGATGAACGGGCCGGTTGCCAGCGCCGGGTCAATATTCATCTTTTTCAAAATCAACGGGACGGTCGAGCCCACGATTCCGGCCATCAACATGACGGTCATCAGGGCTGAGCTGATGAGAAAACCCACTTTGAGGGAGGATTCCCGAAAGCCAAAACTGACGACCGTGAAGATCACCAGACCGAGGATCAGGCCGTTCATCAACGACACCTTCATCTCTTTGAGCAGGCGGCGAAAGATATCTTTTCCAGAAATTTCGCCCGTGGCCAGACCACGGACGACGATGGCCGAACTCTGGATGCCGACATTGCCGCCCATCCCCAGCACCACGGGCACAAAAAAAAGCAACGTCATCTCAAGCCGCAAACTGTTTTCATAGCTGGCCATGACAAATGCGGCAAATATCCCGCCCATCAGGCCGGTGATCAGCCAGGGCAGGCGGCCGCGCACGATGCGGAAAACCGAGGTCTGGCGCACATCCTCATCATCTGAGAGACCGGCCATTTTCTGGATGTCCTCGGTGGCCTCCTCAACCATGACATCGACGATATCGTCGATGGTAATGCGGCCGAGTAAGCGGTTGTCTGCATCCACGACCGGAACTGAGACCAGATCGTATTTTTTCGCAAAATTAGCGACCTGCTCCTGGTCCATGGTCACAGGAACAGAGAGCACATCGCGATCCATGATCGTCTTGACGATGGTATCCCCCGAAGCGATGATCAGATCTTTCACCGTGACAAAACCGACCAGCTTGCCGTCGTCATCGACCACATAAACATTGTACACATCATCGACTTCGTCTGCTTTGCGCCGAATTTCCTGAATCACCTGATCGACGGTCCAGCTCTGGTTGACCGCGATGATCTCCAGAGCCATGATACCGCCGGCTGTGTCCTCCTCGTGTTCGAGGAGCTGGCGCACCTCTTCGCGGTCTTCTTCTTCGACGTTTTCCAGCACTTCATCGACGACTTCTTCGTCCAGCTCGGAAACAAAGTCAGCAGCGTCATCCGAATCCATTTCATCGACCAGCTCAGCCAGCTCGCGCATACCGAGATGATCCACAAGCTGCTCGCGGACAACTTCATCCAGCTCCATGATCACTTCAGAGGCGCTCTCGGTATCCAGCAGTTTGAACACATACAGGCGTTCTTCTTTATTCTTGAGGTGGTTGATCAGTTGCGCAATATCCTCTGAGCGCAAACTCAGCAACATAGCCTTGACGCTGGCTTCCTGGCGTGCGGCGATGAGGTAGCTGATATCATCCAGTATGGTTTTCAGATCTTTTTCTTCGATGGGCATGGTCTTTACTTCCTGTTATCCGGCATACTCAAAATGGTATCTGCCAGCACGATAAACTCCTCGACGGTAAGACTTTCCGGCCTGCGGCTGAGGTCGATCCCGGTTTTGGCCGCGATGCTTTCGGTGTCAGCCAGTCCTTTCAGTGTGTTGCGCAGCTTTTTTCGCCGCTGGTTGAAGACCGTGCGAACAAGGCGCGCATACAACGCAGCATCCTGCGGTGGTTTTGGTCGCGGTGCCTGAAAATCCCAGCTCACGATACTGGACTCGACATCCGGCCGGGGCACGAATACCGTCGGCGGCACATGAAACAGCACCTGCGGCACCGCATAGGTCTGACTGATGACAGACAAAATACCATAGGTCTTCGAGCCTGGCGCCGCAGCGATGCGTTCCGCTACTTCGCGCTGCACCATCAGCGTCATATCGCGCAAGTGCATGAAAAAATCGAATGCCGTGAAAATAATGCTGCTGGTAATATGATATGGAATATTCCCGACGAGACGCACCTTTTCTCCGCTGTGTGTGATCACGGAACGCACATCAAAGCGGCGAAAATCCTGATGGAACAGCGTAAAATTATCATGCTGACCGAAGCGCTTTCTCAGCCCGGGAATCAACCGGTCATCCACCTCAACACCAACATAACGGCATCCGGATTCCAGCAGCGGGGCTGTTAAAACCCCAAAGCCGGGACCGACCTCAATTATCAGCTCTCCCGGCTTTGGATCTATAGCTCTGATGATCTTTCTGACCACGTTTTCATCCTGGAGAAAATTTTGCCCCAGGCTTTTCCGTGCTACAAACTTTTTATGCTCAGCCACTCATGACACCACATTGTTTTCTTGCGGATGATGTGCTCCGGGCTGTGCCGGAAGCCCAAAGAGCTTCTCGGCGTTTGCCGTCGTTGCTGCCGCCAGCGCTTCAATGGACATGTTGCGCACGTCCGCATGCTTTTCTGCGATATAGCACACATACGCCGGCTCATTGCGCTTGCCGCGTTTGGGAACCGGAGACAGAAACGGGCTGTCGGTCTCGAGCAGCAGTCGCTCCAGCGGAACTTCCGCCGCCACCTGCGGCAGCTCGCTTTTTTTATAGGTCAGGTTTCCCGTGAATGAAATATGAAAGCCTTTGTCAAGCACCGTGCGGGCATACTCACTGTTTTCCGCAAAACAATGAAAAACCCCTTGTGGCAGGCCGTCGCCGACGAAATCGAGAACCTTCAGTATCGCCTCTCCGGCATCTCGATTGTGTATCGCTACCGGCAGCCCGAGGTCTGCTGCCATTTCGAGTTGCAGTTGAAAAGCCCGTTCCTGCTCGCGCGCGTACGAGGTATCCCAGTAAAAGTCCATGCCGATTTCGCCGATGGCGACAACTTTTTCGTGGCGGGACAGGTCTGCGATTTCGTAGTAGTCTCTGCCGGCTGCTTTGTGCACATCCGTTGGATGGACCCCGACCGCGGCGAACACACTTTCGTACCGTTCCGCCAGCGCGATGACCTGCTCACTGGTTTTTAAATCCGTCGCCAGCGTGATCATACGTGTCACCCCGGCAGCCATAGCGCGCTCGACCACGGCATCGCGATCCTCGTCAAAGTGTTCTAACTGCAAATGCAGGTGGGTATCGATCAGCTCCACGGTCACCTCACCCTGGCGCCAACCGGCGTCGCTTCATCCGGAGCCACGAGGGATAAGCTGCCATCGTCTGCAACAGCCGCCAGCACCATGCCCTCAGAGAGCTCCCCGCGCAGTTTCGCGGGCTTCAAATTCGCCACTACGACGACTTTGCGATCCGTCAGTTGCTCCGGCGAATAGTGCTGTGCGATACCGGCGATAATCTGGCGTTTTTCTGTACCGAGATCAACCTGCAACTTCAGCAAACGGTCCGCTCCCTTCATCTTTTCCGCAGAAAGAATGCGTCCGACTCGCAGCTCTGTGCGTGCAAACTCATCGATGGTAATCTGCTCCACGTTCTCCTCCGGTGGCGTACCTTTGTCTTCCCGGCTGTCCAGAACCGCCTGCAATGTATCGATTTCTTTCTGGATGACCTCGTCCTCTATCTTTTTGAAAACGATCTTCACTTCGTCGAAGCGGTGGCCGACAGGCAGAATTTCCGTGCCCACAGCATCCCACGTTGCTGTTTCCGGGTTTCCGGGTGCGTTGAGAATTTTCCAGATTTTCTCCGAACTAAAGGGCATAATCGGCTGCATCATCACAGCCAGAGCGTAGGCCGTGTTGGCACAGCGGTTCAGCGTCGAGGCACACTGCTCCGGGTCCTCTTTGCGCGTTTTCCACGGTGCTTTATCGTTGAAGTACTTGTTAGCAAATCGTGCCAGATCCATGAGCTCGCGTGTGGCCTCTTTGATGCGAAAATGCTCAATGTGTTGGCCCATCGCCTCACGCGCATGCAGGATTTTCTGCTCCAGCTCCTCGTCGAGGGCATCTGCAGCAACGGCAGGCGGCATCACGCCATCGAAGTTTTTCTTCAGAAACGTAAACGTCCTGTTGATGAAATTTCCAATAATATCAGCCAGCTCGTTGTTGTGCCGTGCCTGAAACTCTTTCCAGGAAAAATCCGCATCACGGGTTTCCGGCAGGTTGGCGGCCAGGGTATAGCGCAGCGAGTCCGGCTCGAACTTTTCGAGATAGTCTTTCAACCAGACGGCGTAGTTTCTGCTGGTCGAGAGCTTGTTACCTTCCAGGTTGAGAAACTCATTGGCCGGTACGTTATCCGGCAAAACAAAATCCCCGTGCATCATCAGCATGGCCGGAAAGATCAGACAGTGGAAAACAATATTATCCTTGCCGATGAAGTGCACCAGCGATGCGTTTTCATCCTGCCAGTATTTCTTCCACAGCTCGGGATCGCCCTGCTGTTGTGCCCACTCCTTGGTCGCGGAGATATAGCCGATGGGCGCATCAAACCAGACATAGAGCACCTTGTTTTCCACATCAACGCCTTCTTTCGCGGCAACATCTTCGGGAACCGGAACCCCCCAGGGCAGATCACGCGTCACAGCGCGGTCTTTCAGGCCGTCTGCAAACCAGCTCTTTACCTGGCCGAGCACATTCGGTTTCCAGTCCGGATGACTCGCAATCCACTTCTCCAACCGGGGCTGTATTTCTGCCAGCGGCAGATACCAGTGCGTTGTCTCTTTCATCACGGGTGTGGTGTTGGTCACCGCACTTTTGGGGTCGATCAGGTCAGCAGGGCTGAGGGAGGTTCCGCATTTTTCGCACTGGTCACCATAGGCGTTTTCATAGCCACATTTCGGACAGGTGCCATAGACAAACCGGTCGGCGAGAAAGAGTTTTGCCTCGGGATCATACAACTGCTTTTCTGTTTTGAGACGAAAGACCCCCTTTTCTGCAAGCCGGCGAAAAATCCCCTGGCTTGTCTCCCTGTGCGTCGGCGAGGAGGTTCTGCCATAGTAGTCAAAGGAGATGCCGAATTTTTCAAAATCCTGCTTGTTCATGGCGTGGTAGCGATCGACGATATCATGAGGAGAAACGCCTTCTTTCCGGGCACGCAACATGATCGGCACGCCGTTTTCATCCGAACCGCAGATGAACAGGATATCCCTCTTTTTCAGGCGATTATAACGTACGTAAATATCTGCCGGCAGGTAAGCGCCGGCGATATGTCCTATGTGCAGGGGGCCATTGGCATAGGGCAGGGCGCTTGTTACGATGATGCGATCTTTCACTTGCTGTCCTTCTTTTTATTGTCCTTTTTGCCACCATTCAGATCAGGCTTATCGGCACAGTTATTATTGCAGCGATAGCCGTTTTTTTCCAGCTCGGTAATCGACAGGGTCTCGATTTCCTCGTCAGGATAACGCACTTCGATCGTTTCCTTGAAAATATCGATACGGTGCACGATTCCCTTGCCGCGCGAGGTTGTAATCGGCTTGGCCAGTTCAGGAAAGGCGGTCACAGCCCAGTTGTAAAAATCGCGCTCGAAGATCAGGCAGCACTTCAGGCGGCCACATGACCCGGCGAGCTTATTCGGGTTGAGAGGCAGGTTTTGCTCTTTCGCTGCCTGGGTCGAAATCGGTTTGAACTCCTTGATCCATGCGGCGCAGCAGAGCTTTCGCCCACACACGCCATACCCGCCCAGGCGTTTTGCCTCATCGCGGACGCCGATCTGGCGCAACTCGATGCGGGTGCGGTATTCGCCAGCAAGGTCTTTGACCAGCTCTCTGAAATCGACTCGTTTTTCCGCAGTAAAATAAAACGTAATCTTGTTGCCGTCGAACTGATACTCGCAATCGACCAGCTTCATGTTGAGATTGTGCTTTTTGACCTTGTTGCGGCAACTGTCGAGAGCGCGGCTTTCGTTGCTCTGCTTCTGTCTGATCTTGATGATATCTGCCGGCAGTGCTTTGCGCAGTATCTTCCTTTTCTGCTCTTTACACTCTTCAATCTGCTTCCTGGTTGGATGCAAGTTATTGACTCGACCGCAATCTTCCCCCTTTTCCGCCTCGACGATGGCATAATCTCCGGGACGGAACGGTAACTGCAAAGGGTTATGAAACACCGCTTTGCGTTCACCTTTGAATTTGATTTCTATATAATCAGGCATCTTTGCCTTTCCTGTCAGGGTGATGTGTTCCACGGACTGCAGGCCTCTGCAGCCCCCGGGCATTTATCCCGATTTTTTTCACAACTTTTCGCCTGAAAAATTCAAAATCATCACAAAATCAGATACACCAGCATTCTTTATTGCAAGCCGGAGATGGCTCTTCATCGAATACTTATTTCAGCTCTGCCCGGACAATCTGTTGATGTGAATGATCAATCCCATCAAAACCAGTTGCGGTTGCACATAACGGTCGAGCATCCGCAGGGCGCGTTCGACCTCGCGGATCGCTGCAGGATAGTCAAACTTCTGGTAACTGCCGGCAAACCGGCGCAATGTATCGATGACATCCCTGTTCGTCAGGGCGTTTTCATCGAGTTGATCACCCAGAGAGGCCACCAGCCAGGCGTCGCGCAACAGATACAGCAAACTTTCCAGCAGCGTGGCGATGCCTTTGCGGTCGTGCTTATCGACAAGTTTTGTCACGTACTGCGCGCTGCTGGAAGGAGGGCGGAAGCAGGTGCGGAGCAGCTCCAGCGTCTGCTCGCTCTGCCCGGAAATTCCTTCAGAAGCGAGCTCGAGAGCCTGCTGCATGCTGCCGCGCGCCATACGGGCAATGATGGGAATATCTCCGGCATCACCTGCCCCTCGTTGCTGCAGCGCTTTTTCAATATCTGCTGCGGAGAGCAGAGAAAATTTGAGCTGCTGGCACCGGCTGATAATCGTCGGCAAAATTGTATCCGGTGCAGAAGATGTCAAAATAAAATATGTCTCATCCGGCGGCTCTTCGAGCATCTTCAGCAACGCGTTGGTTGCTTCGGGGGTCATGGTTTGCGCTTCGAGAATCACAATCACGCGCCGGGCACCCGATTCAGACTTCAGTGACATGCGCTGTCGCAAAGCGCGAATGTCATCAATGGATATACGTGGATTGTTCCACGGCAGACTGAAGCCATAGGGATCGCTGACCAGGGTCTGCAGCAAGATGTTGAGATCATCCTCTTTGGCCGATTTTGGATGTGCAAAAATGAAGGAGACATAGGGATGGGAGTGGCTGCTGAATTGGCGGCAACTTGCGCACACACCACATGGCCTCCTGTCTCCTGAGCTGCACACCAAAGCCTGGGCGAACCGAACTGCGACGGCGCGTTTTCCTGTTCCGGCAGGCCCTGTAAACAGATAGCCGTGAGCCAGCCTGCCGGAACAGGAAAACGCGCCGTCGCAGTTCGGTTCGCCCAGGCTTTGGTGTGCAGCTCCGGAGACAGGAGGCCATGTGGTGTGTGCGCAAGTTGCCGCCAATTCAGCAGCCACTCCCATCCCTATGTCTCATTCATTTTTGCACAT
>WFTM01000417.1 GCA_015485525.1 Candidatus Zhuqueibacterota bacterium | reverse complement strand
AATCTGAGCAATGCCGGGATGGCGATGTGCAGACGCGGGGCCCTGCGCCATGTGACGCAGGGGAGTGCGCGATATGGCGCAGACGAGGGGTGTCACAGCATGCGTGCTGAAGCACAGTGGCGGCGTTGAACAGGGGCCTCACTCCAGCAGGTGGTATTTTTTCATCTTATAGCGCAGGGCATGCCGGGAAATATGCAGCAACTGTGCTGCCCGCGACTGGTTACCTCCCGTGCTTTGCAGCGCCTTTAAGATCAGGGATTTCTCCATGCCGTGCAGCGATGTGCCTGCGGAAATTTCAGTGATATCCGGCAGCACCTCGTCCGGCGTTTCTGCCTGCAGTGTGATTTCAAGAGGCAAATGACGGGAGGAAATAGTCTCGTCGTTTTCCAGAATCATGATGCGTTCCAGCATGTTACGCAGCTCACGGATGTTGCCGGGCCATCTGTACAGCTTGAGAATTTTCATCGCCTCCGGCGAAACCTGGCGAACGTTCTTTTTGAACTCCTTGTTGAATTTGTCGATGAAGTGCTTGACCAGCACCGGAATATCCTCGGGCCGCTCGCGCAGGGGGGCAAGGTGCAGGGGGATGACTTTGAGACGAAAGTAAAGGTCTTCCCGGAATTGCCGTTCAGCCACGAGCTGTTCGAGATTGCGGTTGGTCGCTGCGATGATGCGAACATCGACTTCGACGTCCCGGGTGCTGCCGATGCGTTTGAAGACTTTCTCTTCCATGAAGCGCAGCAGCTTGACTTGCAGGGACAGAGAAGCGTCGCCGATTTCATCGAGCAGAACAGTTCCCTTGTTTGCCAGCTCGAGCAGGCCCTTCTTGGCTGTGCGGGCATCTGTGAAAGCACCCTTCTCGTGGCCAAAGAGTTCGCTTTCCAGCAGGGTATCGGGCAGCGAGCCACAGTTGATCGCCATATACGGGAAGGGTGCGCGCCGGCTCTCGTAGTGGATGGCACGGGCTACCAGGTCTTTACCGGTGCCGCTTTCTCCGGTGATCAGTACGGTGGTGGCATCGCTCTGCGCAATTTTACGGATCAGGGCGAAGACTTCCTGCATCTGCTGTGAGACGCCGATGATGTTGTGGATGCCGTATTTTTGCTTGATATGCTGGCGCAGGTTGGCGACTTCCCGGCTCAGGCTGCGGCTGCGCAGCGCCCGCTCGATGATGATTTTCAGCTCATCGAAGGTAAAAGGCTTTTTGATGAAATCGAGTGCTCCGAGTTTGACCGCCTGCACAGCCGTCTCAACGGTAGCATAAGCGGTCATCATGATGACGATGACATCGCTGTCCGCAGCTTTGATCTGTTTGAGCACCTCCAGCCCATCGATCCCGGGCAGGCGCAGATCGAGTAAAATCAGGTCGGGATTGAACTCGCGCAGTGCCGGCAGCGCGCTTTCTCCGTTCCCAACGGTTTTGATCTGGCAGCCCTCTCTTTCAAAATCCCGTGACAGTGACCACGTGACCAGCTTGTCATCATCGACGATGAGAATGCGGTGGTTATTCATGGCTGTCTCCCACACTGTTCAGAGTGACCTTGCGCTCTGCATCGAATTCTATGAAGAACGTCGTCCCTGCTCCGGGGCGCGAGGTGAACGTGATCGTGCCATGATGCCGGGTGACGATATCATGGCAGATGGTCAGCCCCAGACCGACGCCCCGTGTTTTTGTTGTAAAAAAGGGTTGAAAAATATTGGGTTGCACATGTTTCGGTATGCCGGCGCCGGTGTCCTGAATCGTGATGCGGATTTTCTTTTGCTCCGCGAGATGTTCCGTACAGATGCGCAGGTAACCCCCTTCTGGCATGGCCTGCACAGCGTTGATGATCAAATTCAAGAAAAGTTGTTCGAGCTGATTCGGGTCTGCCATGATTTCCGGCAACTCTTCGCAGCGTTCAAATTCTATTTTCAGTTTGCCGCCGTTATTCTGCTGGCCGATGAACAACAATACCTGTTCGATGATTTTCTGCACATCTGCCGGCCGTGCTTCAAAACGGCTTTGCCGTGCCAGAGAAAGCAGGACTTCGAGGTTCTGTTCCACCCGGTTGGCCTGGCGGGCGATTTCCCGAAAAATTTCCCGGTGACTTTCGCACCCATCGGTTTCGCGCAGAATCGAGTTGATAGCGAATACGATGCCTGAGATCGGGTTTTTAATTTCATGCGCCAGACCGGCTGCGAGCTTGCCGGCTTTGGCCAGCGCCTCGGTTTGCCGGATTTCACGCTCGTGGTTTTCCATAAGCTGCTTCCGGCTCGCCTCCAGTCGCTCAGCGAGGGTGTTGATACCCTGCGCCAGCACACCGATCTCGTCCCGCTGCGGTATGTCGATGCGCACCGAAAAATCACCCTGCTCGATCGCCTGCATGGCCCTCTTGATCCTGCGAATGGGACGATCGATCGAGCGGACGAACAGCATGCTCGTGACCAGGGACATAAGCAGAATAATGCCGAACGATACCCCGGCGATGGCCAGATAGTTGGGGTTGACGACGCGCAGAGAAACCGTGTCCGCTGTTTCGATGAGCAAAACGCCGTTCAGAGGCTCGCCGTCATCATGGCAGGTTTGGCACTTCTCCTCATTGGGCAGCTTCATCCATTCTTTGATCAGAAGATTTTCACCCTGAAGCCCGCTGCTGACCAGCGTGTTTCCCGACATGGTCAGAAAACGGGACAGGCCAGTGGTATCCGCGTGGGTTTCTACCTCCCGGGGCTGTGAAGAAAAGGTGATCGTGCCGCCGGGTTCGATCAGCCGGATGGTTTTGATGTGATGCAGTTGGGAAATTTCGGGGAGCAGATCGTTGAGCAGGTCCGGTTTGCGTTCGTGCATCACGTGCACCAGCATGTTGCGAACGATTTGCGAAGCGCTGATAGCATCATCCTGCAGGTGCTT
>WFTM01000416.1 GCA_015485525.1 Candidatus Zhuqueibacterota bacterium | reverse complement strand
GGCGCACTGATATGGCGGAAGTAGCCGAAGTGGCAGCACTTCGGACACACCGAGCGCCGGAACTCTTGCGGGTTCCGCTACACGTGGGGAAAAACCTCGCCCAACTCCTGCCACTAAACTGGCCGCCGGAAACAGTGGAGAAGCCATGCAGGTCGTCGTGCATGAATACGGGGTCTGAACAACTATTCATGTGGAGGATTCACAAAAATAAGAATAGATATAATGCATAATTATGCAGGATGCAAATAAAGATGCACCAATGAAATCATTTTGCGCTTTTTTCTTTTCCTGTCTTCCCGGAAACGGCTCGGCCACGGCTTTCCACACAGATGACAGCCAGCAGAAGGACTGCTGGCCACCAACGAAAAAAGGCGGATTTATTGATCCGCCTTTATACTGAAAAACGATGCCGTCAGCAAACCAGCTTACCTCTGATTTTGCTGTGAACAGACCGGGACGAATGGGGGTGGTAAAGCCCGGTCGTCTGCTACTCTTCACCGCGCATTCTCTTGCCCCAGTTGATGAAAACATCGGCGACGGAATCTTTATCCATCTTGTTTTCTTCCAGAGCTTTGAGTTTTTCCTCGATTTCTTCACGTGCCTTCTGAATCATCTCGCGTAGATCATCATTTTCCTGCTCGATCTCGAGAAAATTGGTTTCCAGCTCTTCCTTGAGTTCTCTATCGAGATTTTCAAACTTACCATCGATTTCCTCAAGCTTGCTATTGGATTTTTCGATGAGTTCATGGACGTTTTTTTCCATTTCGCGCAACCGATTTTCCCACCGCACGATAAAATCGCCGAGCAGAATCTTGCGAATCTGACTCAGGCCATCCACCATATTGGCACCGGGATGGACGGCAGCCGGCCTGCTGACTCTATCGTTCGTCATGGTCGATTCAACCTGGTTCGCTTTTGCATTCATAGTTGTGCCCACCTAATGTTAAAAATGAGTTGATGTGTTCTCTTCTCCAGGCACAAATTGCCTGGCATTTCGCTGTTGATGCATTCATATCCTGCCATCAAACGGCACTGACTTCTCGTACTTAATGTTGTTGGCAATGGTCAGAATATGCAGGCACTCGAGGACAAAACGCCTGGCCAGCCCTGATGTCCTTCATGAGGTGGACATGATGCTGTTCGTGCTCCTGAGTCTGCATCGTCAGACGAGGGAGACGAAGTGCAAGCCCGCTTCCCTGCATGCTTACATTACCTGAAAAACAAGGTGACCCTTTCAGATTTCCGCTTTTCAGCAGAGATATCTTACCTGCCGAATGAAGCGAAAACAAAACCGACTTTTCAACTATCCGGAATTTCCCTGCGCAAAGTGCTCATCTGAGAATAAAACGGGATAAGTTGGTTTGTCATATTCAATTACAAACAAACCGGACAAGCGCAGAAAATAATTTCTTTTTTGGTTTATACACTACCTGCAAAATGATGCAGCCGGAAAATTATGACTGTGCCCATTCATCAAACAGGTGCTCTGTGTCAAAGCCGCGGGCGAGCTGGTGATTTCACAGCTCTCATTCGAGATGGATATCATCGAAAAACAACTGTGTCCCGCGTACCGGTTCGGGGACGATCAACCGCGCGGAGAGAACCAGAGAAAGATCAGCCGGTGCTCCATCACCGGGGTAGCGCAGGCTGTGCAGTGGTATGCGCATATGGTGATCGCCTGCTGCCACAGGAACGGGCAGGTTTACCAGCACGAACTCTCCGTCACGATAGAGGCCAAGATGCAGCAGTAGCGGCACAGGCTGTGACTGCGGATTGCGGGCATCGAAAACCAGCGCATCAAAGCCGGACCAGTCGGCGAAAAGGCCGTTGAACTTCAAACCGAGATTTTCTCCCTGCAAAAAACGCACGCGCAGCCCCCAGTGGCCGCTGGTGACAAAGGTGGAATCACGCGCATAGAGTTGGCCGCAGTCCCACGAGATGCGGTCCAGATCAGCGTCGGATTCAAAGTCATACGCAAAGCCCAAAGGGTCGGCCGGGCGCTGCAGAGGATGACAGGCCGCAAGCACAGACAGGATGCTGCAGAGTCCAATCAGTCGCAGATTACTCACTCTCCCTCCCTTGCTCAGAGGTGCCGGTAAAGGTAAACACCGCGATTTCCGGAGGCACTCCGAAACGCAGCTCAACATCGGTCATGCCCAGCCCGCTGCTGACGTAGAGATACTTCCGGCCACTGGAAAACAGGCCATGCATGTGGTCCGGGTCCGGTTTTTTATCCGTCATTTTCCAGATAAACGCCGGCAACCAGACCTGCCCTCCATGTGTGTCACCGGAGAAAACGAACACAGGTATGTTTTCCGGCACGCGATACCATGCCAGCGAGGTATGCGACAACAGCAGGGTGGGCGTTTTCGAGAGCAGGGAATCGACGATCGTGAGATCGGGCTGCATGTTCTGGCGGCAGTCCAGCCCGGCGATGCGCAGTGTCCGGCCGTCAACAGTGATTTCGATCCACTCGTCGCGCAGGAATCGGACCTGGTGCTGCTCCGGTGGTTCCGCGCTGCCGGGCTTATGGCAGAAGCCACAGCTCGCGGAGCGCAGAGTGTAGTCTGCATCACCCATGACTGCAAAAACCCCCAGCGGGGCGTGCAGCCCGGCGAGCAGCTCAAAAGCGACAGCATAATCCGGGTGTCCGGTGAACCAGCGCACAAAGTCACCGGTTAGCACGATCATATCCGGTTCGATGGCGGCCACCCGGGAGAGAATTTCGCGCATATATGCCGTATCGCCGCGGTCAAAATGAGGATCGCTCAGGTGGACGATGGTTTTCCCGCCCAGCACACCGGCAAAGGCCTGATCGCGGATGGTGAAGTGACGCACACGCACGCGGTAGGAGTCCTGCCAGAACAGGAGCACGACAACCGTGATGAGTATTCCGGCCAGCCATATGGCTTTATTTTTCAGGGAAACCGGCATGAGCTGTTTTCTTCCCTATCGATTCTATCTGTTCCACCCTGATTTTCCGGATTCGTGTACGCCGGCAAGGCTGCTTTCTCCTCATTCCGCTGCTGCGCGGGACAACGCCGGTGTGCCGGCTCGCACGTACTGTTTTTCAAAGCAGTGGCCATTCTGGCCGGAAATGTTGCGGCAACCGCTGTCCCTGCCCCGGCCCATGCAAAATATCTACACGCCATGCGCGGAAAATGGAGCAAAAAATACTCACTTCCATGCATTGCAGGGTATTTAAAGCTTGCTCATCCAACAGCAGTTTGCTATCTTCGCGCGTTTGATTGTTTGAGCCAGATGGCCTTCGAAGCCTCCCTGGCGGACACGCGTTTGTCCAATAAAAACCGTTTTTTTGCAGAAGGCATCGTTTCACCATTTTCGGAATAAATTTATGAAACCTCATGTGGAATCCCTGCAGGCCAAGAGCAGGCAGGGGGATGATATGATCGAGCTTTACCGTGCTCTGCGCACACCGCGGATGATTGAAGAGAGAATGCTGCTGCTTCTGCGGCAGGGAAAAATCAGCAAGTGGTTCTCCGGCATCGGTCAGGAGGCCATCAGCGTTGGCAGCACCATCGCTCTGGATCCGGCCGATATCATCCTGCCGATGCACCGCAACCTCGGTGTTTTCACCACTCGCAAAGTGGATCTCGTACGTCTGTTCCGGCAGCTGTTGGGCCGGGATGGCGGTTTCAGCAAAGGTCGCGAGCGCTCCTTCCATTTTGGCGCACCCGAGTATAATATTATCGGAATGATATCGCACCTGGCCGCCATGCTGCCGGTCGCTGACGGCTTTGCACTGGCTTTTCAGTTGCGCAAGCAACAAAACATCGCCCTGGCCTTCACCGGTGACGGCGCCTCCAGCGAAGGCGATTTTCACGAAGCGCTGAACCTCGCCGCGGTCTGGAACCTGCCTGTCATCTTTCTGATTGAAAACAACGGTTATGGCCTGTCCACACCGACTCATGAGCAGTATCGCTGCAAGCACCTCGCAGACCGTGCCATCGGTTACGGCATCCGGGGTGTGCGCATCGACGGCAACGATGTGTTGCGCGTTCGGGAAACCATCTCCAGAGCGCGACAGGACATCCTCGCAGGCGCCGGCCCGGTGCTGATCGAGGCTGAGACGTTCCGTATGCGCGGTCACGAGGAAGCTTCTGGCATCAAATACGTCCCAAAAGCTTTGCTGCAAAAGTGGCAGAAAAAAGACCCGTTGTTGCGTTTCGAGAAGCATCTGCTCAAGAATGGACTGATCGACCAGGCCGGCATCGAAGAGATCAGCGCAAGCATTCGCGCGGAGATCGAGCAGGCGCTGGAACAGGCACTCTCCAGCCCTGAACCGGCCAGTACGGCAGCGGCCGAGCTTGCCGATGTTTACGCACCAACGCCGGCGATCAGCACCCAAAGCGAGGCCGGGCCGGACCATGAACTCCGCTTTGTCGATGCCATCAGCGAGGGGCTGCGGCAAAAAATGCAGGCAGATGATACGGTGATTTTGATGGGCCAGGACATCGCCGACTACGGTGGTGTGTTTAAAATCACGCAGGGATTTGTCGAAGAGTTCGGCCGCGAGCGTGTGCGCAATACGCCGATCATCGAGTCAGGCGTGGTCGGTGCAGCTATGGGCCTGGCGCTGGCCGGTTTCAAGCCGGTTGTGGAAATGCAGTTTGCGGATTTTGTTACCTGCGCTTTTAACCAGATCGCCAACAACCTTGCCAAAACGCACTACCGCTGGGACAGTGCGGTCAACGTCACCATACGCATGCCGGCCGGCGGTGGCATGGGCGCCGGCCCGTTTCATTCGCAAACGCCGGAGGCCTGGTTTCTGCACGTCCCCGGCCTGAAAGTCGCCTACCCGGCCACGCCGGCAGATGCCAAAGGCCTGCTGCTCAGCGCGATCGATGATCCCAATCCGGTTCTCTTTTTCGAACACAAAGGTCTGTATCGCAGTCTGAAAGGCATGGTTCCAACCGGCCTGCAGCCGGTTCCCTTTGGCCAGGCATCGATTTGCCGCAAGGGCACTGATGTCACTATCATCACCTGGGGCAAGGGTGTCCACCTGGCTTTACAAGCTGCTGAAAAACTCTCCGCGCAGGGAGCTGAAATCGAGGTCATCGATCTGCGCACACTGGCGCCGTGGGATAAGGACAGCGTACTCGCTTCTGTTGCGAAAACTTCGCGGGCGCTCATCCTGCACGAAGCGAACCTGACCGGCGGTTTTGGTGCTGAAATCGCTGCCTTCCTGAGCGAAGCAGCCTTCACCAGCCTCGATGCACCGATCATGCGCGTAGCCGCGCTGGACACCCCTGTGCCGTTCAGCCCGAATCTGGAAAAAAATCTGTACATGCCGGACGAACGGCTGTTGCCGCAACTGCACAAACTGCTGGAGTTTTAATCTGAAACACGCAAATCCATAAAGCAGTGCGCCGGCCAGGGGCGTGCACTATCCCGGCCACCTGTTACGAAGGCGCACAAAGCAGTTGCATGCAACGTTTAATTTCCGCATGTTGTCTTGCACGATATGCCATAAAAAATGAAACCGGCTGAGGCCGGTCATAATCAGCTACAAGGAGTTATCCAACGATGAAATTCATCTCTTTCATTCTGCTTTTTTTAACGACAAGTTTTATCGCGGCATCACCGGCATCAGCACAGAAAAAACAGGCGGTTGCCAGGAAAGACAGCATGCACGCCATCGTGTACAAATCACCGACCTGCGGCTGCTGCAGCAAATGGGAAGATCATCTGCGCAATTCGGGTTTTACCGTCGATTCGCGTATCACCCGCCACGGCGCGCAGATCAAAAAACGCCTGAACATCCCGCGCCAGTTGCAATCCTGCCACACGGCCATCATCGGCGAATACCTCGTCGAGGGGCATGTGCCGGCTTCTGACATCAAACGCATGCTCAAGGAGAAACCGGATATTCTCGGCCTGACTGCCCCGGGCATGCCGCAGGAATCTCCCGGTATGCAGCCTGAAGGGAAAAAGCCGGCAAACTACGACGTGCTCAGCTTTACCCGCGACGGCAAATCCAAGGTCTATACCTCGTATTAACCGAACGTATCCCCGGAGCTCCTGCAAGCGCCGGGGATTTTTTTTGCCCTGTAAGGGGTGCTCCCTCCGCAGTTGAAGACATCACCTCCCCGTTGTCCGTCCGGTTTCTGCTTCTTCCTTGCCTTTCTGACGCCAGTGATGTATCTTTGTGTTTTTGCCGGGCCGTACAAACGCGCTGGGAAACCAGCCTGCCCGGCCAGCGTTCAAAGAAGTGTTTTCGCAATCAGAAACCTGACATTCACTAATTTCAGACCCGACTTATGAAAAAGCTCATCGCCGTTTTATTTTTTTTCATCTTTGTATCGCCGGCCAGCCTGGTACAGGCGCAGCAGTTGCAGCCCGGGAACTATCTCGAATACATCTTTGCCGGTGAGCACAGCGTGCACCAGGCTACAGCGCTTTTTTACAATAATCTGAATATGCTGCGCGATTCGACGGATTATAACAACAAGATGATCAACCGTCTGTTTATCGACCTCAACGAGATCATCTCTCCGGTCGAAAGCAAATCGTGGCAGACTCTGAAGACCAACGCCGCGCGGGTTGAGTTCCTGCTCAATTTCTGGCGCCAGCGCGATCCGACGCGCTCTACATTTGCCAACGAACGACTCTACGAACACTACAAGCGCCTGCTGGTGGCTCGGAAGTACTATGCGAACAAATCCGAAAAAGGCTATGACGACCGCGGACGGGTTTACATTCGCTACGGTGAGCCGGATCAGATATATGAAGAAGAACCGCTGGAGCTTGGCCAGGAAGACCTCAGTTTTCGCACGCCGCTGTTGAGCTGGTTTTATTACCGGCTCGAGCCCAAAGTCGTTTTTGATTTTGTAGAAAACAGAAACGGTTACACCATCACCTACAACCTCAACCAGGGCCTGGAAGTACTGAATGCCAAAGATGCCTATGAGGTGATGAAGAAAATCTACGAGAAACGCAGCATTATCTCTCCCGCAGCCCAGGCAATCGCTTTTGGATTCCGCGACAAGCCGGACCTGACCGCTTCAACAGCCAATGATGCCTACCAGAAAATCCAGCTCATGGAAACGGGAATCAAGTTCGCTGAGGACATGAAGGAAAAGCACCAGAAGATTCCTCCTGTCGTGAGTACGTTTTTCAAAAATCTTCCTTTCGATTCCATCGTCAGCTACCTGGAAAACCCGGACAAGAGCCAGACCTGCATCGTGGTACACCGGGTGGACAGCGATAAAATCAACTTCAGCGACGGCCAGCTCAGGGCGGATATCACCGTGACGACGACTCTTGGCGACGAATACTATAACATCATTACTGAAAAAACCGGCCACATCGAAGTACCACGCTCGGGCAGCGCGCATCTGGTCCATCCTTTCGTGCTCAGGGCCGGGGATTTTTACATCTTTTCCGAAGTACTCAACGAGGCAGCGCGCCAGCAGGGTAAGACCGCGGTTTTGATGAAACATGTACCCAGACCGGCCGACAGCCTCGGCATCAGCTCTATCCTGCTCGCTGATCACATCCGCGAGACAGCGAAAACCGCTGCAAACAGCACGGTATCGTTCTGGCGCAACGGCCTGGAGATCACACCGATCGCTTCGCGCACGTTCAGTAACCAGGACAAAAAATTCCTCTATTTTGAAGTCTATGGCCTGAAAAAAGACGCGGACGGTAAAACCAGTTATGACATCGCTTATACGGTAAAGGATGCAAAAGATGGCGGGCTGAGCGCCCTGGCGGAAAAGCTGAACCCCTTTTCCTCGGGCAAGAGATTTATCGAATTCAGCGAGAGCCGTCAGGGAACATCCGCTCGCGATGTCGCCTGGTCTGAGCTGGATTTCACCCGAATGAAAAAAGGCAAATATAATCTGTTCGTTCAGGTGAGGGACCGCAACAGCGGCGCCTTGCAACGCAAAGTTTTCGCATTTGAACTGAAATAACCGGCCCAAAAACAGCCGGACACAACAGACACTCAGCACAGCACTGCATCCCGAATGACTCGGACTACCCATCATAAGGACGATGAGCATGCATTTCACGCTGTCGATTCTGTTCAGCGCCTGCGCGGTTCTCTGGCTGTCCTGCGCCAGCGAACCGTATTACGCTGAAGCGCCACCACGCCAGGGTACGATCGAGCTGATCGTGCGCCTCGATGGCGTCGGTTTGACCCACGCCAGCAATCTGGCTGCTGCCGACCTGATGCAAAAAAGCCTGGCCACGGATTTTTCTGTCGTCGTCAACACACCCTGGTTTGCCGAGGCAGTCGCCCTGTTCGACGAGCACAAGCAAAAAAGCGTGGGCGTGCAACTGACCCTGACCTCCCCCTCTCCCCTTTACGGCATCAGGCCCGTGCATCCTTTTTCCTCACCGACCAACCTGGTCTCGCCGGAAGGCTATTTTTACACCAGTTTCGCCGAAGTGCTTGTCAATGGCCTCGACAGCCTGGAAACCATCACCGAATTCCGCGCGCAAATCCATAAAGCCATGGCAGCCGGGCTCGAAGTAGGCTATATTCATCTCGGTGAACCGATCGCACTGGCGCCGGCCTGGTTTCGTGCCATTCTCGAACAACTCGCCTACGAGTTCCAGGTTGGCATCACAGGTTATTTCGATGAACGCGAACTGCCGCTGCCACAGGGCAAACGGTTCCGCTACATCGAGATGGCCATGCTCGACCAGCTCAATGTGCTGTCCCCGGGCCGCTTCTGCATCGCCGCACAGGCCGTTGCCCGGCACGCCGAACAATTTGCTGCCACAGCAGAGGATACAGCACGCATCGGCTACCTCGCCGACATCAACCGCGTGCTGAAATCCGACATCGTCGCAGCGCTGGCTGCGGAACGGGGGATCGCGCTCACCTCATACCGCGACCTGCTCGTGCGCGCCGGCCTGTGGCGCGACCGCGTAACCCTGAAGGGCGAAAAGTGAGCAGGAGCGACTTAACACAGCAGGAGCGGTGTGACGAGACGCGTTCGTAGTGCGCGCTTCAGCGCGCCCGAAAGCCGCCACTTTTACAGAAGGACCGGAATCTCATCGAATGGGTGCGGGCTTTCTGGGTAGGAGGCATTTCGCTTCGCTGGTACAAAGCCGCAGGAGCGGTGTGACGAGAGGAAATCCCACTTCGAAGGGGGACAGGCCCGGCCCGTAGCCGGGCCAGGGGGATGTGGAACCAACTCTGAAGCTGCAATTGCAGTTATGTGGGAATACAACTCCGGGGTCACGAGACGCGTTCGTAGTGCGCGCTTCAGCGCGCCCGAAAGCCGCCACTTTTACAAAAGGACCGGAATCTCATCGAATGGGTGCGGGCTTTCTGGGTAGGAGGCATTTCGCTTCGCTGGTACAAAGCCGCAGGAGCGGTGTGACGAGAGGAGAGGATGCTCTGCTGGCTGAAAGAGAGCTTCACTCCGGGAGTGGTGGCATGGGCGGGATATTATTCTGAAAATCCTGCACGGCCGCTGCAAGGCTGTCATAGCTGCGCATAAACCAGAAGAATTCGAGAATTTTATAGACTTCGAGCACTTCCGGGTTCATGCAGGCGAGCTTGATATCACCACCGGCATCGCGGAATTTTTTGATCTTGCTGAGAAAAACACCCCACGCCATACTGCCGACAAAGCCAACCGCTTCGAGATCGACGACGATGCGAACCATGCCTTCATCAAAACTGCGATCGAGAATCATCCCCAATTCCCGGGCGGAAACGATGTCGAGATAACCCTGTACGCGCAGGATACAAATTTTTTCCCCGTCACGGCCATCTCTGACCTTTTTATTGACGCCATCCATGACGCAGTCCCTGTAGTTTGTTCAGAGTTGCAATACACTCACCCGCCTGCTTTTGCGTTTTTACACACACCAAAAAATGAATGGCATTCATTTTTTCACCCGCAGCAAATTCGCGCTTTTCATCCGATTCCGGCACACGCCCTCCGCACATAAATGATACGATTCCCCCGCAGCTCCCAGCTTCGCCTTCTCCTCAGCGCACGATCATCAGCGGGCGGGTGGCGGTTTTACCGCCGGCGCTCAGACGCAGGAAATACAGCCCGCTGGGCAGGCCCTCCACCGCGATGACGCCGCTGTGTTCGCCTGCCGGCCTTCTTCCCTCAACGAGCACCCGAACGACCTGGCCCATGATATTATACAGCCGCAGGCTCACCCGTTGCCCGCTCTGCAAACTATAGCTGAACCGTCCCTGGCCGGAGAGAGGATTCGGCCAGACTTGTACATGTATTTCGCCGGGCAAAACCACACCCGGGCCATCAGAAACGGAGGTGATGAGCCGGTTACGCAGAAAAATCAGACCAGCCTGCTTTTGCCTGATGAGAAAATCCTCGTCGCCATCCCCGTCGAAATCGGCAAGAAGAAAGTCAGGCTTCTGTTCCGGTCCCCAGTATGGATCATACGCGATCGTTTCGGGCAGAACTCCGGGCCGCAACTGCCACGAGGACATCATGGCACTGCTGTTTTCGTAAAAAACAAAGGGCACGAGGGTTTGCGAGCGGCTGTTCGCAAGCCCAACCACCAGGTCTGCATCTCCGTCCTGGTCCAAATCCGTAAAAACCACCTGCTGGGCGCTGGTGTCCGGCAGCCCTGCGCCCCAGTCCGGACGTGGCAGCCAGGAAACTCCGCCGCTGCCGTTACGGGTATTTTGATAAAAAATGAACGCGACGCGGCCGCTGTCCGGCCCGCTAATGGCACGTCTGAGCAGAAGCGCATCTTCCCTGCCGTCGTCATCGAGGTCTGAAAAGCTCGGCAGCACATGCACGGCCTCGCTGTCCTGCGGTGCGGCCATCAGTCCCTGCACGAGCTCTGAACGATCGATCCACACGGGGTGCGAGCCGGTGTCTGAATAGGTGAAGGAAAAGGATGTACCGGCGTCTTGTTCGTTTTTATCCCCCATCCACCCGGAAAGCTCGACCGCTCCATCCTGATCCAGGTCTGTCACCTCGGCGTGAAAATTGGAAAAATACGGATAATCCGCCATCAGCATGGTTTTTCGGTTCCGCTTCCAGAGCGAAAAACGATCGAGCGTCGCCGGTTCGAAAAAAGAGGCTGACAGCGCAGTGACAAAACCATACGGGTCTTCTGTGATGACCAGCAGTTCGCTCTCGTCCGAGGCGAAATTGACCGGCAGCACGAGACGGGGCCGGCCGGTATCGAGCGACAAGACATAGGGTTCCGATTCAAAATAAGGCCCATCGCCTGCGGCAGGAAAAACCTGCAAAGCGAAACTGCTGAGCAGATCATCCCGGCCATCACCGTTGAGATCGAAAACCGTCAAACCATCGAGTCTGAAAACCTGCGGGAAAGGAAGCCACTGAGGTTCCCCGCTCCAGGAAATACCGCTGCTGTCCCGCTGGCCGGGGAAATAGACCACTTCCTGCTGCCCCTCGACGATCCGTGGCTGCAGTATATCCGCGATACCGTCGCCATCGACATCGATAAGCTGGGCTGCCTGATACGTGTACGTCCTCTCCGCCATTGCTTCGATGCCGGTGAGAGGCCCTGGATTCTCTGTGAAAACCGGCTGTTGAGCCGTAGTGCTTTTCTCGAAAAACCGATAATTCAGCGGCACAGAATCCGAAACCGCGCCCTCGGTGAAGAGAAATTCTTCGGTACCATCAAAATCCACATCGACGAAAGCCAGCCCGGATGGGTCATCGAACTCCAGATCGCTGATTTTTGTCAGCTCATCGAGCATCTGCCAGTCTTTCTGCCAGACGCCGCTGCTGTCCCGCTGCTGTCCCGCTGCAGCACGCAGAAAGCATTCGTACCGGTACTGGCATTGAACGCGTACAGGACGATCTCCGGCGTCTCATTGTCCGGAATGAGCTCAGCGAGATAGACATTCGATACGGACCCGGGCGCGTCGATCGCCTCTGCGATGGCAATATTATTCTGAAAAATACCACTTCCCGAAGCTGTTTCGCTCAGCACCTCTATCCTGCAGCAGATGTCGTAATCGAAACGCGCGATGATGATATCCAGCCGGCCGTCGGCATCGATATCTCCCCAGGCCCATTCCACGATCGGATTTCCGCCGGTATTGGCTATACCGGAAGGACTGAAAAAGTCCGCATCCTGCTGCCAGGTTATCGTTTGTGCAGCGAGTCCGGAGCACAAAACGGACATCATCACGACAGAGGACAACATTTTGCATGTCATGGCTCACCTCACTTCGATCATTCCAAGACCCAGTGAATTTTTATCGCCCAGCCCGCATTCCCAGGCGATGCGCAACAAATCAGGATTGCCGCTCATGCGGAACGGCATTTCAAACGCCTTGATGCGCGTCTCTTCTGCCGTGCCTTCTTTGATGTGCAGCAGCTTGCTGACTTTTCCGTTTTTGCGGTTGAAATAGTCCATATCGAGCCGGATTTCGAAAGTTTCATCTTCACAGGGGCGGCCGTGCACGACTTCATATTTATTGAGCAGATTCTGATGCAGAGCAGCGGGCAGTTCCACATCCTGCGGGCGAAAGTAATAGGGCTGCGCCTTGCCGTTGTGTTCGCGCATGGTGGTGCACACAAGGGGCGACAACATCACGCCGCGCATCGGGCTGCGGAATTCCGGCACCGGCAGCGCTTCGACGCTCGCGATGAGAAAACGCCCCACTGCACCCGGTCCGCCGATCTCCAGCGTTTGCTCCTGAAACAGGCCGAGCACGAAATTCTGTACAAAATCATCCTCCATCGGGCTGGAGACGAGCAGATGCCAGGGCCGTTCATCACCGGCAACGAGTACGCTGCCTTCCCGCCGGGCAACAGGAATGAACAGACGCGAAAAAGTAAACAATTTATAAAAACGCCGGTTCGGGCTGGCGTAACCACGGTCGTGCAGCCAGGCAGCATACTCCGGCTCAGCCTGTCGCAGCGTTTTATACAAAGCAGCCGAAAGCGGATAGTTATAATTGATGGGAACAGCAGTCCGGGGACTCTG
>WFTM01000415.1 GCA_015485525.1 Candidatus Zhuqueibacterota bacterium | reverse complement strand
TGACGAATATGAAACTGGCAGTCAAGTAACGGCGGACGAAAGAACGTTTCTCACTGCCCGGTGCCGGCGGCCAGGCCTGGTTAGAGGTCAAAGCAGGTGATGCCTGAATTGTTGCCAATTCAGCTACCTGGCACGGGCGAACAATGTAGCCGAATTCGCAAGAATTCGGGCCGGTCGAAGCATGTGCTGCCTGAATTGTTGCCAATTCAGCTACCTGGCACGGGCGAACAATGTAGCCGAATTCGCAAGAATTCGGGCTGGTCAAAGCATGTGCTGCCTGAATTGTTGCCAATTCAGCTACCTGGCACGGGCGAACAATGTAGCCGAATTCGCAAGAATTCGGGCTGGTCGAAGCCCGTAATGCCTGAATTGTTGCCAATTCAGCTACCTGGCAGGGGCGAACAATGTAACCGAATTCGCAAGAATTCGGGCCGGTCGAAGCCTGTGCTGCCTGAATTGTTGCCAATTCAGCTACTGTCAGGAGCGAACAATGTAACCGAATTCGCAAGAATTCGGAAAAGGTCGAAGCATACGCTGCCTGAATTGTTGCCAATTCAGCTACCGTCGGGGTCGCAGAATGTAACCGAATTCGCAAGAATTCGGAAAAGGTCGAAGCCCGTGATGCCTGAATTGTTGCCAATTCAGCTACCTGTCGGGGGCGCTCTCGTCACACCGCTACTGCGGCAGTGCACAAGCGCAGCGAGATAACACCTACCCCGAAAACCCGCATCCATTCCAGAGCGGAACACTGAGGAATAAATTATGTTTCAGGCCATGAACAGGCAGACAGCTTTTTTCTATTTTCTTTTTATCCTGCTCACAAGCGCTGCCGTTTTTGCCCAGCGCCGCCCGGCTCCGGCTATCGATCACGAGCAGGTACCGGGCTATGGCGGCAAAGGGATCATGCTCGAGTGGAGCACCCTCAGCCAGCAGCAGGCGGAGCCGGATGTGCCTGCGGGCCCGGAACCGCCCACTGGCCTGTACCTGCGCTGGCTCGGAGTCGCCGGCTTCGAGCTCAGCGACGACAGCACCACGATTCTGATCGATCCTTTTGTTTCCCGCCCCGCCCTGCAGGCCCGGGCCCTGTTTGCCCGACTACAGCCGGACACACAACTGGTTTCCGGGCTGTTGCTGCCGAAAGAGGGCCGCCGGAAGATTCGCGCTGTGCTGGTTTCCCACGCTCATTACGATCACGTGTTCGACGTTCCCCTGCTTCTCGAACTAGCCGCTGCTGCCGGGCACCACCCCATAGTCCTCGGCGATGCAAACGTTGCGGCTGCCGTGGGCACGCAAACAGAACGCATGCGCACGCTGGATGTTTCCGCCGCGCAGAAGCTGGTGAACGGCCAAAAGGTCTGGCCGGCCGGTTCTTTCGGCGCGTTCACCATACACGTCATCGCCTCAGATCATCCGTCATACGATCATCTGCCGGGCGTGCTCCTCGATGGCCGCATCAACGGTACGCCGAAACGCATGCTGGCGTTCAAAACCCGCTTCAACACCACGCTGCAATGGTTGATCACCTATAAAAACCTGCGTATCCTGTTCAGCGAAACCCCGATTTACCGCCATCCTCAGGACATCGGCCCGGTGGATATTCTGGTGCAGGGTATTGCGTCGCGGCTGGACAGGCAGAACCTGATCGCGGCTCTGGAAAACCTGCAACCGCGTTATCTCATTCCCAGCCATTTTGATGATTTTTTCAAACCGCTCAGCCAGATGCAGCAGCTTGACTACCGTATCGGCACTGGGGCAGATTTTGCCCGGCTGCCCGAGTTCATCGAGGCATGCGGCAGCTGGTACTTCCCGCAGATGCACAAACACAGCAGAACCCGGTCCAGTAAACCGGCGCTGCGCATGATGGCCATGTTCCGCTATTATGCCCTGGACAACCTGCTCGCGGAAAAACGGAAGTGAGCTGTGCGCTGCTGTCCGGCGCAGCCTTCCGTTTCGTCATTCACGACACGGTCGTTGAAAGGAGCTTTGCTTCCATAGCTGGATGAATATGCTTTACTTTTACCCACGAAATACCGTACTTGCACCCCGCATGCAGCACGGGAAAAAGGCTGCTGCAGGCAAAAATTCCATTATTGTATATTTTACGGAACGGGGGAACCCGGGGCAAACAGAAGACTTTGTGATGGATGAAAACACCTTCATGTAACATAGCGGTAAAAATGGCGTAATCGCTGCCGTTTGAAAAATCCTGAACTTTCAGCAATCACACGTATTTGTAATTTTTTTGTGGATCAGATTCTCAACAAAGGGAGTACATTAACTATGGGAATGATTTTAACCTTATTGCTGCGAAGCCTGGTCGTCTTTCTCATCGCAGAATTTCTGCCGGCTGTGCGGGTGAAGAGTTTTGGCGTCGCAGTGCTCGTCGCCGTTGTGTACAGTGTGTTGAATTTCCTGCTGTTCTGGGTCATCACCATTTTGCTTTTCCCCCTGCAATTGCTGACCCTGGGCTTATTTTCTCTGGTCATCAACGCTTTTCTGCTCTGGCTCACCGACGCGCTGATCGATGATTTCGAGATCGACGGCTTTGGCTGGACGTTCATCGCCGCTGTGCTGATCAGCATCGGCAATATTCTGATCAGAGTGATCATCTGATCCGCCTCTCACCCGTCTCAGGGTCGGGGTGCCGCCGCACTCTTCGCAGCACGATAGTATTTTTTCTACACATGTGTGACAATTACGCAAGATCGCTTGTGTAACTGCCATGTTTTTCGTAAACTTAAAGACGGACAAACATGGAGGTCCATCATGGAAAAGCACGTTGCAACACCGTATCAATCGGAGGCTTTTTCCGAGCTGGCCAACCTGCTGCATGCCCGGCGCCAAAAAGTAGCTGAGCTGGTAGCGCGCAAGCAACACCCGCTGCCACTCCCGCAACATTCCGGAGACGCTTTTTTATTCGATGCATCCTACCGGCTGAAATTGCGCAAATGGATACGAGAAGAGCGCAATTTGAAGATGCGCGGCGGGCTGGGCAAAAGCACCCTGTCGCTGATCGAAAAAGAGCTCGAACGCGGCGCCGGCTTACCCGGCAACGAAGTATCGTGGTCTATCGATTCAGACCTGGAAAAAACCCCTCCCGGCCATTATCTCGGCTGAAACAGAAAAATCGCAGAGGTCTGCTGCCTGGCGGTAGCAAGTCTCTGCGATTTTTGCTTTGCACCCGATCGCATCTGAGTGCAGCACGGCGAGGACGATGATGCCAGACCGCTTCCCTGCTGATCTCCTGCTATGTTACGGCATACACAACCTGATGATCAACACAAAAAAACAGTCTTACGGATATGACATCATCCCCTGCCATCTGCAGTCCGGTGCTGCGGCAGCCTGCTGTTGTTTCATCCCTGATGCTGTCTTCCTCACAAGCGGCCGCAGAGGAACGCTCCGCTCCCCGGCAGAATGCTGCAACCGGACATTTCCCCCGGCTTTCAGCTCGCTCAACCTGAAGCATCGCCGAAGCCTTTCCCCATCTGCTGGTATCCCCTCAGCATAGCTTTTCACAATCCCCCGGGACACACAATAAACTGACCAGCCTTCCCTTCTTTAAAAGTCAGGATGGCGGATCGTACAGCAGGTTATTTCAGCAACAGCATTTTTCTCACCAACGTGCCGCTGTTCTCTGTTTCGAGCTGGTAGAAATACGTTCCGCTCGGCACGACCCGGCCCTGCGTGTTGCGCCCGTTCCAGGCAGCCGTGTTCCGGCCTGCAGCCCGGTAACCGTCGATGAGTGTGGCCACCTCACGGCCCAGGCTGTCATAGATGCGCAGACTGACTCTGCCAGGCTGCTCCAGTGTGAAGCTGATCGAGGTTGAGGGATTGAACGGATTGGGATAGTTCTGCTGCAACGTAAAGCCCCCGGGTATAGCGGAGCTGCCCCTGCGATCGACACTGGTCACCACGGCGAAATCACCGCTGTAGATTCCGGAGCCGAACGAGCCGGCATAGGCCCGGCCATTGGTGCCGAACAGAACCGAGCTGATGCGGTTAACTTCCAGGCCGCTCTTCATGTTCTCCCAGTTATAGCCATTATCTTTTGAGCTGAACACCCCGTTGCTGAGCGTACCGACGAGAATTTCGTCACCCGGGGCTATGGCTATGCTGAAGATGCTTTTGTCATTGATGCCATTGTTCGCTTCCTGCCAGCTCTCACCGCCGTCTTTAGAGCGATACAGACCTTTGCCGGCCAAGCTGGTGAACAGATGTCCCTGGCTGTTGATCACGAGTGTGTACGGATTTATACTTTCCAGCCCGTTGTTGACCTCTGTCCAGGCCGTGTCTGCCGGCTGGCGACGAAAAATACCACCGCCCCAGGCTGCGGCGTACAGATTCCCTTCCGGCATGCCGGCAACGGCGCGCACGTTTTTCGAGGTCAGGCCTTCGCTCATTTCCTCCCAGGTATCTCCACCATCATCCGAACGAAACACGCCCCGGCCCTGGTGGCCTGCATAGAGAATGCCGTTGATCTCGGTCAGGGAGTTGACCATTGCTGAGGTGATCCCGTTATCGCTTTTTTCCCAGCTCAGACCTTTATCCTGTGAACGAAACACACCTGTACCCTGAAAACTGACCCAGACGGTACCACCATCTGTGACCATTACAGCCCGGGTCAAACTACCGCTCAGGCCTCTGGTTCTTTTCCATGTTACCCCCTCATCGTCGCTGAAAAACAGGCCGCTGACCTCTGTTCCGGCGAAAAGGATGCCTTCGGCATGGGTAGCCATGGCAACGACTTTTGAAACGACATACCCCTCGGTAAACAGGAGCCAGCTGGCAGCATTATCCTCTGAGCGGTACACGCCATTGTCTGAAGCAAGGAACTGAGTACCATCCGGTGCGATGGCCATATCCCAGACCCGGAACGTCTGCAGACCGCTGCCTGTAGTTTCCCACACGTTATTGCCGGCATCAAAGCGCAGCACACCGCCACTCAGAGAGGTGCCGTACATCGTGCCATCTTCGTGCAGCAAAATAGATGTGAAGTAAGTTCTGTTCTGCCCGCCGTCCAGGCTCTGCCACGTGGTGTCCCCGCTGCTGAGTTTGAACGTACCCTGAGATGTGGCCAGGAGCATGTCGCCATCACCAGTGGGAGTAAAGCCAGTCCCTCGGGCTCTCCCCAGGCCATCGTTGACTGAGCGCCAGAGACTGTCGCCTGCGGCATAGCGGTACACCCCATCGCGCGAGGTGGCGGTGAACAGGTCGGCCCGGCTGCTGATGCCGACTGCAAAGGTCTGCGGCTTCGGCAGACCTTCGTTCATCACCTGCCAGTTCTGACCGGCGTCGGTCGATTTGTGCACACCGCCGCTCGTAGTTGCGGCATACAGCTCACCCGCACTATCTTCGACCAGGTCCTGCATCGAGGTGTTGATCATTCCGGTGCTGCGGCGAAGCCAGGTGCTGCCATCATTGCTGAGCACAAAGACACCACCGCCATAAGTTGCCGCGAAAACGTCGCCGGTCTGGCTTACCAGAAGTTTGTTGATGACATAAGGGCCGATACCATCATTCAGCGCTGTCCAGCTCGTGCCGCCGTCTTCGGAGCGGAACACGCCTCGTATGCTTCCGGCATAGACGACGCCGTTACTATCCACAGCTATGGTCTTGCTCGTGCCGCCTTCCGGGCCGTAGAGAGGCGTCCAGACAGGATCCTGCGCCATAGTGTGCGTCACCATGAGCAGAGAAGCCAGAAAAAAATTCAGTACATGTAAACAGGTTTTCATAATCGTGTTCCTTTTTATTTGGTGGATTAGCTGTTGCTGGGAAACGTAGCAATAAATCCAACCACATACTTGCCGGCTCGGGACAAGTTTTTGCGCATAAGGGACACAACACGGAAATACCAGGCTCAGGAGTGCACTGTACACAGAGGCACAGCACACTCCCGGGCCGGCTGCAGCATCGTACCGGTTATTTCAACAGAATCATTTTTTTCGCGGGACTGACCTGTGCGTCGGTTTCGATTTTATAAAAATAGGTGCCGCTGGAAACAGGGCGGCCGTTGCGGTCCAAACCATTCCAGACCACGCTGTGCTCTCCTGCAGCCTGCCGACTTCCGAGCAGAGCAGCTATTTCACGGCCGCGGATGTCGTAGATGCGCAGAGTCACGGGCCCTGCCTGCTGCAGCGAGAAACGAATCGTCGTCGAGGGGTTGAACGGATTGGGATAGTTCTGGTGCAGGCTGAAGAGGGATGGCACGGCCCCGGTCTGTGTTGCCACCGAGGTGGTCAGACGGGAAATAGTACTGGTGAAAATGCCTGCGCCTGCAGTGCCAACAAAAACCTGCCCATCCTGGCCGAACTCAAAATCATAAAACCCGAAAGACCACATGCCGCTGGTAATATCTATCCAGCTATTGCCGTTATCTCCGGAAAAATAGACCCCGCGAATTGTCGAACCGAGAAAAATCTCACCTGTCGGTGCGATGTCGATGACACTGATGGTGGTGTTGTCCAGCCCTGTGTTGATTTCCACCCAGGTATCGCCATTGTCGCTGGAGCGAAATATGCCCTTGCCCCTGAGGCTGACAAAAATCTCTTCCGCAGAATTGATGGCGAGCGCATAAGCCGACTTCGAAGGCAGGTTATTGGTGACGTCAGTCCAGACCGTATCGCCACTCACTGCGCGAAACACACCGCCAGCCCAGACTGCTGCGAACACATACTTCTCCGGCGAGCCGACGATGCTTCGCATCGCCGTCTTTGGCAGGCCATTGTTCATCGGCGTCCAGGAGTCGCCGCCGTCCAGCGAACGATGAACGCCGCGGGTCAGGTTACCCGCATAGAGTATGCCGTCGATTTCAGCCAGGCTGGCATAACGGCCGGCGGCCAGTCCGTTGCCGGCATCTTCCCAGCTTGCTCCCCCATCCCGGGAGCGCATGATGCCGCGGTTGAACATCGATACATAGGCGGTACCGTCTGCAGCGATCAGGAGATCATCCACCATACTCATCGGCAGAACATCGTCGAGCAGCTGCCAGTTCATACCGTTATCTACGCTGCGGTAGAGACCGTTTGTGCGCGAGCCGGCGAGCATGACACCATTCTTGAAACGGCCGATACTGCTGACGATGGAAATAATCATATTATCAACCAGCAGTTGCCAGCTTTCACCCTGATCATCCGAACGGTGGACGCCATGACTCGTTGCCAGCAGCAGACTGCCCTTACCGTCAGTGATGACATCCCAGCCTTCGGCCGTAGAAATACCGTTGTTGATCGTCTCCCAGTTTCCTGTGCCCGAATTATAGCGACTGATGATATTGCCCCTGGTTGTGGCGTAAAGCGTTCCATCAGCATCGAAATAAACCGAGGTCGTGTACCCGGGTGAACCGTTGCCGTTGAGATCCTGCCAGGTGCTGTCTCCTTCGCTGAGTTTGAACACGCCGTTGCTCGTCGCGGTCACCAAATTACCGTCCTCGCTCAAAACCATACTCAGGCTCCGGCCCCGGCCCAACCCGTTATTCCAGGGCTGCCATCCTGAGCCATCGGAGGCGTAACGGTAAACGCCGTTCCGGATCGTACCGGCGAAGATATTGCCGTTATTATCGATGCCGACAGAATAGATCAGGCTGGAGGTTTCGTCCCCTTTGACAAGCTCCCACGTATCTCCGTCCACCAGGCGGTAAACCCCACCGACCGTACCGATACAGATCTCTCCTGCCGTGTTTTCTGCTATTCTGTAAATACCCGGGGACTCCAGACCGGTATTTTTCTCTTCCCAGCTCACACCATCACGGGCGAGGCTGAAAACGCCGGTGGTGGTGGCAGCCAGGACTTCACCGGAACGGGTGACATGCAGGTCGTTGATCCGCGGATTGTCAATCCCCTGATTGATGTTTTCCCAGCTTTCGCCACCATCGGTTGAGCGGAAAACAGAAGAAAAAGCACCGGTGTATAGGGTGCCATCTGCAGAGATAGCAAGACTACTGACACGGCCGCCTTCAGGGCCGTTGGTTTGCTGCCACAACGATCCCTGGGCCTGCAGACCGGACACTGCAACGAACAGCAGAACGAAAATAAAAGGATAACTTTTGAAGAGTTTTTTCATCGTATTCCTCCAGTGTAGTGGGTTTGGGTGATCAACTGTGGCAACACGATAAGAAAATCTCCCGCACTCTGCTCTCTGGCTGAGGACAATATTTTGCTCTATGGGGACAGGAGGACAAAAGGCTGGTACAGAGCGGGAGGAGAGGTTTGTAGTGCACGCTTCAGCGTGCCTCTGGCCAGCGGTATTTCGCTGCGCTGGTGCTCTGCCGCAGGAGCGGCACACGGGCGTCGCACCGCAGGAGCGGTGCGACGAGAGGACGTTCGTAGTGCGCGCTTCAGCGCGCCAGAATGTCGCTGATTTAAAAGGAGTAGCGGATTCCCTCGGTTACAGATTGGTGTGGACTTTCTGCGCTGGAGGCTTCTCGTTCCGCTGGTGCACTGCCGCAGGAGCGGCAACAGGGACGTCACACCGCAGGAGCGGTGCGACGAGAAAAAAACTCTGCGCACTCCGCGACTCTGCGAGAGGGCGTCACACCGCAGGAGCGGTGTGACGAGAGGTAGATCACTGCACCGGCATCAAACCTCCGACGGCAACACCCCGAATTGCTTTTTGAATGCCGTAGTAAAATAGGACAGGCTGCCAAATCCAACCTGAAACGCGATTTCCGAGACCGAACCGGCTTTTTGCTCCAGCAGGCGCCTGGCGCGCTGCAAGCGTACCCGGCGAATAAAATCCGTAGGCGTCTCACCGCTGATCGCCTTGATTTTGCGGTGCACCTGCCGTCTGCTCATGTGCAATGCCTGGCTCAGCTCGGCGACACCGAACTCTTCCTCGCCGAGATTGTCTTCGAGAATCTGCATCATTTTATTCAGAAAAGTCTGTTCCACCGAGGGCACGGTGATATCCCGCGGCATCATCAGACCCTCCTGGCGGAACCGCTCCTGCAGAATGCGGCGTTGGGAGATGAGATTGCGCACGCGCACGTGCAGCTCTTTTGAATTAAAAGGCTTGGTGAGATAGTCGTCAGCGCCGGTTTCCAGGCCGGAGAGCTTATCGCTTTCTCCTGCCCTGGCGGTCAGCAGAATGATGGGGATGTGTGAGGTTTTTTCGTTCTGCTTCAGCGCGGCGCACAGAGCATAGCCGTCCTGCCCGGGCATCATCACATCGCTGATGATCAAATCCGGGACAGACTCGATTGCGGCTGTTTCGCCGGCGCTGCCATCTGCTGCTTCGATGACACGGTAGTGTTGTCTGAGGTGCGTGCTGAGGTAGCGGCGCACTTCCGGATGATCCTCGACGATCAAAATCAGCGGGCGGCTGTCATCCGCTTCCGCCGGAAGTTCGGCAGCAGGCCGGGCTGCTTCCGGTGCGGACTCTGTCACGACCTCCAGCGCCTGCCTGTCCTCGGGCTGTGCCTGTGCCAGTTCTATACTGCTGAAATGCTGTTGCGTCACGGGCAGACGCACGGTAAATTCCGCCCCGCTGTCCCCGGTGTTGCGCACGCTGATCTCCCCTTTGTGCAGCTCGACCAGTTCCCGCGTCAGCGCCAGGCCGATTCCGATACCTTCCTCAGCAGTACGCCCCTGAGATTCTGCCGTAAAGAACCGTTGAAAAATGGATCCGAGCTGAGGCGGCGCGATGCCTGCACCGGTATCCCTTACCGTGATCTCTGCCACACCCGTACGGCTGTCAAAGGCCGTGTGCACGTTTACAGAACCGGTTTCCGGCGTGAATTTAAACGCGTTCGACAGCAGATTGTAAAAAATTTTCTCTACCTGATCGGGATCATACACCGCCGCAACCGCAGCCAGCTCAGGCTCTGAGCTGTACTGCAGACGGATTCCTTTCTGCTCAGCCAGGGAGGCAAACGTCATGACGATCCCGCGCAGAAAATCATCGAAATTTCCGCGGACGAGGTGCAGCTTCACCGCTCCGGTTTCCAGGCGCGACAAGTCCAGCAACTGGTTGATCAGCTTCAGCACGCGCCGCGACTGCCGTTGAATCAACCCGAGTTGTTCGCGATCACCGGCGCTGCCAGAACGTTCGAGCAGATCATCGACAGCAGCGAAGACCAGCGTCAGCGGCGTGCGGAACTCGTGGGAAATATTGGCGAAAAAGCGTGATTTCATGGTATCGAGCTCGCGCAGTTTTTCCGCCTGCTCACGCACCACCTGCGTCCGGTCTGCGATCAGAGCTTCGAGCTCGCGGTTTTTCTGCTCCAGATAGCGCAAACGCACGCGGGTCACCAGCACCAGCACCATGCCACCGGCGAGCAGATACAGCAGATACGCCCACCAGCGCTGGTACCACGGCGCCAGGATGACAAAGGCAAAAGCACCCGGCTGACCGTCGCGACCGTACACATCGCGGGCGCGCACGGTAAAAGTGTACTCACCCGCAGGCAGGCGGGTGTAATCCTTGCGCGTTTCCGGCGTCCACGGAGAGAAGGCATCGTCATAGCCCTCGAGCTTGACCTGATAACGCGTGGCTGAGGGCAGATCATAACTGACAGCAGCAAAACTGAAACGCAGGGAATTGTGCGCAAATGCCAGCACCCTCTGCTGCGGCACTCCCCCGCCGCCCCAGACCAGGGAGTCGTTCGGAATCGTGCTCACCCGGCGGATGTGCACCGGGAACAGCGTTACCGGTGCAGCGGCGGCTCCTGCGGCAACCCGGTAAATCTTCTCGTCGCGGCCGGCAAGCCAGGCCGTGCCCTGCTCATCCAAAACCAGGTCTGTGACCGATTTGACCCCTGCCAGGCGCTGGTACAGGCGATGGCTCCAGTTATAGCCCCCTGCGGCAGCAGGCGTGCCCCGGTACAGATGGCTGTCGCCGGCCCCGGCCATGGCCCAGATGGTACCGTCCGGCGCCTGCGCCAGATCGTTGATGGTGATGGTCGAATCAGACAGGAAGCCCGGCATACTGCTGTCCGGAGTGAACAGAGCATTGCGCCCGCTGAACCTGCCGCGGCCATCGAAGCGAAAAAGGCCGTGGTACGTGCCGACCTTCACCGCCCCGTCGATGGCATAGACAAAGGCCATTCCCCGGGGCAGGCCGTGCTCTTCACCGAACTTTTCGACCAGCGGCTGCAAGGGGCTTTCCCGGTCCAGGGTCAGGCGCATGACACCGTTGAACACCGTGCCCAGCCAGAGCGCGCCCTCTGCGTCCATGGCCAGAGTACGGATGCCGCTGCTGATACCGGCGACCTCGCCCGCGAGCTGCCAGCTTCCCTGTTTTTTTTCTAAAATGATCAACCCGTACCTCCCGCCGGCTGCCACCCGCCCGGAGCCGGGCAGGCTGAGAAAGCAATAGGTCGCGCCCGGCAATTCAGCCACAGGCTTGAGGTCTTGGCCATCATAAGCGTAAATCCTGCGCGCCGTGCCCACCAGCAGCTCGCTGCCGGTAGCGTGCAGCGACCAGACCTGGTCATCAATCCCGGAGATCGCGCTGAAACGCGCCAGAGCAGCGCTCCCGGGCGGACCGGCATCAGCGCGGTACAGGCCGGTGGAGGTGGCGACAAACAGGGTGCCGTTGCGGCTGTGCAGTGCGTGCGGCGTCCCCTCCAGCCCCAGCCGGCTGTCGTAGAGGGAAAATGGTGAGTGCAGTTCGGCCCGCGCAAGGCCGTTGTTCAGGGCAAGCCACAGGGTACCGTTCGGGTCTTCATAGACCGCATGGATTTTATTATCCGGCAGGCCATGACTCTTGTCGAGCTGCTGCACGATCTGGCCGCTGGCATTGAGAATGACCAGCCCGCCGCGCGTGGTTGCCAAAGCCCAGTGTCCGGGCCTGTGGCGCAGAACCTGGCCGCTGTAAACCTGGTTTTGTTCAAAAAACGCCTGCGCCGGTGAATCGAAACGCTGCACCGAACGACCGTCATGAAAAAACAATCCCCTGCTGCGCGTGCCCAGCAGCAGACCGCTGGTTTCTGTCAACGGCAGGGCGAGATACAGCGTTTTATCTGCAAAAAAATCGCCGCCGGGCAAAAGATGCAGGGAGTCATCGGTAAAACGATATAACCCTTTGTTTTTCTGAATGATGTACACCGTGTCTCGGATGCTGGTCATATAGCCAAAAGCACTCTCCGGCAGACGCACGCTCAGGCTGTCGCCATCCCAGCGCAGAAAAGCTGTGCTGCTGCGAAAAAAAACCGCTCTGGAGGTTGTCACAGTCTCCCAGACAATTCCGAGATTGAGACTGTCGGGCAGCAGCGACGTCAGGCTGTGATAGCTCAGAGAGCCGGATGAATCCGGAGAGACATAGCCGATTTCGCCGCGCCCGCCGAGAAACAGGGTGCCGTCGCGGTCATAGGCCAGCGAGGTGATGGTGAGATTCTCAAAAAGCGCGTGCTGCCGCCAGTTCACACCATCGTATTCCAACAGCCCTGCGGTATTGGCAAAAAACATGATGCCCCCGGCAGAGCGGGTGATCGCCCAGTTTTGCGGATGCAGGGAATAAGTCTCGGGAGTGTACACATCGAGAAAAGGCAGGCCCGGCTCAGTAGCAGGCTGCTGCTGTGCAAAAGCAGGAAAGGTAAAAAAAATGAAACCGAAAAAGACAAGCAGGCTGCGTCGGGTCATTTACCGCTCGGAAAAAGGATGAGCGCGAGCGTCTGATTCAGGGAAGCATAATACAGAAGAAACAGGCCGCGGGGAAATAAACTGAACAGGCGAAATATAGGGTATTTTATGGAATTATGAAAATAAATTATACCGTTGAAGATGCAGAGCACCGCCCGGCAGGCACACGTAGCCGAATTCGCAAGAATTCGGGCAGACTGAAAGTCGAAAATCAGCGGCATCGCACCGCGAGAGCGGCGAGGTTTGTGGTGGCTCCGTGGGGAGGCTGGCGTTGCACCGCAGGAGCGGTGCAACGAGAAGGGAGTGGGCAGGCACACGTAGCCGAATTCGCAAGAATTCGGGCCGACTGAAAGTCAGAAATCAGCGACGTCGCACCGCGAGAGCGGTGTGGTTTGCGGTGGCTCCGTAGTGAGGCCGGCGTTGCACCGCAGGAGCGGTGCAACGAGAAGGGAGCGGGGCAGGCACACGTAGCCGAATTCGCAAGAATTCGGGCAGATTGAAAGTCGGAAATCAGCAGCGTCGCTCCGCAGGAGCGGTGTGATTTGCGATGGCTCCGTGGTGAGACTGGCGTTGCACCGCAGGAGCGGTGCAACGAGAAGGGAGCGGGGCAGGCACACGTAGCCGAATTCGCAAGAATTCGGGCAGATGGCCGGAAATCTTGCGATTTCCGCTACGCCCCAGCACCGTGGGACCCGAATTGCATGTATATTTTTACCGC
>WFTM01000414.1 GCA_015485525.1 Candidatus Zhuqueibacterota bacterium | reverse complement strand
GTCATGCGCAGCTGCAGGCGGGTTTCGCCGCGTACGACAGCACTGCTGTCGTCGATGGTGATGGCGATGTCATAGTGCAGCACGTCGATGCCGCGGGTGTTTTGCGCGGGCAGCGCCGGTGTGAGGGCGAGAAAGATGAGCAGTATTTTTTTCAGTTTCATGGTGATTCCTTTTTTGGGTTTTCTGTTCCTCTCGTCTGGCGCCTCTCACGCCTCTCGTCACACCGCTCCCGCGGTGTGACGCCCTGGTTGCCGCTCCTGCGGCAATGGCACAAGCGAAACGAGCTACCGTCATCCTGCCTGAAGCATCCTGAATGACGAAAAGGGCTCTTCCTCAGATCGTGTGGGTTGGGAAATTATCGTTTTGCAAATCCGGTCGGTGTTGATGGTTGTAAAAATGATATTTGTCCTCGGCCCAATTTTGGGGATTGTTGATGATATAATTCCGGATGCGACACCGCGGTGTAGGGGCGACCCGCCGGTCGCCCCTACATCAACAATAATTGCGTTGCCAGAATTTTTGTCCAGATTGCCTCGATATTTATTTATCCTCTCGTCACACCGCTCCTGCGGTGTGACGTCCCGGTTGCCGCTCCTGCGGCAATGGCACATAGCTGTAAATGCCGCTGCTGCAGGGTTGTGTCCCATATCCCCCCGGCCCGGCTTCGGGCCGGGCCTGCCTCCCTTCGAAGGCGGATTTAGTGGTAGCTTACCATCAGCCAGAGCAGGAAAATGATCAGGCCGACCAGCACCCAGGTGCCGAAAAATCCCAGGTAATCCTGCCGTGATGGTTTGTGGATTTCCCAGTGAGTGTTCGGGAAGAGTTTGCTGCCTTCGAAACGTGCCATGTCAGCGGCGTTTGCTGCGATTGCAGCCGTGTCTTGCTGTGGCGTTGGTTGCACCGGCGTGTGGAGCTTGGCGAAAAAACGATCGAGGCGTTTTTGGTCCACCGGGCGGGTGACGTAGCTCACGATAAACAGAACCAAAAAAGGAAACAGCGCATCGAAGAGAAAACGCGATGCCACCAGTCCGGCTTTGCTCATGCGTGAAAAATCGCATCCGGCCAGGCTCAGCAGCCAGAGTTCCGCGTTGAAACGCCCGTAACCGATCAGTGGCGAATTCGGGTCTTGCGGATTTTTTCGTGCCAGTTTTTCATAATAAATCGGATAGGAGTGGATGAGCCGTTGCTTCTCGATAGCCTGCCCGATTCTCTCTGCTCTGCCTGCCTCAACATCCGCCTGGGTAGCCGCAACGCTGATGCTGATGTGTTGCTCCTGCGTCTGCGCGTGGAATCCCGGCCAGGAGCGCGGGACATCCCAGTGCTGAAAAATAGTGGGGATCAGCGCCATGATGATGAAACTGAGCACGACCTGTGTGATGACCGCGGTGCGGGTGACCCGGCGCCAGAGAAAGCCGAACCATATCGCTGCACCGAAAATCGCCGGCGCTGCGATGAGAAATTTAAACAGTTCGAGAAGATTGGAGATCAGCAGGGCTGCCGCAACGCTGCCACAGATCATCACTACGATGGCAACGCGGCCGGCGAGCAGATAGTGCGCCTCGGATTTGTCCGGGAAAAACGGCCGGTAAAGCTGGTTGACAGCCAGGGCAGAAACAGCCATGGCCGCAGCATCCAGAGAGGACATGCTCGCTGCCAGTACGCCGATCATCATGATGCCGATCAGGCCGGGGGAGAGCAGGCGGTTGGTCAGGTGCCCCCAGGCCAGGTCAGGGTCGCTCAGCTCACCGGCAAACAGAGCCAGAGCGATGAGGCCGGCCAGGGCCCAGAAAATCATCATCAGCCGCTTGAACATCAGCCCGCCGATCAGCCCGAACCGGGCCGTGCTTTCGTCGCGGGCCGAGCCGCAGGTCTGCATCGAGGAGGCCACGGCAACGATGGAGACCAGGTTGGCCAACGCCATGGCCGCAATGGTGTACCAGGCATATTCGCTCAGCGCTTCTGCGCCGAACAGGCGCAGCATGTGTTCGGGCACTGCCTCGTGTAAACCTGAAAAACCCCCTACTGCCTGCAGGCCATAGGGGATCAGCAGCAGCGAAAACAGCACCATCAGTATCCCCTGCAAGGCGTCGGTGACAGCCGCAGCCTCGAATCCGCCCAGCAAAATATACACGCACACACCAGCCGCATAGATGAGATAAAAAACGACCGGATCGGTCCATGAAACAAAAGCGTTGAGTTTGCCTGCGCTCTCCAGACTGGCGAGTTGCTGCAGGCGTTCCCGGCTTTCCGGGGACAAATTCCCCTCGGCGTAGCCCCGGCGCAGTTGCTGCAGTTCGTGAAACTGCCGTACGCTCTGCTGCTCCGCCGGGCTGTATTCTGCCGTTGGTTTGGGGGTGAGGGCCATAAAGGTTTTGGCAGAGACGATCAATCCCATGGCGCCTCCGATCGTGTTCATAAGAATCATGAACAACGCAAAAGCAGCAGCCAGCCCGGCGCTGTGGTAGCGCTCGTGGAAAAAATCCCCGATCGTGGTCAAACGCACGCGCCGGAAAAGCAGGGCCGTGAACCAGTAGAACGGCGTGAGAAAGAGCACGACATACTGAATCCACATTCCGGCGATGCCCTGGCGGTAGATTTCCCGCGTCAGCCCGGCAGCCTGGCTGGCGTCTGTTGAAGTGCCGAAATTGAGAAAAAACTGGTAGAACCGCCCCATGCGCCGCCCGGCGAGGAAAAATTCGCCTGTGCTGCGCACGCGCCGGTTGATGCGCACGGCAATGGCGAAGATGAGCAGAAAATAGAGGATGATGAGACCGGCATCCAGCCAGTGAAGTCCAAAAAAGCGCATGGCGTCAGGTGTCGGAATGGAGTGATTGATAGTCCGGGAAATTGTATAAAG
>WFTM01000413.1 GCA_015485525.1 Candidatus Zhuqueibacterota bacterium | reverse complement strand
TTTTCAGTTTCGGAGTCAGAAATATTTTGCCCATGTCACCTCACTTATAGCCGAGATTTTTCAGCATGCCGCTCTTGTCGCGCCATTTGGGGCGCACGACTACGAACAGATCGAGGAAAACCGGCCGGCCGAGAAAAGCCTCGATGTCCTGCCGTGCCTCGGCGCCAACTTTTTTCAGCGCTGTCCCCTTTTTGCCGATCAGAATGCCTTTTTGTGATTTGCGTTCGACCAGAATCGTGGCGCGGATGTAGTCTTTCCGGCCGGGCCGTTCATGAAACTCTTCGATCTGCACCGTGGTCGAATAGGGGATTTCATCGCTGTAGTGCATGAAGATTTTTTCGCGGATGATCTCCGAGACGAAAAAACGCTCCGGCTCAGTGGCAAGCTGGTCGGGGGGATACAGGGGCGGGGACAACGGCAGCAGAGCACGCAGGCCGGCGAGCAGCGTATCCACTCCCTCGTTTTTCAGCGCAGAAATCGGAATGATATCGCGTACGCCGGGGAAGTCTTTCAGGATGTTTATCTGCTCGAGAATGAGATTCTTTTCCACAATGTCGCTTTTGTTGATGGCAACGACGATCGGGCGCTGGTGGGTAACCATCTGTTCGAGGATGTCACGGTCTTTCTGCTGCAGCGTATCTCCGGCCTCGATCAGCATCAGCAGTACGTCGGCGTCCGCCATGGCCGAGCGGGCGGCGCGTACGAGATATTCCTGCAGTTTATAGCGCGGTGTGATCAGCCCGGGCGTATCGTGAAAGATGATCTGCGCAGTATCGTCGCTGAAAATACCGGCGATGCGATGGCGGGTGGTCTGTGGCTTGGGCGTAACGATGGAAAGCTTGAAGTGCAGAATCTGGTTCAGCAGCGTCGATTTGCCGACATTCGGCCGGCCGACGATGGCCACGTATCCGCAGCGGTAATTTTTGGAGTCAATTTCGTTCATTTGCGCCTGATACAGCGAAAACCGATGACGGGCGAACGGCTGGTAACCGCGACCGTATCAGCTTGTTCGATGCCTGAAAAAATGAGTTTGCCATCTTTGAAAGTAAATCCCCCTTTGACGATAGCTGCCAGTTGGCCATCGGGCAGGCGCAGCGTGTCGGCTGTCCATTCCCAGGCATTTCCGGCCATATCCATCACTCCGAGAGGCGTCTGGTCACGCCAGTATTTCCCCACCCTGAAAACCTGATTGCCCGGCGGTTCCGCTTCGATAGGAACCCGCTCGATGGCATCCCACGGCAGCAAGCCGTTCTTTTTCGTTGCGGTTGCCGCCCGTGTCCATTCCGAAACAGTCGGCAGTGCCTTGCCTGCCCATTCGGCATAAGCCATGGCCTCAACCCACGTGATGCCGGTAACGGGATAGTCGATCTGCTCGGGTGGAAATGTGTGGGTGTTGTCAAAGCGCCAGTACTGGCCGTTGGTCACTTCGTATTTATCGATCTGGAACTCGGGAATATAGTAGCCACCCTGTTGTTGCGAGGGAATTGTTCGCATCATCTCGATATCCGATACCGGGATGAGACCGTTGCGATATTCATGTATGCTCCAGCTCAGCCCGGCGAGTATGGTCAGCACAACAGTATAAAAAAGGGATGGCTTCATGATTTTGCTCCGGTTCTCCGGATGGTCATATTTTCTGCGGCGCTGGGCAGAGATCAATAGGCCTTGGCAACGAGCACACGGTGCGGCGATGGTTTGCCGGTGATCATGCATTTCCCTGGTTCAGGCTCGGGCGCCATGGGGATCAGACGGATCGTCGCCCTGGTCTCTGCCTGCAGACGCTGCTCGGTTTCTGTTGTCCCGTCCCAATGTACCCAGTAAAAACCACTTTCATTCTCTAGGCGTTCCTTAAACTCATCGTAATTATCGACGGTATGTGTGTTTTTCTCACGAAACTCAAGCGCATTGTCGTACAGATTTTTTTGGATGGCCTCGAGTGTTGCGCTGATTTTGGCGGTGAGATTGTCCTGGGACAGGATTTCTTTTTCTCCCGTATCCCGTCTGACCATGACGACGACGTTGTTGGCGAGGTCTTTTGGCCCCATTTCCAGCCGGATCGGCACGCCCGCTTTTTCCCATTCGTTGAATTTCCATCCCGGCCGGTAGTTGTCGCGGTCGTCGATTTTGTAGCTGAACTTGCCCTTCCAGTCTGCTGCAAGCTGGTTTGCCCGTTCCAGGATCTGCGCGCGCTCATCATCACCTCGCCAGATAGGCACCAGCACGGTCTGCAGCGGCGCCAG
>WFTM01000412.1 GCA_015485525.1 Candidatus Zhuqueibacterota bacterium | reverse complement strand
AAATGGCAGAGTGGCGGAATCGGCGTCAGCAAGCAGGACGATCATCAGGTAGCTCCCAAAGCTGCCCTGTTGCCTGACGGGCGCCTGGCCACGGTCTGGCAGGATTTCCGCAGCGGCAGCGCGGATATATTCGCCCAATATCTCCTCGATGATGGCACGCTCGATAACGTGCCGCCGGTCATTATCTCTGAGCCAGTACGGGTTGCCGGCAGCGGGTTGCCGTACAGTTATCAGGTTAATGCTGAAGATATCGATCGTGACCTGCCGCTGACTTATGCAATGGAAGCCGGCCCGGATTGGCTGGAAATGAGTGAAAGCGGCCTGCTCTCCGGCACCCCGCCGATCGGGTCTGAAGGCAGTAGTGTGGAAGTGATTGTTCAGGCGATCGATTTCCGTGGGGCTACAGGCAGCCAGACTTATGAACTTGTTATCCAAACCGGCAACAACCCACCGGTGATAACCAGTACGCCGGATACGACAGTACTGGAGGACACACCTTACTCCTATACGGTAACCTTTACCGACGAGGACGCTGGCGACAGCCACAGCATCAGCGCACCGGTGTTGCCTGCCTGGCTTAAGCTGGATGAGAGAGCGTTCGTCATGAGTGGGACCCCGGAAAATGCAGAGGTCGGACGCCATGATGTCGTCGTACGCGTTTCCGACCAGCTCGGTGCCTTTGATGAGCAGAAGTTTGTCATCGAAGTGTTAAATACCAACGACCCGCCGAAAATCATCTCAGTTCCTCCTGAGAAAACCGAAGAGGACGCCCTGTTTCGCTTTCAGATTGAAGCAGAAGACCCGGATGTCGGGGATGTCTTGATTTTCTCCCTGCCGCGCGCGCCGGAATGGCTGGTGATTTCCGAAGCCAGCGGTGAAATCATCGGAACACCGGGGAACGAAGACGTGGGCCGGGATACCGTACTCGTGCGCGTGCAAGACAGCGCCGGAGCTGCTGATTCTCTTGAGTTTGTTCTCGAAGTTATCAATGTCAATGACCCGCCGGAGTTTATCAGCACACCCAGGAGAACTGCTTTTCCCGGTGTGCGGTATGAATACAAAGTCATCGCTGTCGATATCGATCCGCAGGATGATCCCATCGTCACGCTTGACGTGGGCCCGGAGTGGCTGAGTTATACGCAGCAGGATTCATTACTTGCCGGTGTGCCGCCCCCTGCCCTCAAGGGAGATTCGGTCATCGTCCGCCTGCTGGCCCGGGATGGCGATGGTGAAGAAGCTGAGCAGCAATTTTTTCTCAGGATATCAGAAATCGCTGATACGACAGCGCCTGGTTCTCCCACGGTGGCGAGCGTGGAACCAGCCTCATGGACCAGTGCCGACAGCCTGCTGTTACGCTGGGTCAATCCGGCAGATTCGAGCACGATAGCGGACCTGTTTCTTAAATTCTCCAGCCCGCCTGCCAGCAACACAGATTTCGATGTCCGCCGCTCATTGAGTTCAAAGCCAGGCTCTCCGGACTCTGCGTATGTCGTTATCCCGGATAACCAGAGCGGAAAAGTCGATGGGTATTTCTGGCTTGGTGATGCTGCCGGAAATGCGGATTTCAGCACAGCCGTGCAGCTCCGGTTTTTGATTGACAGGCAGGCTCCGCAACCAGCCCTGGCTTTACGCCCGCGGCTGTGGTCGCGATCGGACATCGTTACTTTTCAGTTTTCCCCCGGCCGGGATTCACTTTCGGGCGTGGCAGGGTACCGCATTGCGGTGGTCTCGGCCTCTGTCGGAGAGGCACAGTATGAAGCCGATGCGGTCTCCGTGTCAGACAGCGTCCTGCAGAGCACGGTATCGATCACCCTTGGCAGCCAGGATAAAAATTATGACTGGTTCGTCATCGTCGTTGACAGCGCAGGCAATGAGACCAGCGGCAACCCGGTTTCAGGCGTCGGCATCGATGATGTGCGCCCGGCGCTTTCTCACACACCGCCGGACAGCATCAGTGTGGGCCAGCCTGTCGTCTTGCAGGCAAGTGTCATCGATGACGGTTCCGGGGTGGATAGCGTTCGTGTTCTGTATCGCAGTCCGGATGAAACGGCGTTCCGGCGTGCTGTGATGCAGCAGATAGCAGGCAGTGCGTACGAAGTGACGATCCCATCCGGCCATATCCGGCCATCAGGTTTTGAGTACACGATCTATGCCCGCGATTTTGCCGGAAACGAGCAGGTATTGCGTGGCCAGCAGAGTCAACCGGTTTACAAAAGCGTTCCTGTTGCCAGCCGGGAAGTACAGGCACCGCAGACTTTACAGCAGGAGTATCAGCTCGTCGCCATACCTTTTCAGACAAAATCCCAGACCGTAAAAAGTTTTTTCGAGAGCAATTTCGGAGAATATGATAATACGCGTTGGCGGCTGTTGCTCTATGATGCCTCGGTGCAGGCGGATGACTATATCGAATTCGAACAGTTCAGCGATCGCACGCTGAAACCCGGGATGGCGTTCTGGCTGATCACGCGTAAACGGGAAACCTGGAAAACCAGCGCTGTACAATCCATCCCCTCTGATACGCCCTATACCATCACTGTTCAGCCGGGGTGGAACATGATCTCTTCTCCCTTTGCTTTTGCGATCGATACGGCCATGGTGCAATTTCCGTCAGTACAGGATGCTGTGCTCTGGCAGTATGGCACGGATTTACAGTATCGCATCGCGACACAACTGGAGCCCTGGAAGGGATATTTTTATTTCCATGCCGGTACAGGAGCAGGCCAACTGATCATCGATCCATCGCAGCGTATGTCGCTCCCAGCCGCAAAAAACAGTGTGCAAACAGCGGGCGGCTGGCACGCGGAGCTCTCTGTAACGATCAATGGCAGGTCGGATCAGGAAAATTATTTCGGTATCAGTGAAGACAGTCGTATTTCCGAGCCGCCGGCAATCGGCAAGACACCGCGGCTCTATTTTATTGAAAATGAAAACGGAAGCCAGCTCGCGCGGCTGCTCGAGCCCGGACGTGACACCTGGCAGTTGCGGGTGGAAAATCTGTCTCCCGGTGTGTTGGCGTTTGCTGTCAACGTGTCCGGGGTATTCCCAAAAGAAAAAGCACTGCTCATGCGGGACCAGCGAACCGGTGCTGAGCGTGTGCTTGTACCGGAGGAAACATGGCCGGTTCTGATCGCCGCCGGTGAATCATACCGTGATTTTACCGTGACCGTTGTCGATCGGGATGGGCTCAGTGCGCCCGGGTTGCCATCATCACTGAAGCTTTTTCCGACGCAACCCAATCCATTTCGCCTGAGTCGCGGATCACATGTCACGATCCGTTTCGCTCTAGAGCAGGAGATGAGGGTTGATCTGCGCTTGTATAATCTACTGGGACAGGAGGTCTGGCGCAGTGTCTATGCCGAGCCTTTGCCGGCAGGGATACACGCACTGTCGTGGAATGGGCAGACCCGGGACGGAACGCGTCCGGCTGCAGGGGTTTATCTGTTGAAGCTGGTTGCCGGTGGCCAGGTTGCACATCAAAAGCTCATGATCGTGCGCTGACCGCGCCGGGCAGCCAATAAAGCTATTGCATTTACAGGCACGATATCCTATTTTATTCAGCTGGTGTCGCCTGAACTATCTGTTCTCACCGCTTTGTACGCGCGGAATGGGGTACACCATCGAGGCAGCGCAGGATGCCGTCCCTCAGCTAACCTGAAAAATCATGAGTCTTGTAAAACGCCGGATTACCCAAATCTCTATTTCACAGTAATAACCTGTATCCCTGTGCGAGTGTTGGCATGTGAAAAAATCGGGTTAAGAAAGCTGTATCGCAGTTTAACAAAGCACCCAGGCGCAGCACGTGCCGCGCCGAAAACCGGAATGAATCAGACGTAATTTGAACACAGGCATAGTAAAAAGATCGCTGTTGTGCGTTGCGCTGATCGGATTGTACGCCCCGGCCCTGCAAGCACAGACAAAAGCCGACTCGCTCCAGCTCAGCGCTATACTCGGTCATACGCCGCAGCAGCAAATCCAGGAGCTGAAGCCTCTGCTCGAGCGCTATCCGGACTGGTCTATCGCACAGGCGGTTCTGGGAGCAGCCTATTACGAGCTGAAACTTTACGACAAAGCGATTCCGGTTTTTGAGAAGATTCTCAAAGACGACCCCGCCCTTGCTCAGGCTAACAACCTGCCACTTTCTCTGGCTTACAGCTATAATGAACTCGCAGAAACACAAATCCGTGACCGTGATATCGAAGGGGCGATCGGCAATCTGAAGCGTGCCATCGAATTGACCCGCTCGCGGCCCACGGCATTGTTTTACTATAATCTCGGCATCTGCTATTATTACAAGGGTGAGTACGAAAAAGCTCGCGTTGCCACGCAAAAATCGATTGAACTCTCACTGAAGCCGGCAACACGCCAGGCCGGTGCCTGGACCAACCTGGGCCTGATCTATTATTATCAGGGCAAGTATGACAAAGCCATCGATGCTTACGATAAGGCTTTGGACATCGACCCGGACAATGCCAATGCCCGGAAGTTTCGTCTCAAGGCTCATAACGAGCAGCAGATCGCGATGCTGCTCGATAAAGCGCGCGTACTGATCGACAATGATAATCCGGCTGATGCTGTCACCGCCTTGAATGAAGTTTTGCGCTACGATCCGGGGCATATTCAGGCGAAACAACTGCTCAAATCTGCGCACCAGCTCGAAAAGTACCTGCAGGCCAGGGCCAGGCAAGAAAAGGGCGACATATCCGGAGCGCTGGCTCTTTTGAAAACCGTTCCGGATTCGTTCCGGGATACACGCCGCATGCGCAGGTTATTGCGCAAACAGAGTGCTGCGAGAAGTGCGGCCAGAGTTGAAAAGAAATCCCGAAATACCTTACGTGCAGCTGTTGAAGCCATGGAAGCCGGCGATTTAGACAGCGCTGAAAAAATTTTCACAGCCCTGCTCGGCGACGGAACTGCCGGAGAGCAGGCATCCTTATATCTTGCCCGCATTGATTCGTTAAGGATAGCCCGGGATCGGGCAAATCAGAACATTCGCCGCCCGCAGGTAGTTGCTGAAACAGAGCAGCGGCCATCCCGCCAGGCCCCACCCGAATCACAGCCTCCTTCGCAGGAACTGATTGCCGGAAAGAATTCTTCCAGCCCTGTGAAAACAGTCCGTGCCCCGCGTTCCTGGCTGCCCACAGTGGTGGCTGTGTTTCTTTTGCTGCTCATCGTGACGGGTGGTGTTTACTTGCGACGTCGCGCCGGTGAGGGGCAAAAGTCCCCGGTTTTTTCTGACGAGGACCCGCCGGCACCTGAAGCATCGCAGGCTGATGCTTCTCAGAGCCAACAGGGAAGCGACGCAGAAATGCCTGCCTCGACCATGGAGTTCTTTGAGAATCTCGTCGATGCCGGCGATAAAGCCGAGATCGTCGAGATTATCGAAGAGAATGGTGAACGGGACGGCGAAACCGTTGATGTTTTACCATCCTCGTTTTCAGAGCAGGACGAGGAGGATTTTCTTTCTCTGGTGGAAGAAAACGAGCTGACCACGGATGACAGCGACCTTGATGTCGCGGCCTCGATCGACCCCGACCGGGATGCCACCAGCACCGTGGATATGGCGCAGTTCAAATTGCGCAAAATCGGCCGCTACATCATCGAAAAAGAGATCGGGCGAGGCTCTGCCGGCAGGGTGTACAAGGCATGGGACCCGAAGCTGGACAGAACGGTCGTGATCAAAACCGTTTCCTACAGCCTGACAGCATCAGCCGATGAGATCAAGCGACTGAAAAGCCGGGTTTACCGCGAAGCACGTGCTGCCGCAAAACTGAGCCATCCCAACATCGTCATCGTTTATGATGTCGAAGATGAGTCATCTTATTCCTATATCGTCATGGAATATATCGAAGGGCCGGACCTGCGTATCCTGCTCGATCGTGAAAAGATGCTGCCACCGGCACGCGCTATCGATATCATCCTGCAAATTTGCAAGGCTCTGGAGTTTGCCCATACTGCTGGTATCGTTCACAGGGATATCAAGCCATCGAATATCCTCATTCTGGAAAAGGATATGGTCAAAGTGACCGATTTCGGAATTGCGAAGGTTACCAACCACTTAACCCTGACCCAGACGGGCCGCGTCGTCGGCACGCCGAGTTACATGGCCCCGGAGCAGATCGAAGGCCGGGATGTGGATGGCAGAGCGGATATCTTCTCTATGGGGGTTTTGTTTTATGAAATGCTGACCGGCACACGGCCGTTCTCCGCAGACAGCCTGGCAGCCCTGGCATATAAAATTGTGCACACAGAGCCGGCACCGGCCAGTGCTGTGAATGATGACCTGCCTGATACGTACGATGAGGTCATCGCGCGGGCGATCACCAAGGATCCTTCCGAGCGCTTTCAAACCACGACGGAATTTCGTGATGCGTTGCTGCAGGTCAGGGCCGGGCTGGTCTCCTGAACCCGGAAGCCGCATAATCTGTGCGCCAGTCACCTGAAGAAATCTGGATTAACGGCATTATTATCATGATGCTAAAAACTATCGTATCTGCGAATAAAAACTTTCAGCAAAGCCGTTTCCCGTGCGCGAAGCGCTGTTTGATGAAGAACGCGGGGTGAACGCTCCCCATGAAATGTGTACGCTGCAATACCACCAGTTCTGCCGGCGCCCTCTATTGTGAACACTGTGGAGAGCGCTTTTTTAAGGCAAAAATCCGCCTCGTTGACCGGATGGGCAATGATACGACGCACTATGTTTTCACGCATGATTATGTGATCGGCCGTGATGAAGAGTGCGATATCGTGCTTTCCGATCCCGCTGTTTCCCGCCGGCATGCTGCCATCACCTATGAAGATGGCGTCTTCCACATCGAAAACCTCAAGAGTAAAAACGGCACTCTCGTCAACTCCAAAGAAATCAGCAAGGTTGTCCTGAATAATTATGACTGTATTCAGATTGGAGCAGCCAGGCTTTACTTTTATTTTTCGGAAGGGGATTTTCCCGAAGACCGCATCCACACCCATACCGGCGAGTTCATTCAGGAAACCTTGATGAAAATTTCGCGCGAAATCCAAAGCAAGAATATGCTGGATGAAGTGCTGACCGCCATACTCGACGGCGTGGTCGCTCTGACCAACGCCCGCGACGCCATGCTGTGGATGCCGGACGAAAGCGGCGAGTGGCAGCCGCGCATGACGCGCAACATCCGGCTGTTCGGAGATAGCGGTGATCTGCAGACGCGCGTGCGAACCCTGGTAGAGCAGATGGCGAGCAATGGGAAACACTATGTTTATCACAAAAGCGGCCGGCAGGAGTTTATCCAGAATATCAATGTTGTTTCCGGCTTGCCCTGCAGAATGCTGGCTCTGTCCATGCGTTCGCGCAAAATCGTCGATACCCAGGAGCGGTCACAAAAAGTGCTCGGCGTCATCGTCCTGCGCATCGCCAACCAGGTGATGGTTTTTGACAGCCGCAAAATTTCATTACTCGAAAGCCTGACCACACAGGCGGTGGTGGCGATAGAAAACGCGTTGCTCTACAGCGAGGCATTGGCGAAGCGCAAGATCGACAACGAGCTGGAGCTGGCACAGCAGATACAGAACCGTTTGCTGCCGCGTGAAATCGTCAGCGTACCCCGGACGGATATTGCTGCATTTTCACGCGCACACAGCTATGTCGGCGGCGACTATTATGATTTGCTGCAGGTACGCGATGAAGCGTTGGCTATTGCTATCGCCGATATTTCCGGCAAGGGCATCGGGGCTGCGCTGGTGATGTCCTGCCTGCAGGGCAGCTTGCGCGCGCAGATCGGCTATGAGGACAAACCAGAGCACATCGTCTGCAATATCAATCAACTCATCCGTGAATCCACCGCTGAAAACCTGTTCGCGACGTTTTTCTTCGCTGTTTATGAATATGAAACAGGTGCGCTGCACTATGTCAACGCCGGCCATAATCCTCCCCTTGTCATCCGTACCGACGGCACACACGAATTTCTCAAAAGCAGTGCCGCCCCTCTCGGCATCCTGGAAGAAAATCGCGGCACTGAGGCAACAATTACTTTGAAGGATGGTGATGTCGTTCTCTTTTACACAGACGGCCTGACCGAAGCTATGGACGAAGATATGAACCAGCTCGGTATGAACGCTGTCAAAGATTGTGTGATGGTCTATGTTTCAGAAAACCCTCAAGCCCAGGCCCGGGAGATCCTCGATTTTATCCTGCGCCAGGTGGAAAAGCACACAGCCGGCCAGCCTCAGCATGATGACCTCACCCTGTTGGTGATGAAAGTCAGTCCCTCCCAATAGCGCCCTCAGAATGTTGCAAAATTACATCAAAAAATAATCCCAAATGGTGCAATATTGCACCATCTTAGAGTGCAGCTCCATTTTCGAATATTGCCCTATCTTCCTGTTTTTAATGTGATTATTGAGCAATATTGTGCCGTGCGTTTGTATGGCACACTATTTGTCAAATAAATAGACAAATTCGTTGGTTTTGTGCAGGACACTGGAGATTGCTTTTCTGTGCCGAGTAGTGTCGATCAGGTGTAGATAAGGCACCAACTTTTCAGTCCCGCAAAAAAAATGGGAAAAAAAGATGGTTTTCCTGTCCTGTTGAGCAATGGGGTCGTTTTTCGTCATAAAGAAAGAGAAATGATCTCCCCAATGATTTAGAGTTCAGCTCCGTGTTGGGGGGAGAACCACTCGCACCGTGTTCCGGGTCTGGTTGAGTATTCGATCAGGCCCTTTTTTTATGCCTGTTGTTCGCGAAGCAGCCCACCACGCGGGACGTGGGGGAAACAGTAAGTGTATGTTTGTCACCTTGGTCGCAATACGGACCGGTATTCGTACGCACGGGGTAACTTTTGTATGGTAGGGCGTGAAAACTGTTTTTTTTACAGGCAGAATACACTACATTTCACGGTTTAACCGGATTTTTTCATAAGCCAACACTCCACGCAGACAAAGCCATGACAACAGAATAATTTGTCCCATGAAGTGGTCTTGTAGATGCGTTGTGAATTTTTCAGGTTAAAAACAGCTTTCGGGGACGGTTGCTCCGTTTTTGCACTGTCCGAGTGATTACCAACCGGCAAATGGCACATCATCGTGTTTGAATATGATAAAGGGATTCGTTTACACGGCAGCAGTCTGTGGCTTGATGCGGCGAAAACAGTGTCGCATTGTTGCGTAAGCCACGCGCACATGGATCATGCGCGCCGGCACAAACATATTGTTGCCACGCCGGCAACTGTTTCCCTCATACGCAGGCGCCTTGGCCAGATTCCGGCCACGATAATGCCTTTTGGCGCACCGCATGTATTTGGACAAGTGCAGGTCACGCTTTTTCCCGCCGGTCATATTCTCGGATCAGCACAGACCCTGGTCGAGAATGAGGCGGGGGAGCGGCTGCTTTACAGCGGTGATTTTAATACCGAGCCCTGCAGCACTGCTGAATCTCTTGCCTACCCCACCTGCGATACGTTGATCATGGAGTGTACGTTTGGCAATCCGGCGTATCGGTTTCCCTCGCGGCAAATTCTTGCACAGCAGCTTTGCGAGCTCGTTGCTGAAAAGCTCGCCCAGGATTATATTCCCTGTATTTATGGCTATGCTCTCGGCAAAGCCCAGGAAGCGATGAAAATTCTCTCAGACAATGGTTTTACGCTCAGCGTGCACGGCTCTATCATCCACCTCGCTCAGGTTTATGAAAAACATGGCATCGATTTTGGCAGTTATGACCGGCTGCGTGCGGACACTGCGGTGCCCGGGCGTGTGTTGATCCTGCCTCCGGCAGCACGGCGCCAGCGTGTCGTTAAACGATTGCAGAAGCCATTTTCTATATTTCTGACCGGGTGGGGAATCAAACCGGAAGCGCGCTTCCGCTATGGCGTCGATACGGTTTTGCCGCTCAGCGACCATGCTGATTTCGATGGATTGTTGCAGTATATCGAGCGCGTCAGGCCCAAGCGGATTTATACCACCCACGGCCCGAAAACCTATTATCAGTTTCTTCGCCAACAGGGCTACGACGCGCATCCTCTTGAACCGTCTGCTCAACAGGAGCTGTTTTGACCCAGATGTTTGATCTGAGAAAATACATGACGGAGACCGTCTCTGCCGAGATGGCCGAGGTGATCGCAACAGCCGGCGGCAACGAAGTTTTTTTCGTTGGCTTCACCGATGAAGACGGCATCGTCACTGAATTTGCTGTACTGGCGCGCGGTAACTCGGAGTCGGTTGCGGCGATCACCAGTGGCTGCCGTCCCGGGGATGTTGTCATCCATAATCATCCGTCCGGCGTGCTGACTCCCTCTACTCCGGATAACCATATCGCCAGCCAGCTGGGGAATGATGGTATAGGTTTTTACATCGTCAACAATGAGGTGACGGAGCTCTATCCTGTTGTCGAGGTCATGGCCGTTGGCCAGCCGAAGAGTATCGATGAGCAGGCTCTGGTAGATATGCTTTCCGCCGGAGGGTCACTCTCTGCGGTCATGGATGGATTTGAGAGCCGCCCACCACAGGTGCTTATGCTGCGCAAAGTCGTGGATGCTTTTCAGAACAGCAAGATTGCCATGATCGAAGCGGGCACAGGCACGGGGAAAACCATGGCTTACCTGCTGCCGGCAATTGCATGGAGCCGGGCTAATAAAAAGCGTGTGGTCATTTCTACCAACACCATCAACCTGCAACAGCAGCTCACGGAAAAAGACATCCCTCTGATCAAAAAGTTTTTCCCCGAACCGTTTCGGGCAGTGCTGGTCAAGGGGCGCAACAATTATGTCTGCCTGCGCAAACTGGAGGAGGCTGTTAACGCACCGGCAGCCTTTGATTTTGACGGCAAGGAACCGGTGTTGCGCCAGCTTTGGGAATGGGCAAATAAAACCACGGATGGCAGCAAAACCGACCTCGGGTCTTCTCTGCCCGACGAGACTATTTGGGAACATGTGCAGTCAGAGAGTGATACCACTCTGAAATCTCGTTGTCCCCACTTCAGCCGTTGTTTTTACTATAGAGCCCGGCGAGAAGCTGCTGCAGCGGATATCCTGATCGCCAATCATCATCTGGTTTTTGCCGATATCGCCGTGCGTTCGCAGAGCAGGGGAGCCTCAGCCGCAGTTTTGCCGGAGTACCGCACGCTTATCCTAGATGAAGCGCATAACGTAGAAAATGTGGTGTCGCAGTACTTTGGCGTGCGCGTGACGCGGTATGGCCTGATGCGATTGCTCGGGCAGATCACCCGCCTGAGGCGGCAAAAACGTAAAGGCGTGCTGCACGCCCTGCTCGCAGGATTGTATGAACAGCGCAACCGGATCGAAATCGACCTTTTTGACGAGATTGTTTCTCTCGTCGAAGAGAAAATTCTGCCTCGCGTCGATAAACTTCACGTTCAGGCTGAAGAACTGTTCAATCGGTTGTATTCCTGGCTGGTTCTGCAAAACAACGGTAAAGCGGGTGAGATCAAGCTGCGTCTCACGGCAGGGGTGCGTGGAGATGCCGCATGGAAAGAGCTGGCGTCCGATTATCGTCTTTTCATTCGCACTATCGATGATGTTGTCACAGACCTGGAAGAGCTGCTGGTCGAGTTGGGCAAAATCAAGGGTGCGGCGCGTAAAAAACTACTGCCACAGATCGTCATGCTGAAATCGAGAACCGAGCGGCTGAACACTTCCGCCCGTGGGATGAATACGGTCGTACTCGGGCGGGATGAGGACACGATCCGCTGGCTGGAAGCCCGCGAAGGCCGCAGGGGCATCATTTTGCGTTTCTGCAGCGCCCCGCTGGACCCGGCGCCAGCAATCCGAAGCGCTCTTTTTGAAGCATACCCGACCGTGGTCATGACCTCGGCAACCCTGTCGATCGAAAAGTCCTTTGATTTCATGTCCCGCCGTCTTGGACTGGACGCCATCGAAGAAGAGCGGAAGATTTTCGAGCAGCTCCCGGCACCCTTCGCTTATGACCAGCAGGTGCTGATCGGTATTCCGGTCGATATCCCCGAACCCAACCAGCCGAATTTCGAGGCAAAACTGCAAGACTACCTGCTCGCGGCAATCCGCGCCTCCCGTGGCCGGGCTTTTGCACTCTTCACAGCGCATGGCCTGCTGAACAAAATGTACGCCGGCCTGCGCCAGCCGTTGGAACAGGACGGTATCGTACTGTACAAACAGGGCATCCAGAACCGTCACAGTCTGCTGCAGAAATTCCGGGGTGATACCCATTCCGTGCTGTTCGGAACAGACAGCTTCTGGGAAGGTGTGGATGTGCGCGGCGAGGCACTGGTACAGGTGATCATTCCAAGACTCCCGTTTCGCGTTCCGAGCGAGCCAGTGATCCAGGCACGGGTGGAAGCCATCGAAAAAGCAGGGGGTAACTCTTTTCTCGAATATACGGTTCCCCTGGCTGTGCTGCGTTTTAAGCAGGGCTTTGGCCGTCTTATCCGCACGCGCACAGACTATGGCGTGATCCTCATCCTGGATAAGCGGGTGATCAGTAAAAATTACGGCCGGAAATTTCTCGCCTCCCTGCCGGACTGTACCGTACTCACCGGCGACGCGACACAGGTTTTTGCTGAGATCAGCCATTTTTTACAGAGCAAAGACACCGGGTAATCTGCCCGCCAACACAGAACAGGGAGCACGGGGCCTCGCCGCATCCCCGTTTCTGTGACCACCCTGGTCCCAGGTGCGCTGCGCACGCTGAGATAATGGACACAGGGTCCCTGCCGATACTCATGATCGCTGTTCAGTCACAGAGCCTTGCGGTTAATCCCCGAAAAAAAACTTTCTGTTTAAGAAAAATATCTTAAATTTGACCCTTTCACAGCGAGCCATCCGCTACCCGATTTGTTCAGAAGTTGGCTCAGCATGTCAGGAAAGTCAGGATAAGAAATTTTGCCTGTCATTGAAGCTACGGCTTCGGGCAGGCTCTTTCGTTTCATATAGATTTCCGGGAACACGACTATGCAATGGAAAAGAACGCACACCTGTGGCGCTTTGCGGCAGTCCGATTCAGGCAGTGAGGCTGTTCTGATGGGCTGGGTCAGCAAGCGCAGAGATCATGGGGGGATAATTTTTATCGACCTGCGCGACCGGTACGGCGTTACGCAGATACTTTTCGACCCCTCGGCTGAAGTCTCTGTTTATGAACAGGCAAAAGACCTGCGCGGTGAGTATGTCATCGCCGTCAAAGGGCTGGTACGTCGTCGTCCTGAGGAAATGCGTAACCCCAAGATGATAACCGGCGATATCGAATTAGTGGTCAATGGGTTGGAGATTCTCAATGCCGCCCAGACCCCGCCGTTCGAAATCGATGATTCCATAGAAACCACCGAAGAGCTGAGGCTGCGGTATCGCTATCTCGATTTGCGCCGCCCGGCGATGCAGAAGAGCATGCTGCTGCGACACCAACTTTATCAGACAGTGCGTTCATATTTTACCGAAAATGACTTCGTTGAGGTAGAAACGCCGGTGCTCATGCGCAGCACACCGGAAGGAGCGCGAGATTACCTGGTTCCGAGCAGAATACACCGCGGGAAATTTTATGCCCTGCCGCAATCTCCGCAAACCTACAAACAGTTGCTGATGATCGCCGGCTATGACCGTTATTTCCAGATCGTCAAATGTTTCCGGGATGAAGACTTGCGCGCAGACCGTCAGCCGGAATTCACGCAGATCGACGTTGAGATGAGTTTTGTCGATCAGGAAGATGTTTTTCGCGTCGTCGAAGGATTGATGCGTACGGTGATGGGTGAGATTCTCGGACGTGAGGTCGAAACACCATTTGCGCGCCTGACCTGGGATGCGGCCATGGAGCGCTACGGCAGCGATAAGCCGGATTTACGCTATGACTTGCCCCTCTTCGAATTGAGCAGCGTGGTAGCCGGTGCCGGCTTTCGGGTTTTTTCCGATACCATAAAGGAGGGAGGCGCGGTTAAGGGGATTTGTGTACCCTCTGGAGCTCAGTGGTCGCGCAAACAGATCGATCAGATAACCGAGCAGGCCCGTGACCTCGGTGCCAGGGGGCTGGTCGCGATCAAGGTTGGCGAAGGCGACTGGAGCAGTGGTCCCGTCAAGATGGTCGGGGAAGACATGCGCAAGGCTGTCATCTCCGCAGCGGGTGCACAACCCGGTGATCTGATTCTCATCGTGGCAGATCAACGGCCTGTGACGAACGAAGTGCTGGGTGGGCTGCGCCAGAAAGTGGCTGAAAAAGAAGGGCTCATCGATAGCGAAAAATTTGCCTTCTGCTGGATTACGGAATTCCCGCTGCTCGAGTATGATGAGGAAGACGGGCGTTACTATGCGATCCACCATCCGTTTACCTCACCGCGTCTGGAAGATATTCCGCTTCTGGACAGTGAGCCGGGAAAGGCCCGGGCGCGAGCCTATGATCTGGTGCTCAATGGCTATGAAATCGCTGGTGGCAGCATCCGGATTCATACACGCGAGATGCAGGATAAGATGTTTGCCCTGCTCGATATTTCGGAAGAAGAGGCACAAAACAAGTTCGGTTTTCTGCTGAGCGCGTTTGAGTATGGTGCACCGCCACACGGGGGGATTGCCTTTGGTTTTGACCGCCTGGTGATGCTGCTTGCGGGTAAAAAATCGATCCGCGATGTAATCGCATTTCCGAAGACAAACAGTGCCCTTTCGTTGATGGATGGGGCTCCGGATTTTGTCGATCCCGAGCAGCTCGATGAGTTGGGGATTAAAATAATCGGTCAATGAGTTTTTGCTTGACAAAGACTGAATTAATTGTTATAATGGACACAAATTATTTGCATTAGTCCTTAAAAAACAATACCCTTTGTCAATTTAAATCGGTATTTGTCGTAAATCAAATTACGGTTTAATGGAAGGAAACCGGAAGGAGGTGTAGCTTGATGAGTAACACGCCCAAATCCCTGACGACTTGGGTGCTGACGATCGGTTTTGCTGCATCCCTGGCGCTTGCAGGTTGTACTCGTCATCCAAACGAGGAACAGCTTCAGACGCTTGAGGAAACAAAGCAAGCTGCGTTGGCCGCCGAGCAACAAGCGCAACAGTGCGACAGTGAAAAAGCGAGTCTCGCAAGCCAGCTTGATCAGAAGAAACGTGAGCTGAAAGATGCTCAGGACGAAAAAGCTGCTGTACAGAGCCGCTTGGGAATGTAATCAGAACTGTTAACCCTTGAAACCAGGAGAAGATGATGAAATACATCGGTAAATCTTCCTTGGCTATCGTAATCGGAGTTTTAGCGTTTTCTTTGGGTTCTTCTCTTGTTGCGCAAGAAAAAATGACGATGGAAGAATACGAGGCGCAGCTCGCCGAGTGGCAAAAGCGGGAAGCCGATGCCAAAGGTGCGATAGCACAGTGTGAGGATGAAAAAGCAGGTTTGAAAGATCAGATCGCCAGCACGGAAGATCAGATCAAAGGCGTGTGGGATGAAATCTACGCTTTGGTTGACTCTGATGAAGCCGGCGTCAACGCGTACCGTGATCAGCTCAATGCTATCGAAAGTGAAGTCGATGGTCTGGGTGCTTTGGCCCCGGAAGACCTGTTCAGGCAGCGCAAAGCGATCGATGCTCTCGAAGAGCGTCTCAATGGAATGAAAGAAAACAAGATTTACGCATTGACCGAGATGCAGAACCACGTTGCCCGCATCGAAGGTAAAGTCGCGCGTCTGCGTGAAAGAATGCCGAAATCGGTTTATGATGAGTACACGGTTATGCGCGGGGACTATCTCTGGAGAATCGCCGGCAAGGATGACATCTATGATGATCCCTTCCAGTGGGTTCGGATTTATTCCTATAACCGTGATATGATCAAAGACCCGAACATGATTTATCCAGAACAGACTCTGAAAATTCAGCGTGGTGTCGGCCCGGATGAATACCTCGTTGAAAAAGGTGATTTTCTGCACAAAATCGCCGGCAAAGAAGATGTTATGGGAGATCCTGCTGCCTGGACCAAGCTGTATGAAGCCAACAAAGACATCATCGGTGACGATCCCAGCATGATTTATCCTTACCAGGTTCTGCGTAAGCCACAAAACTGAGTTTGTTTTACAGAGCCTAACAAGCTGCGGTGGACAAGCGTCTGTCGCAGCTTGTTTGTTTTTATCCCGATTCGTTTATCAATTAGCGGCAGGTGCACATAACGTCGGGTTTGGTGGAGTGTTTTCTATAGACATTCTGCAGAAGATTTTTCTGGATATACGAACCCCGGCAAATCACAGTGACGAAATTCACCGCCAAGGAAGTTTCTCGCCTGCCCCGCTGGTCCAGCAAGACGTCAGGGTATCCAGTTAACTCAGCAAACCGGGCCCGGCTCAGATACCGGAATGACAGTTCTGGTGCAGGCACATGCTGTGCTCTGGCGGGCTGGCTGAAAAAATGCAACCATGCTTAGTTAAATGGCTAATCAGGTACAAGACGTGTTAATTCGCGTATAATCGGATGAACAAAAGCGCACAGCGCTTCGGGACAGTGCACAGAAATTTGGGTCATACAAATTCATGGCGTTTTCCGATTATCAGCTTTTTGTCATAGATTCAGAGTCAAGATGATACGTGACGAGCTCTTCAGCAGAAACATCTGCTGATCAAGAGCTTTTTTTTTGGAGAGCAAGAATTGCAGAAGGAAGTCATCGAACGTCAAATCGATATCAGTGGAGTCGATCAGGCGATATTTCTCGGCCCGGGTGACCGAAATATCAAAAAAATTGAGGCAGCATTTTCAGCAACGATCATCGTGCGTGGCAATAAAGTCCTGGTGCGAGGCGATCAGCAGGAGGTCGATGAAATTGAACGCCTGATCACAGAACTCATTTTTATCTATAACAGAAACAAGCAGATTTTGCCTGAGGATGTGCAGACGGTGATTTCTGTCGTGCGCAAGCCTGATCCGGCAGGTGCCGCCGAACCGTCCTCACGCAATGGCGATGAGCAGGACTGGAGTGCGATTCTCTATACCAAAGACAGGAGCATCAAACCGAAGACTGCGGCGCAGGCGAAATACTGTTCAGCAGTGCAGGATAACGATCTCGTCTTTGCCATCGGCCCGGCCGGCACGGGGAAAACCTACCTCGCTGTCGCACTGGCGGTAGCCCACCTGCGTGATAAGCGTGTCTCGCGAATTATTCTGACCCGGCCCGCGGTGGAAGCAGGCGAGAGTCTCGGTTTTCTTCCCGGGGATCTGCTGGAAAAAGTGGACCCCTACTTGCGCCCGCTCTACGACGCCCTCGCAGACATGATCCCGGCTGAAAAACTGCAGCGCTATCTGGCCAATAAAACCATCGAGGTCGTGCCCCTGGCCTATATGCGCGGGCGGACGCTGAATGACGCGTTTCTCATTCTCGACGAAGCACAAAACACCAGTATCGGGCAGATGAAAATGCTTTTGACCCGTATCGGCATCAATGCCAAAGCGATCGTGACCGGAGATGTAACCCAGATCGATCTCGTCGATGGCACGGAATCTGGGCTGGTTCAGGTGCAGGAAGTTCTGCAGAATGTTCCCGGCGTTGCCTTTGTCTATTTGAATGATCAGGATGTTGTGCGGCATCGCCTGGTGCGCGATATTATCAAGGCGTATGATTCCTATAACCTGAAGAATCCGTAAGCCCTGAAATCGTACCTGGTGAGCGGACGTCTCTTATCATTACCATATCGTGCCGGGAACAAAAGTTTCTGTATTCCCGCATGCATCGCGCGCGCACAGCGTTTTTTTTAAAGTCGGGGTGAAACTGCATCCCGAGCCCAGCGGGCACTTTCTTGATTACAGAAGGCTAAAACAACCAAAGCAGGCAAAAGAACATGGCTGATCCAAAAGGCAGCTCAACAGTGACGATGCTCTTGCAGCGCAGCAGCAGTTTTTTCAGCAAATACGGTAAGAAC
>WFTM01000411.1 GCA_015485525.1 Candidatus Zhuqueibacterota bacterium | reverse complement strand
AACGATGCCCTGGCTGCAACTAAAATTTGAAACCCATCCCGAGCAGGTCGAACGTCTTTCCGAATTGATGGAAGCGGCGGGTGCGAGCGCGGTGACCATGCAGGATGCCGCTGATCAACCGCTGTTTGAGCCGCCCCCCGGGGCGACGCCGCTGTGGAAACAGGTTCGGATCAGTGGTCTGTTTGAAGCCGATGCTGATATCGAGCAAATTTTGGCTGACATTGCGCAGGCGCTGGGCGAGACGCCTTTGCCGGACTGGACCCTGAACCCGCTGGAAGACAAGGACTGGGTGCGCGCATGGATGGACGATTACCAGCCTATGTGCTTTGGCGAAAAACTCTGGATCGTGCCCAGCACCTTCACGCCACCCGATCCGGATGCGGTGAATATTCTGCTCGATCCCGGACTGGCGTTTGGCACCGGCACCCATCCCACCACCGCCATGTGCCTGCGCTGGCTGGACGCCCATGCGCCTGTTGATCAGACCGTGATCGATTACGGTTGCGGCTCCGGCATTCTGGCGATTGCCGCCTGCCGACTGGGCGCGGCTTCGGCGCTGGCGGTGGACAATGATCCGCAGGCGCTGCTGGCCACCCGGGACAACGCCGAACTCAACCGGGTGTCCGCGCAGATTCAGGTTTATCTACCCGAGCAATGCCCGCCCGCCGGCGTGCCGCTGCTGCTGGCGAATATTCTCGCCGGCCCCCTGCATGCGCTCGCGCCCCGGTTTGCCGAACATGTGCAACCCGGCGGCCATCTCGTGCTTTCCGGCATTATTGAGTCGCAGGCGGAAGAGCTGATACGCGCCTATGGCCGCTGGTTCGAGATGAGCCTGTACCGGCAGGAAGAGGAATGGATTTGCCTGCAGGGGATCAGGAACACATCACCGGCATCCTGATATATTGGCCGGTGCGCCATCCTGCAACCGGGTTTGCACCGGCAACAAAGAGTATTTTTATTGTCTCGCGCAATTGCTTATACTGCCTGCTTTCATGGCTGTCGGCCACGCCCGACGAGTACCCGTTAAAATCAAATTATGTTTACCTGCTGTCCCAAGTGTGAAACCTGCTTCCGCATCACCGAACAACAACTGGCGATCGCCAAAGGACTGGTGCGCTGCGGGCACTGTCAGAAGGTTTTCAATGGCAGCGAGCATCTTACTGAAAATCTGCCCGACAACAATACGGATGAATATTCACTCGATAGCTCGCCTGCAACAAATAAATCCGAGCCTGCCGCCTTTGCAGCAGCCATGTCACGCGCCAGTGAACGCGAACTCAAGGAAAGCGAAGACCATCCCGCCGACTCGCCGGCGTTTGAGGATCACTTTGATCTGCCCTCTTTTTCCGCGCAGGATGATTTTTCCGGGATAGCGGCTGACGAAAATGATCCCTTCGCTCTGAATGCCGAGCCGGCCAAACAGGAAGATGAACTCAGTCCCAGCTCCTCCGAGGCTATTTTAGATGATCTGACCGATGACTGGTTTAAAGTCGATGAGGAACCCGCGCCGGCAAATGAAACAGCGCAAACACAGGCGCAGGAATCCTATGAATATACCGATATCAACGATGGGCTGAAAGAAGAACAGAATATCGATGATATTTTCTCAGACATGCATCAGCAACTTGAGCTGGGCATGGCCGAGCTTGAGGAAAACCAGCCGGGAACAGGCATTCTCGACGACAGGCCCGGACAACATAAAAAGCCCGCAGCGGATAAAAAAACTGACCCGGTCGATGACGAAGATGAGATCAATCAGGCCATCGACAGTATCTTTGCCGACTCGGAACTCCCCCTTTATGGCGAACAACTTGATGAACAGGATTACCGGGTCGAAAAAGAAGTGCTGGCGGCCTTCGGTAAAGATGCCCGCATCGACAGCAGCAGCGACAATATCGAATTTGAAGACGAAGCCATTTCCCTGACCGATCTTCCTCGCCCGCTGGAAGGCGATCTGGCGGATCCCGCCGATAAAAAACAGGAGCCGGACATCCCGCGCCGTCTGCGCGATTCGCTTGCCGTCGCCGAGCCGGAAAAAACCAGCGTCTGGAAAATCATCGCCGGTCTATTCCTTATTTTACTACTCAGCGGCGCGTTGCTTGCCCAGCTCGCTCTGTTCCGTAATATCGCCATTGTCACCGCCTTTCCCCAGACCCGCCCCTGGCTGGAACAGTTCTGCCGCTATGCGCCCTGCCGTATTCACGCAAAGCGGGATCTCGATAAAATGCGAATTCTGGAGCGCGATATCCGCGCCCATCCGCAAAAGAAAAACGCTCTGCTGATTACCGCGACGATCATCAATCGGGCCGGCTTCAGCCAGCCTTATCCGGATATCCGGGTGACGCTGTCAGATCTGACCGGCTCAGTGGTGGCTCAACGCAATTTCACCCCGGCCGATTATCTGGGCAGCCTTAACAGCCCGTTTTTATTGATGAAACCGGGCGCACCGGTACACATTCGCATCGGCGTGCTGGATCCGGGCAAGGACGCGGTCAATTTCGAGTTTCAGTTTTTGTGAAAAAATCCCGCCCGGGCGGGATAAATTCAGCCCAAAAAAGCAGCAGAGTCGCTTTATCCTTCCCGCTAATGCAGGTATCATTATCGCCCCGTCAACAAGGCTAAAAACAAACCACAGGCTCCGCCCCGCAATTCAAATAAGGGCAAAGAAGCGCCTGTAAAAGATAAAGCCCGGGCGAGTTCATACTATTTCAATGCCGTGCATACTGTGGATGTTGCACCAGAACGCGCAGTCGCCGGTAAACCGGGAACAGGGCACCCCAGATTTCATGAAAATTGGACCTTACCAGCTTGCCAACAATCTGATCCTCGCGCCGATGGCCGGCGTTACCGATCTGCCCTTTCGTCAACTGTGCAAAAAGCTCGGCGCGGGCATGGCCGTCTCGGAAATGGTCTCCTCCAATTCCCTGCTCTGGGGCAGCAAAAAAACGCAACGCCGCGCCAACCACGACGGTGAAATCGAACCCAAATCCGTGCAAATCATGGGCACCGATCCGGCCATGATGGCCGAAGCCGCGCGTTACAACGCCGAACGCGGCGCGCAGATCATCGATATCAATATGGGCTGTCCCGCCAAAAAAGTCTGCAACGTGCTGGCCGGTTCCGCGCTCATGCGTGACGAGAAACTGGTCGCCGATATCCTGCAGACTGTGGTGGAGGCAGTCGAGGTTCCCGTGACCCTGAAAATCCGCACCGGCTGGGATCAGGCACACCGCAATGCGCCGCGCATCGCCCGCATTGCCGAAGACTGCGGTATACAGGCATTGGCCATTCACGGCCGCACCCGCGCCGATCAGTATCATGGCGATGCCGAGTACGACACCATCGCCGAGGTCAAACAACAGATCCGCATTCCGCTCATCGCCAACGGCGATATCCACAGCCCGCAAAAGGCCCGCTTCGTGCTCGACTACACCGGCGCTGACGCCATCATGATTGGCCGCGCCGCACAGGGTCGCCCCTGGATATTCCGGGAAATTCTGCACTACCTGGAAACCGGCGAAATCATGGCCGAACCCGATCTACAGGAGATTCGCCGCATCCTGCTGGATCATCTCGATAATCTTTATGACTTTTATGGTGAATACACCGGTGTGCGCATGGCTCGCAAGCACATCAGCTGGTATAGCAAAGGCCAGCAACACGGCGCCGCCTTCCGGCAAATGATCAACCGGATCGAGGCTGCTGAGGATCAAAAAAACATGGTGGAGACATTCTTCACTACCCTAATCAACAAGGAGGAAATAGCAGCATGACTGAAGCTCTCATCGATAACAAAGCTGTAAATGATCTGGATAACAAAATAGAAGAACAGGTCAACAAACCCCTGCGCGCCTGCGTCGAAGATGCGGTTGAAATGTATCTGAAACAATTGGACGGCCACACCACCACCGATTTTTATCAGGTGGTGCTGCAGGAAATTGAAGAACCCCTGCTGCGCTGCGTGCTCAAATACACGCGCGGCAACCAGAGCAAGGCCTCGGAAATGCTCGGCATCAATCGCGGCACCCTGCGCAAGAAATTAAAACTTTACGATTTGCATAACTAGCCTGAGCACAGGCACGGATAAACTACCCCGCAGCAAGCTACGAGGTATTTAATTGTAGGTTCGATTTCAATCGAACATGTACGGCTGAAGCCGTACCTACAGTTCCACCGCTGTTCCATAGCTGTACTGGTATTTGGAACAGCTATTTAGCCTGAGCACAGGCACGGATAATAAACGCAGAGGACGCAAAGGCGCGAAGACGCAGAGTTTATTTAAAGATATATACGCCACACGAATGATATCTAATTCATAAATCTTTGCGTCTCTGCGACTCTGCGTCCTCTGCGTTAATCACAACCCCCTATATCACAAGGTTCAAACATGTCCAAAATTACCCGCGCCCTGATCAGCGTTTCCGACAAGTCCGGCATTGCCGATTTCGCCCGTACATTGCATGAAAAATATCAGGTGGAAATTCTCTCCACCGGCGGCACCGCAAAACTGCTGGCCGATGAAGGCATTCCCGTGGTTGAAGTCTCGGACTATACCGGCTTCCCGGAAATGATGGACGGGCGCGTGAAAACCCTGCACCCGAAAGTGCATGGCGGCCTGCTCGGACGCCGGGGCGTGGATGACGCGGTGATGGCCGAACACGGCATTCCGCCGATTGATATGGTGGTCGTGAATCTTT
>WFTM01000410.1 GCA_015485525.1 Candidatus Zhuqueibacterota bacterium | reverse complement strand
TCGTCGTATGTCTCCAGAACGATTTTCTCGACTTCTCCCTGGGTGCTCTCAGGGGTCAGAGTAACATGGGTGATGACCAGAGAAGGGTCGCGGAGCTGAAATGGGTGCGTGTACTGCACCATAGCCAGGTTGCTGTCGATCAGCTTGCGGTAGAGCCGGCTGGATTTCCCCATACTGAGCACACCTGCCAGCAGCTCGAGCGCGGCTGTATCTGCATGCAGGGCTTCTGGAATTTTATGGCCGATAGCGACCATCCCTACCTGGCCGGGGCGACGCAGAGTAAAGCGGACTTCACCCTGCTGATCCGGCTCGCTCGTGTACATCGGCGGAATTTCGTGTGGAGAGGCACTGATAGCACCGAAATGCTCACTGAGCATATCGAAAACTTCCGGCTCCGGGAAATGCCCGATCACGCTCACGGTAGCATTATTCGGCCAGTAGTATGTATCGTAAAACTCCTTCAGACGGGCTGTGCTGACATTTTCAATATCCGAACGCCAGCCTATGGTCGAATGATGGTAGGGGTGGGCGATGTAGGCGTGCGAGAATAACCGGTCGTGCAGGACGCGCTCCGGCTTATTCTCCCCGATATCAAACTCATTGCGTACCACCGTCATCTCACTGCGATGATCTTCCTCGCGCAGCATGCTGTTGCGCATGCGGTCTGCTTCGATTTTGATGGCAAACTCGAGCTGCTCTGAAGGCAAAACTTCATAATAATTCGTACGGTCAAACCAGGTCGTCGCGTTCATCAGCGCACCGACCTTCTGCAGCTCCGAGGCGATCTGCGTGCCTTTTTCCCGGTTAAACGTCGGCGTGCCTTTAAACATCATGTGCTCGAGCAGGTGAGTGGCGCCAGTGTGTCCGGTGGCTTCATTGCGGGAGCCGACCAGATAGGTGACCATAAACGTCACCACCGGTGCGGAATCATCGCGGCGCAACAGGACGGTCAAGCCGTTTGACAACATGCGATATTCGCGAATACCGCCGATTTCCTTGATGAATTCATATCCTCGCGGGTTCTGATGAGCTGTATCGTTTTTCTTTCCTGACATGGCTGCTGCTCCTGCTCTAGTGGGATAACGGTCAGTCACAAACCGGGAACGGGCCCTGCACCGCAGTGCCGCATCGATGCACAGTGATTATTCGGAGTGAGAAATGGGATATCCCGATCATCCCTGTATGAGGCGCTCATTCATGAATGATCGGGCTGAATAAATCGGGATAAAGTACGAAAAATAATCGGGAAAAAACAAGGGTTTGACGAGAAAGACACGCGTGTCAGAGTTGTGGCTTGACGTGTTTCTCGAAACAGTCGGGGCAGATGCTGTGACTGAACTCAGTATTGGTGTGCTCGGAAAAATACTCTTCGAGCTGGCTCCAGTAGTTCTTGTCATCGCGGATGCGCTTGCAGTACGCACAGATCGGCAATAACTGGCGCAACTGATCGACATGCTTGAGAGCATGTTCCAGATCAGCCACCCGCTGAGCCAGGGTCTGCTGCAGAGAGATAATTCTCTCGCCCACCTGCAACCGCGCCTTGAGTTCTTCCTTGTGAAATGGCTTGGTGATATAATCATCCGCACCGGAATTCAGGCCAATGATGATATCTTCCTTGCGATCCTTGCCAGTCAGCAGGATGATATACATGCCAGGGATATCCATTTTTCGCACCCCCACACAAACCTCGGGGCCGGACATCTCCGGCATCATCCAGTCCAGAAGCACCAGCAGAGGCGCTTCCTGTGCTGCGATGATCTCCAGGGCATCCGCACCATTAGCCGCCGTCTTGACATGGTACCCCCAGCGCAGGAGCATGACTTCAAGCAGCCGTCTCGATGCGTAATCATCTTCTGCAACTAAAACATCCATAAGTGTCTTGTTTTAACGTGAAGACTCATTGCGTAAACTCGTTTTTATTCCCTGATCAGCGCTGAGCACAGGGAAGCTTGCGAAAACCAGGTTCTACATCTCAGCCACCAGCTTACTTTTCTTCCAGGTGCACGTGTTGGCTGCCGCTCTGTTTATAATCTTCTATTGCTTCTTCCTCAGAGCTGTACAACGGGATGATCTTATCGAGCCGGGTCAGTTTGAAGGCAGTCAGCACATCTTCCGTGGGCTCGCAGATAGCGATGCGTACATGCTCTGGCTTGTTTTTCACCAGCATGACAAAGGCGCCCAATCCACGGCTGTCGATGAACTCGATTTCTGAAAGATTGAGGATCACCAGATCACAGTCCTCTGCAATGATTTTTTCCAGCCCATCCATAAACTCAAGTGACGTATCCGCGACCAGCCGGGTCATCAGGGGTTTCAGGCTGAGTATCCGGCCGGTTTTCTTTGTTTTTAAATCCATTTTCGCATCTCCGGTTAAAATGCTGTAAAGTAGAGGGCACGACATTCTGAACGGTTCTTCATAAAATCTTCCCTTTGCCCCGATGTATGCATGAACGTATCGGGCAGGGGGAGTCGGGACTGAAATCTTATTCCGGCAGAAAGCCTTCTCGTGACATCCTGACAAAACATCCGGCTACCCTGTTGATAGCAGCTAACCGGGCCTGCCCTATATTCTGCCATCCGTCATTCCGGGCATATTGAATGACCGCGTTCCAGGTAGTGGAATACAACGGCACCAGCAAGCAGGATTGGAGCAACCGGCGTTGTTGTCCGGCGGGCTTTTGCTCAACAAGTTATCGACCGGGGAGATGCATTTCTGAAGAATAGTCTGCAGGATGATGTGCTTACTCTCTGCCATCATTCATGACGTTCGGTTATTCACCTTGATTTCGTTGCGTGAGAACGTTATTTTTACAGCTTCACTGCAGTAATGTATTTCCATGTTACAGCCGAAGTATATGAGAGCAGGAAACAAAGGTTTTCAATAAACAGCGACACCCGAGGAGCTTATTTTAAGGAGTAAAAAATGAAGATAGCGGTCGTCGGTACCGGATATGTTGGTCTCGTTGCAGGCACCTGTTTCGCCGATTCAGGCAACGATGTCGTCTGCGTCGATATCGATCCGGCAAAAATCGAAATGCTGAATCGTGGCGAAATCCCGATCTACGAGCCGGGCCTGAACGAAATGGTCGAGCACAATGTTCGCGAGGAACGTCTGCATTTCACCACGGACATCAAAAGCGCGGTGGAAAAATCTGAAATCATTTTTATCGCAGTGGGCACACCGCCGGATGAGGACGGCTCCGCGGATCTCAAGCACGTACTCGCCGTGGCAAAAGATATCGGCACCTATGCCAACAGTTACAAGATCATCGTCAACAAAAGCACCGTACCTGTCGGCACTGCTGAAAAGGTCAAAGAAGAAATCAGCAAGCACACCAACCATCCCTTTGATGTGGTCTCCAATCCGGAATTCCTCAAAGAGGGCGCTGCTATCGACGATTTCATGCGTCCGGACCGCGTCGTTATCGGTACCAGCAATCCCGATGCTGCCGATACCATGGCGCAACTGTACGCACCTTTCGTCCGCTCCGGCAATCCGATCCTGATCATGGATGAAAAGAGCGCAGAGCTGACCAAATACGCTGCCAACGCCCTGCTGGCGACGAAGATTTCCTTCATCAACGAAATCGCCAACCTGTGTGACCGCGTGGGCGCAGATGTCAACATGGTGCGCAAAGGCATCGGCACTGACAGCCGTATTGGCCCGCATTTCATCTACCCCGGTACCGGCTACGGCGGCTCCTGCTTCCCGAAAGATGTCAAAGCGGTGATCAAAACCGCCAAAGATTACGGCCTCGACCTGCAGATCGTCAACTCTGTAGAGCGGGTGAACGAACGGCAGAAAACCGTGCTGTTGGAAAAAATCATGAAATATTTCGACGAGGACCTGAAGGGTAAGACCTTTGCCATGTGGGGGCTGGCTTTCAAACCCAAAACCGATGATATGCGCGAGGCTCCGGCTATCAGCATGATCAACGCCCTCAACAAAGCCGGCGCCAAAGTGCGCGCACACGATCCGGAAGCGCTCAAAGAGGCCAAACGCATTTTCGGCGACCGGGTCGGCGATGGTCTTGAGCTGTTTGACAAACGCTACGACGCCATCGAAGGCGCCGATGGGCTGATCATCATGACCGAATGGAACTCATTCCGCGAGCCGGACTTCCTGCTGATCAAAGAAACGCTGAAATCTCCGGTCATTTTCGACGGCAGGAATCTCTACGACCCAAAACGCATGCGCAAATACGGCATCGATTACTTCTCCATCGGCCGTCCGGCCTCATAAAAAGCCACAGTGCCGGGCGCCACAGGTCTCGATGGTGGGATACGGGGAGATTAACAGGATGGTCTAACGGCGGGACGAATATCGGCATAGCGGGTATTTCATGTCCGGCTGGCGCACAACATGAAAAAAACGCAAACGGGAGCGGTTGACACATGCAGTACCGCTCCCGTTTTCTGTTTCAGGCATACCGGTTGGTATCATCATCGTCGAGGTCGTCGAACATGCGCTTGATGATATCTCCGTAAACGCGGCTGTTATCGAGCTCATCTTTGCTGAGCATGGAGTTCTGGTGCAGGCCTTCCAGAACCAGCTCCATGCACACCGCTTTTTCCGCTGCTGTAGAATACGCCTCCGGCATGTGCGTATCGACCAGTTTTTCCAACCCCGGAACTGCCTGCAGGCGGGTCCGGAAGGCTTCGTCCGGGAGGTCGTCAGAAATTTCCACGGTTTTCTCGTTTTTAAAATAGGCAAGTACCTGCTGGTAGGGATTCTGCTCCTTTTTCGCCGCTTTGAACGGATCGGGGAAAAAACTCAGAAATACCGTACGAATCGCCTTGCCCAGCAACCCCTGCGCGACGTTCGTTACCCCTTCCTGTTCCCCCTCATAAACCAGCTCAATCTTTCCGGTTACAGCCGAAAGCGCTGCAAACATATCGCAGATGCGCGCCACAGCCTCTTTGGCTCCGGTTGCAAAGGCCCTCCTTTCGGCGTTGCTGACGATATTCTCCAGGAAGGAAATCGTCATACGAGCACTCACCCCACTCTTCTGGTCAACGTATTCGCTCGTGCGCGCCTCGACAGCCGTCTGCTCGACGATCTCACGCATAAAAGGTACGATCCGGGCTGTGACGCCATCTCCACGGTTCACCCAGGCCTCCTGCGCCGTGATCGCCACAGCCGAGGCGATATCTGCTGGATAGTGGGTGAGAATTTGCGAACCGATCCGGTCTTTCAACGGTGTGATAATACTGCCGCGGTTGGTGTAATCCTCCGGGTTGGCCGAGTACACCATGAGTACATCGACCGGAATGCGTACCGGGAAGCCGCGAATCTGAATATCTTTTTCCTGCATCAAATTGAACAAACCGACCTGGATGCGTGGCTGCAGGTCAGGCAACTCGTTGATCGCGAAAATCCCTCTGTTCATACGCGGGATAATGCCGAAATGGATCACGCCCTCATGAGCATAGTGCAGGCGGTGCGCTGCTGCCTTGATCGGATCGATATCGCCGATCAGGTCAGCGATCGTGACATCCGGTGTCGCCAGTTTTTCGCCATAGCGTTGTTCCCGGCTGACCCACTCAATCTCGGTCTCATCTCCTTTTTCAGCCACCGCTTCCCTGCCCTGTTTGCTGATTGGAGCAAAGGGATTGTCGTTTATCTCGCTGTCCCTGATGATCGGTATATACGCATCGAGCAGGGCCGGGAGCATGCGCAAAATACGGCTTTTGGCCTGTCCGCGCAGCCCGAGCAAGATAAAATCGTGACGAGACAGAATGGCGTTGTATAGCTGCGGGATCACGGTTTTGTCGTAACCGATGATGCCCGGAAATACTGTTTCACCGGCAGCGAGTTTGCGCAGCAGATTACGCCGCATTTCCTCTTTTACAGGCAGAACACGGTATCCTGATTTTTTCAGTTCACCAAGGGTTTTGATATCCAGCAGTGTATCGTTCATGCTCATCTTTCTGTTGTCGGATTCACAGTTCTGTCGTCTTAACTCCGGGCTCAGCCCGGCTTTTTCCTGGGGCCAAAATAAAAAAACTGATTCAGCAGCCGGACGTATGAACTCCAGCGCACATCATCTTTGTGTTCGCGATATTTGATTCTGTAATAGGCGTTGAGTTTGGAGTCGATCTCATCAGCATAATACAGGATGAACCCCTCAGCCGTCATAGGCACTACAGGTGAGGCCTGCTCCAGCTTTCCCTGGTGGCTCAGAATCAAATGTTGCAGACTGGTGCTGAGCTCTTCCGGGAAAGCCGAAATATCAGCGATGCGCTCGAGTACCATCTGGTTGCCGATGACGATATGCCCGAGCAGCCGGCCTTCGTCCGTATAGTCAAAAGTCGGCCCATGGCTGTAGCTGCGGATTTTACCGATATCGTGCAGCAAAGCCGCCGCGATCAGCAGGTCCCGATCCACCTCAGGATACAGTGGCGCCAGTGCTTTGCAAATCTTGGTCACGCCGACCGTGTGCTCGAGCAAGCCGCCACGATAACCGTGGTGCCACATTTTCCCGCCCGGTGTTTCGCAAAAATCGGCCTCGAACTCAGGGTCATCGATGAACTTGCGCAACAGGGAGCGAAGAAATGGATTGACCAGACTTCCGGCCAGGCTGGTGTATTCCTTCCACAGAGTTTGGATGTCTTCCTTGACAGTCGGCACGAGATATTTCATATCGATATCATCGCGCTCATCAGCCTTGCGCAGGCGCTGAATGGAGAGCTGTTTGTTGCCCTGGTAGCTCTGAACCTGCGCACGGATTTTCACCACATCGCCGGCCTGCACCGTATTGGCGATACGGTCAGCTTGCTCCCAGACATTCCCGGAAATATGGCCGGTTGCATCGGAAATGTCCACAGCGAGGTAATGCCCTTTGTTGTCGCGGCGGGACTTCAGGTCTGCACGCCGCAGAACATAGAATCCGGTTATCTCGTCGCCGATATGAAAATCAGCGATCGGCTTGAACTCCATGGCATTCCTCCCTTATTTTATGAACGCTCACCACCCGCTATTTTTCAAACGAGCCGGCAGAATTTCATCAACCGTGAAGCAAAAACAGGGTGAAACTCACTGCGATAAAAAGATCGCCCGTTGTAACATCGGCCGGGCAAAATCCGGTTCTTCCTCAGATTGTGTGGGTTGGGAAATCATCGTTGTGCACTCCCGGCCGGTGTTTGGGTTTAAAAATGATCTTTGTCCCCGGCCCAATTTTGGGGATCGTTGATGACATAGTTCCTGAGCGACCCACGGTGTTGAGGTGACCACAGGTACCGCGACATTCATGTCGCGCGGCAGAATGGTTTTCGTTCTTCAGTCTGCTCCAGTGGTGATGGCAGGGACGCGACATGAATGTCGCGGCACATCCGGGCCACGCCGTTTGCCCCTTATTGATCACGAAGCGGGGTTAACGTCCGGGTGGCGACAGCCTGCTGTTCGACGAGATGCCTGTCCATCTGCACGATTTTGTGCCGCCCCCGGACCCAGAGTTCGATCTGGTCGGCGTAGTGCTCAGACATGGGTTGCCCGGACTGGCCACCGGGGATGACCGTGTGCGCCTGCATCGGCTGTGACATATCCACGATCATGCGCATGGAGGCACCGGCGACGACAGAGAACGGGGTGGCGAGTTTGTACTCAGCCTTGGCAACACTGTTCGGTGAGCCGCCCACGGCATAAGGGCCACGGTTAAAAATCATATCCAGGGGCTTCTGCCCCCCTACCGGGTGTGCCAGAGTCAACGTGTGTATTTTGCCCCACTCCCAGAATCCCGGCCCATCGCCGTAGTTTTCGCGCAGCCAGGAAACCGCCTGCCCGAAACTGCGCGCTATGATGTCCTGCATCCCCTCTTTCTCCGGCGTCGTGATATCATCCCACCAGCTTGATCGGGGCACGGAAACGAGATATTCAACTGCCCGGGAGGGGAAGTTATTCCAGTCGCGGAATTCATCGTACAGCTTTTCACCCATTTCATCCTGCAGCACGTCCTGCATCAACTGAACGATAAACACATTGAACAAAGTCGCTTCGACGCTTTCAGTGCCGGCTTCGTGATCCCACTGTTCCAGCAAACGCCAGTAGTCACGCAGCTCAGCGGGCATCTGCTCGTTGGTCACCACTTTGCTGATCGCCTGCAGCACACCACGGGCATAAACCGAGTGCACGTCCGATTGGATTTTGGCAATAGCGGCTACATCGATAGTGTCTTCCTGCTGCAGCAGTTCAGTGATGCGCGCAGCACGGCTGGCTGGTTCCCATGCGAAACCGAGGTACCAGGGCCAGTTGTCCGGCACCATGCGATTGTTTGCTGTGACGATGAAATTCTTTTCCGGCATGTAGCTTTGCGGCATGCGCTCAAAGGGAACCGGGCCCAGCCAGTCACCAGCCGGGTCCCATGCGTTATAGGGGAGATAGCCCTTGCCGTCGCGGCGGATGGGGATATAGCCGCCGAGATGGTACCCGATGACCCCGGAGGTATCGGCATAGATAAAGTTCTGACTCGGTGCGACAAACCCTCTGAGTGCTGCGAGGAAATCGTCCCACGACTGCATTTTGGCGAGGCGATAAAAAACCTGTATTTCATCGCTGACCAGGTGGCCGGTCCACCGGTAGCTGATGGCCGTGGTATCATCGCGAAACAAAGGATGCACATCGGAAACGATTGGGCCGCGCGGGGTACTGCGTACCTGCAGGATGACCGGATCTTCCTGGCCCTTAACTTCGATGACTTCAGCGCGTGTCTCAACAGGCTGCCAGCTTTTGCCGTTCCAGTACTGATTTTTATTTTCCGGGTTGAGCCTTTCAAAATATATGTCACCGTCGTCGATCATGCCATTAGTGAGCCCCCACGCAGCGACCTCATTGTGGCCGATCACCAACCCGGGAGTACCAATCAGGTGCATGCCGGCGGCGTTAAAATCCCCGCCGGAAAGATGCATTTCAAACCAGATCGGCGGCAGATGCAGGCCGAGGTGTGGATCGTTTGCCAGAATCGGCTTTCCGCTGTCTGTCCGGCTGCCGGCTACGACCCAGCTGTTGCTTCCTGCGAGCACTCCCGGTCCGCCGAGAATCTGGCCCACCGCCCGGCCACGTTCTGACATCAGGCCAAAAACCGGGTCGAGCCTGCGCATGAGTTCTGAAACGATGAGCGGCGCGTCTTTGGGATAGTCCGGATAAACTTCGAGCGCTTTTTTCAGGCCGATCTTATTGGCCAGCCGGAACAGTACCGGGTCCTGGCGCAATGCATAACTGAGCCGCACAGCCATGATACGGATGATCGCGATCGAATCGGTGATCTTCCACTCATCAGGCTCATAGCCGAGAAGGGCAAACTCAACCGGCAGACGCGAGCGATTGTCGCGTATAAAGGCGTTGACACCGTCTGTATAGAGTTTCAGAAATGCACGCGAGGCCGGAGACAACTCCCCGGCAATTTTTTTCGCTATCGCGTCGATGCCGATCGTGCGCAGATATTTATCTGTTTCCAGAGCCTGTGACCCGAAAATCTCGCTCAGCCTGCCGGTAGCACCGCGGCGCATCAGGTCCATCTGCCACAGGCGTTCGCTGGCAACGACATAGCCCGCAGCACGGAACATATCTTCCTCATTCTCCGCAAAAATATGCGGCACACCCCACTCATCGGTGTAAACCTGCACCGGCTTCTGCAAAATATCGAGTTTGATATCTTCACTATAATCCGGTAAGGACTTGTTCAGCATGCGATGCCCAAGAAAAAACACCGCCGCAGCCGTTATCAGCAGAAAGCCAGCGATCCCCAGAATGATTTTTGTCGCTCGTGACATCTTCTTCTCCACTTCTGAATCCACCCCGGTTCTTTTTGCTGTATCCTGTTCGTTTTCTCCCTGAGACCTGCGTCCGGGTCTCATTCAGACTGCAACCGCTGTGTCTGTGCTCCGGCCTACTTCTGCGTGGCCACTCCATGCCCCGGTAGAAAAACGATGAGCCGGTGCCAGCGACTCCGCTATGTATTATTTTCGTGCAGGGTCACGGTTGTCTTTGCTCTCAAAATCTACAGCCGGCACTGCCCAGGTCAGCGTATCCCCGAGAATGCCGTGTTTTTCACTGACGACCTCAAGCCGCTGCGGCCGCACGGTTATGACCCGGTAGGTTTTTTCACGCTCCGGGTAAAATGCCTGCCACTCTTTTTTCCACCAGCGCTGCAGCACCTCAGCGTTCTCTTCGATCACCGCTGTGCCGTACAGGCTGACGTATGCTGCACCAGCGCGATCAAAATAAAACAAGGTGACGCGCGGGTCGCGGCGAATTTCGCCGACTTTCCGGCTCAGCGCATTCGTCCCCAGATGAACGATCAGTCCCGAGTCCGGAGCAAAGGGGTCCATGATCCGTGCATGAGCCCGGCCGTCAGTGCTGAGCGTAATCAAAGCACAGTAGCGGGCCGTGGTCATAATCTCACGGGCTGCCTGCAACAAACTATCGCGCGAGACTGCGGTCTGCTGTTGGGCAAAAGCCGAGGGCAGGGACAATCCGAAAGACAGGGCTACTGTGATAACCGTTCTGTGCATCATCATTTTTCCTCATGTTTCCATGACCCGCTATTTTCAAGGGGACACACCTGCGTGTTGTTTGAGCAGGTGCCCGGGTCACGACACTACAAGTTTCTTCCAGCCTCAGTTGGATGCGAGCAGAGCCTGTATCTGCACTCTGTGCCGCATCAGATGGCGCTCGACCATATCCATCGCCTGCAGTACCGTCATCGGCCCGGCGACAGGATGCCACGCCAGAGCAGCTTCAGGGTCAATCCCCCTGCCCTCACTGTTCAGCCATGCCAGAAACCCTTCCTGACTGACGAGCCATCGTTTGCGCAGGTCACCCAGAGTCTGATTTCCGGCAGGCAGCAACCGGCGTGATGGCGCCTTGACGCGAATGGGCGAGCCGAGAATAAACATCACCACTTTATAGAGGAGCCTGTGTTTGAGGGTGCGCTTTCGCCCGGGCTTGGCTTCTGCATTCATAATCTGCGCAAAAAACAACTCTTCGGAAATGATGAGATGTTCCACAATTTCGAGTACAGACCATTTTTCAGGAGAGGGTTTTCGGGACAGGAGTGCGGGAGGGGATTGCGAGAGTTCATCGAGCAGGGATGTCGCTTTTTCGTTCAGGTTCTGAATCTTTTTTTGCAGCATAGTTTTCCTTCCGGTATGTCAGGCTATTCCGTTGCACACCCTTGAATTCCGGGAATTCACCTTAAACAAAATCAAACCTTCCGGACGAGTATGCATTGCATCCGGCCAAACGCCAAATGGTGAGTACAATGCTGCCAGGCTATCCCGTTCACTCAGCGTCGGGCAGACAAGCTAATTTATTCACAAACCAGCGCTTCGAGCAGAGGGTATCGGGGGTAAAAAAATCACACTCAGGCTGAACATGTTCCAGCTTTCGCACAACACCTGAAAGAGCGCCATCATGAAGAATACAGACACAACGGTTTTCCACAGCTCAATTTTTCTTTTTGCGGCGGGTCTCTTTTCCTGAGTCAGATGACGAGCGCCGTGCGCTTCGTTTTTCCTTCACAGGTTCTTTTTCCGAGGTTTCAGTCGCACTGCCCCCTCGTTTGGCCACGGGTGCGCGCGCTCCTGTGCCGGGTGAGACCGAACCCGTACCTGCAGAAGTGCCCCCGCCACCGGCAGTGCTGTGGCGGCGACCAAACTGGCGCGGATTGGGCAGCCCCTGTTCCTGCTCCGGCTCGCCTGTGCCGTAGTAACGCGGGTTCGACCACCACGGCGAATCATAATAATACAGCCAGGAAACGCCGCGCCCGCGGTAATACGAGCCATAGGGCAGGCTGGCATTGTAATAATCATGCGGTTGCTGGTGGCAGCGGATGCAGTCATCCTGATAGCCAACCTTACCGCTGAGCATCTCGGCATCGCGTATCTGGCGATCTTCATAAACGACCTGAGGGTGCTTCAGCAGGGTATAACATCCGGACAGAGAAAAAACAAGCAGAGGCAGGGCGGCGAGAAGTGAAAACCGTGTTTTTTTCATAGCCTGAAATGTCCATAAACTGAAAAATTCATAACTTGTGCTGGAATTCGATTACGCCCGCAGCAAACAAAAAAACAACGCTTCGAGCAGGAGAAGCAGAAAAATCTGACGATTTTGCAGCATCGTTACCGCTACGAGGGAAAATCAGAAGAACTCGAAATAGGTCAATTTCATGGCCCGCTGTGAGCCGGCGGCATTGGGGAAGTTGACAAGCAGGTCGAGGAAATAAAATTCAAAATACACGGCATCTTTGATGTTGTAGCGGATGCCGGCATTCAGATACCCTTTGCCATCGCCCACGCTTTCAACACCGCCTGCGTTGTCGTTGAGAGCAAAATCATACTCGCCGAGAATGGAGAGCTCATGGGAAAGACC
>WFTM01000409.1 GCA_015485525.1 Candidatus Zhuqueibacterota bacterium | reverse complement strand
TCCAGCGAACCCCATCTTTACACCACCTTGAATACGGCTATGACGCAGGCTCCGGCCAGAGAGATGTAGCCGAAGTGGCAACACTTCGGGCGCAACACGGGTCGGAACTCTTGCGAGTTCCGCTACACTAAATTGACCCCCGTAAACCGTGGATAAAAGCAACTCACTGCGCCCCGCGCTCAAAAACAACCCTGCCGCCGACCACGGTGAGATCAACCCGTGCCTCACGTATCTGCTCTGCAGGAATAGCGAACAGATCCCGGTCGATGACCACGAAATCGGCCAGCTTACCCGGCGTGAGGGTGCCCCTGGTGTCTTCCTCAAATCCTGCAAAAGCACCGGCTGCCGTATAGCCGCGCAACGCCTGTTCGAGACTGATTTTCTGCTCCGGCACCCAACCACCGGGATGTTTCCCATCCAGTGTACGGCGGGTGAGTGCTGCGTAGATGCCTTCCAGAGGAGTTGGCGGAGCTACGAACCAGTCGCTGCCAAAGGCGATCCGGGCGCCATTTTCCAGCAGACTGCGGAAGGCATAGGTCGTTCTGCAACGCTCAGTGCCGATCACTTTTTCAGCCCAGCGACCGTCGTCGATAGCATGGTACGGCTGCATACTGGCGATGACATCCAGCCGGGCGAAACGCGCGATATCCTGTGCCCGCAGGTGCTGTGCATGCTCGATGCGGAAACGACGATCGCGTTCACCATTTTGCGTGCGCACACGCTGGAACAAAGTCAGCAGCATATCATTGGCGCGATCCCCGATGGCATGCACCATCACCTGCAATCCTGCACGGTCAGCCGCTGCCACGCGCTCGAACAACAGGTCCGGCTCGATGAGCAACAGTCCGGAATTATCCGGCGCATCTGAATACGGTTCAAAAAACGCCGCCGTGTGCGAACCCAGCGAGCCATCGACAAAACCTTTCAGCCCACCGATACGCAGCCACGCATCTCCTCTGCCGTCGCGCTCAACCTTGTCGCGCAGTTTCTGCCAGCTACTCAACGGAACGACAGCATAAATACGCGTGCGCAGTTTGCCACGATTGCGGGCACGCTCGTACACGGCAAGGTCATCCCACGTGCCCATGCTGTGCACCGAGGTCACACCCTGGCGCGCCACGTAACTCATCGCCGCCTGCAGCGCACGGTCTTTGATATGCCCGGGTGCATCCGGCACATGTGGCCAAATCAGATCCATAGCGTTATCTTTGAAAATGCCGGACGGCTCGCCGTTTTTATCTCGCACGATGCTGCCGCCAGCCACTTCCGGTGTTGCGGCAGTGATGCCTGCGCGCTTCAGCGCAAGAGAGTTGGCCAATGCCATGTGGCCGTCCAGACGGCTGACCCAGACCGGATGGCGCGCGGTCACGCTGTCGATCCAGCTCCGGTGCGGCAGAGTGCCGCCCCACTGCTCGTGATCCCAATCACCCCCGAGAATCCAGGTGCCCTCCGGCACACCAGCCGCAAAATCACGGATGCGGGCGATGAACTCCTGCGGCGTGCGGGCGTCGCGGAGCTGCACCGAAGCCAGCCGGAAACCACCGGTGAGGAAATGCACGTGCGCATCGATAAATCCCGGCGTGAGCAGGCGACCACCGGCATCGATGAGGCGTATATCCTGCGGTAATCGCGCCCGGACTGCTTCGTTGCTGCCCACGACGACGAGACGGCCATCACGCGCCAGCAGGGCCTGCGCCCAGGGCTGCTCTGACTCGCCGGTCCAGATTTTCGCATTGACGACAGCGATACTCTGCGCGTGTAAAACCGGTCCCGCTCCACCGGCGAAGGCTAAAAAGAGGAAGAAAACGATACGTTTCATTTGAAATTCACTTATTCTGAACGATTAGCCGCTAGGCGATAAAATCTTTTTTCGTTATAAGATGTTGTTATTATTTGAGCGGTGAAAAACAGCCTCCTCGCAGGCAATGATTATTTCTACAGCTCAACACCCTTCGCGCTCTTCGCCCCTTCGCGGTAAAACCTTGCCTCAGACAAAAGCCGGGAGAACGGAACAACCAGATGTTTTTTTCCCACTACCAGAAACGATAAAACGTTCTGGCTACCGAGTTTGAATGGCATCCGTGCTTTTTTTT
>WFTM01000408.1 GCA_015485525.1 Candidatus Zhuqueibacterota bacterium | reverse complement strand
GTAAGATCGATCTGGTGATCAATATCCCGAAGAATTTTCAGGAAGAGGAGCTGACCAATGACTACACCATACGGCGCAAGGCGGTGGATTTTGCCGTGCCGCTGATCACCGAGAGCCGTCTGGCGCAGCGCTTCATCGAGGCGATTACGGAAAAAAGTGTCGCGGACCTGCAGATTAAAGCGTGGGATGAATATCCCGCTATCCCGCCGCGACGATAGGTGGGGGACGCTCTGAAGAATTTTTCTCGTGGCCTGCGACCATGCCGGCCACAGGCCCGGTTTCCTGCCGGCAAAGGTTGTGCGCAGGCCGTTGAAGCGGTAGGCCAGCTGGCGGTTTTTTGATTTCCGCAGTGCAGAGCCGGGGACCGGCTTTTCCCCTTTGATCCGTTGACGGGCGCACACCAGGGCCGGCTTTGCCGGCACCCGCTCGCTCGTGCGCCTCACTCGTTGCCCGCAGGTCAGGACTTCAACTGTTTCCTGCGGCCCGCCCGGAAAATACATCCGCCCTGCTTTATTCAAAAATATTCACTCCGAAGAAGATCGTTCGAAGCCCCTCGTCGTGCGGTATGCGTGCAATGATGGGTTTTCGCAGTCGATGGTTTTGATGTAAATGTTGCGTTCCGCCCACATGATCTCCATGTCGTACAAGCAGAAGGAATAGTGTGCAGGGTCTTCCTGCCACGAATCCCCGTATTTTGCCGACACCGAAGTGAAGAGCTCATTATCATTTCCCCACCACGCCAGGACCAGATAGTGGCAGTTTGCCCCCTCATGAAAGATGGCAAAAGCCGCGGTGTTCTGCCAGTCGATAGCCCGGCCTGACTTGACATGATCGAGGCGTTCGTGAAAAGGAGTCTGATCAACCGCACGGCCGGAGAAGGAAATAGTATAAATTTTCACCCCGGTTTCATCCATCCAGCCGGGTTTGCTTTCTATTTTACGTGGTGTGTACATAGTCTGAGATATTCGTAATTTGAGTGGCAGTAGAAACGCAATCGCCGGCACCTCATGCAGCTTTAGCGGTGTGGAACGTGCTCGAAGCGTTTCATCCTTTTGCTGTTATCATCTGATCACCGACCACCCCGCCCGACGGCAGAAACCGCCGGGCGTGTAATTGGTTTCAGGTGCAGGGTGTGTGCGCGGCTATTTTCCCGAATAGGGTACGCCAGTGCTGATCCATTCCGGCGCGGGTATGCCTTTGAGATAATGGTCGAAATATTCCTTCATGCGGATGGTGTAGTCGAGCTTGTTCGGGTATTTGCGCGGGTGGTGCGGTTCGCCGCGGTATTGCAGGAAAACGCTCTCTTTGCCCAGTCGCCGCATGGCCAGATACAGCTCGATGCCCTGGTACCACGGCACAGCGCCGTCCTCATCGCCGAACATGATCAGCAGTGGTGTGTTGATGCGGTCGGCGTAAAACAGCGGTGAGTTTTCGATATATTTGTCCAGCCCTTCCCACAGGCTGGCGCCGATGCGGCTCTGGGTTTTTTCATACTGGAACTGCCGCGCCAGGCCCGTGCGCCAGCGGATGCCGCCGTAAGCGCTGGTCATGTTCGACACCGGTGCGCCGGCGATGGCACAGGCAAAGATATCCGTCTGGGTGATGATAAACGCTGTCTGATAACCGCTCCACGAATGCCCGTGCAGGCCGATGGCCTCAGGGTCTGCAATCCCCATGTCGATGATTTTCTGCACCCCGGGCACGAGGCTCTTGGTAGCTGCAAAACCCGGCCGGCCGACTTCGAAGCGGATATCGGGTAGAAAGATGGCGTAGCCGTTGCTGGCGTAGTAGGGGAAATTCGGCCGGTGGTTGATCGCCATCTGGTTGAACTCGTGCACGCGCTGGGAGAAGAAGCGGTAAAAATAGACGATGACCGGATATTTTTTGCCCTGCTGATAGTTTCCCGGCTTGATCAGTACGCCCTGCATGGGCCGGCCGTCGAGGGAGTTCCAGCTCACCAGCTCGGCAGAGCCCCAGGCGTAGTCGCTGAGCTCGGGATGCAGCTCGGTCAGGCGTCGCGGCTGGTCGGCAAAGGCGGCGTCAGTGCTCCAGATATCCGGAAATTCGGCATAGCTCTCCAGAGTGAACAGGATGCGCGCGTTGTTGCGGGCTTTTTTCTTTACGCGCAGTTTCCGGCCCGGAGCAAAGACCTGCCGCACGCCCGGTTTGTCGGCAGTGACCGTGAAGATGGCTGATTCCTTGCTGTTGTTGTCGAAAGCATGCAGCAGCAGGTTTTCACCGCGGGCAAAGGCCTTTTTCTCGGTGTCGAGCTTTTGCACGCGAAAGCTCAGGCCGTGCTCACGGCCGTAGCTGGCGGTGAGATTTTTGGCAGCGCCGGTTGCCGTGTCGAACGACCAGATATCGAACTTGTCGTAGATGAGCACAGCCGCGTCATCGGCCAGCCAGCCCGCGATGCCGTAGCCCGGCACCTGCATGGGGTAATCGTGATCTTCATTATAAAACGGCACCGGCAGTTTGTCGGTGAGGGTGCGGCTGGTGCGCTTTTTCACCGAATACAGATGCCAGTTTTTATCCTGATAGTACACGATAAACCGGCCGCCGGGGGAGAGATAGACCGGCCGCCCGGAAACGCGTGTGGCCACTTTGTGCCGCGTGCCTTTTTTCAGGTCGATGCTGTACACATCATAAAACCAGCCCTCCCACGTGATATATTTCTGCCAGGGAACGTCCGATAACCCCAGCGCTGTGTGGCTGTTATCCGGCACGCGCACATCCGGCACCGTGCTGTCAGCGAGTTGCACCAGCTTTTTGTCTTTGAGATGCACCACGGCCAGCCAGGTTTTTTCCTGATTTTTCTTCCAGGTTTTCTTTTGATTGGGATTGATCAGCGGGTCGTTCCAGTGCCAGACATCGACGCCTGCGTTTTCGCGGATGGCGCTGAGATCGAGGAAATCGGCCTGTTCCTTTTTCTCCGGCTGCTTTTGCAAATCCTTGTCCGGGCGCAGGCCGAGGAACAGGCGTTTGCCGTCGAGAGACCAGGTCAGCTTGTTGCGCGCGGGCAGGTACCAGCCTGCGGGCGTATCCGAGTCTGTGAGGCGCAGAATTTCTCTCTGCCTGCCCGGATGCCAGATATGCAGGGAGCCGGCTCCGGGCTTGCCTTTTTCATCCTCCATCGAGGCGATCCACGCCAGCGCACCGGCGGCGCGGCCCCAGCTCAGTGCGGAGTAATGGCCGTGGGTGCTGCCGCTGAGCTTGCGGGCAGTTTCCGGCGCAGAGAGCCTGCGCAGATAAACGCCGTTGCCCTCGCCCGTGCTGTCAGCGATGGAATAGGCGAGATAGCGGCTGGTGCTGTCAAAAGCAAAGGAGCGGACAAAGGGAATTTCAAACTCGGTGCTGTCTGCCAGTCGCAACACGCGCAGCAGCGCGCCGGGATTGATGGTGCGTTTTTCTGCGCTGGAATCTGCTTCGCTGCCGGATTTTTTGCCTTTTTTCTTTTTCGGCAGGAACGCGTGCAGTGCCAGCCAGGCGCCATCCGGCGAGAAAACGTACTTTTCTGTTTTTTCAAAATGGCGCTGGCTGCCGGAGCCGAGGTCGAGCAGCGTGACGCCGGATTTGGGCTTATCCTTTTTTTTCTTTTCCAATAGGTCTGCCGGCGCGGGCACGGAAGCGACCAGCCAGTCGTTTGCCGGCGAGAAAACCGGCTTTTTGCCGCGCTCGATGGTAAAGCTGCGCATACCCTCGATGGCACGCACGATGAGTTCACCATCCCCGCGATCCGGCCAGGCCGAAGCCGCCAGCCAGGCACCGTCAGGGGAGATTTCGATATCCTTGAAACTGGTGAAGGTCATCAAATCGTGCAACGTCAGGGCTTTTTTCTGCTGGGCCAAAACCGGCACGGTGATCAGCAGCAGAAGCAGGGCTGGTTTCAGAGTTTTGCAAACAGAGCGCATGGTTGTCCTCAAAAATGGTTTCTGGAAT
>WFTM01000407.1 GCA_015485525.1 Candidatus Zhuqueibacterota bacterium | reverse complement strand
TCGAGGCAATCTGGCCATAAATTCTGGCAATGCAATTATTGTTGATGGTAACTGCAGGGACGACCCGCTGGTCGCCCCTGCCTAACGACCGATACGGGCGAGCAGTTGCTCTTTTGTTCTCTGCCAGCGCTCGTGCTTACGCTGCATCAATTTCAGGGCGCCTTCTTTGTAGCGTTTATGGTTGACCTGCATCTCATTGACCGCCGCGACAATCTGCTCAACCGAGTTATCCACATGCACGGCGCCATCGTCGAATGCTTCGCGCAACATTTTCCAGTCCGAAACGATCACCGGCGTGCCCTGATAAATGGCCTCGTAGGCACCGCGCAACATGGTGTGATCGCGCGTGGTCAGGGTCATCACCGCTCCGGCATTGCTGATCAGGCTGCCGTAGGCTTCATCTGAAAGAAACCCTGTCAGCGTGACGTTTTCCGGCTTTTTCGCTGCGATCGCCGGATCGAGGTCCTTCGGATTACCGGTCATGTAAAAACGCACCTCCGGCAGTTGCGCTGCGGCCTCGTAAATCGCTTCGATTGGTTCGTCATAATTGAACGAGCAGACCACCGCGACCGTAAAGCGCCCGTTGAGGGGATAGGTCTCCGTGCCTTCGTACACGATGGGAACATCTCTGATGATGGTCGTGTGCCCGCCATTTTTCTGCACGTACTCAGCGAGGTGATCGTTGGTGACGATAGTGGTAGCCGCACGACGGCCGAGCCAGTGCTGCAACCACTGAAAATGTTTCCAGCGCGGATGCAGAAAAGCGGCTGTGTGCGCATCGATGACAAAAGGCGTTCCGGTCAGCAGTTTGTACACGTATGCCGGCAGCACCGCGATCACCGGCGGGGACATCACAAAAACCGCGCGCGGTTTCTCACGCCACAGGATACGCATGGTCATCACGAACTGCCCGAGGTATTTGAACAGAATCGTGAACGGATTTGATCCCAGCGCCCCGAGGTAAACCATGTGGGAGGTACCTGCCAGCTCGCGGGCGGTGTTGTCGCTGCGGCTGCAGTACTCAGCCCATGAAATATAGGTGATCTGCCCCTGGCGGGTTTCGGAAGAGCCGTTCTTTTCCTCATCCATCTTGCGCATCATACGATCTGTTCCTTGCGTGCAGGTTGCCATTCTGTATCGTGAATTTCCAGATCGACGACGATCTGATCCGGGCGCAGCAGGGCGAGAATCTGCTCGTGGTTTTTCATCCGCTTGCCCACGACGACCACTTCGGATTCAGCCAGCACCTCTCCGAGCTCGGTATGCATCAGCTCGTTGATGTGCGGCAGCACTTTTTCGATATATTCACGGTTGCGGCCGAACAGGTTGGACAGAGAAACTTCTTCATCAAAAATTCGCAGCTTATAGCCTTTGCCGATGAGCATCTCAGCCAGGCGCACCTGCGGACTTTCGCGCAGATCATCGGTGCCGGGTTTAAAGCTCAGCCCCAGAATCGCCACGTTTCGTTTGCCGAAGCCGGTCACTTTGGCAAACGCGCGCTGGATGTGTTCATCATTGCTCGGCAGCAGCGAAGAGATCAGCGGCGTGTGCAGGTCACGGTGTTTGGCGGCATAAAGCAGAGCGCGCACGTCTTTGGGCAGGCAGGAGCCGCCAAAGGCATAGCCCGGCCGGAGATAGGCTTTCGAAATATTCAGACTGGTATCCTCGGCAAAAACCTCCATCACCCGCTGGCTGTCGATATCGAGCTCGTTGCAGATCGCGCCGATTTCATTGGCAAAAGCGACCTTGAGAGCGTGGTACGCGTTGCTGGCATATTTCACCATCGAGGCAGCATCCGGCTCTGTGCGGTGCACCGGCGCTTCGAGGAAGCTGTACGCACCGGCGAGGACATCACCGCTGCGCTGATCAAACTGGCCGATCAGGGTGAACGGTGGATTCTGAAAATCCTTGATCGCCGTACTCTCACGCAAGAATTCGGGATTGACGCAGACGCCAAAACCTTCACCCGCTTTCTTGCCGCTGGCATTTTCCAGCAGGGGGATGATGCGTTCCTTTACAAAGCCGGGAAGCAGTGTGCTGCGCACGGCAACGACATGAAAGAAATCCACATCAGCAATCGCAGCGCCTATTTGCTCCATGACACGATCGAGATAGTGCGTATCCAGGCTGCCATTCGCCCGGCTGGGCGTGCCGACACACACCATCGAGACATCGCTGCCACGTACGGCTTCATCTGCGCTGTCCGTCACACGCAGCTTGCCAGCGCTGACGACCTTCTTCAGCATCTCATCCAGCCCCGGCTCGATAATCGGCGACTCTCCACGATTGATCATCGCCAGCTTCTGCGGATTGACATCCACGCCGATCACCTCATGACCCTGGTCAGCAAAACAAGCGGCTGAAACGCAGCCGACATACCCCATTCCAAATACAGAAATCTTCATCAGGCTATCCTTAGCTGTCTATGAGTAAAAAAATTATTTCCTCTCCCCAAAATCCCCCTTCGAAGGGGGACAGGCCCGGCACATAAGCCGGGCCAGGGGGATGTTACCAGCACTACTGCGGCAAAACTACGCAAAACCAGAATCCAAGCACAAACTCAACACCCGAGACAGTTCGCCACGAGTTCGCAGGACATCCCCCTGTATCCCCCTTCAAAGAGGAATTAATCCGTGCCAACCCGATTGGCCAGCACGGCGATTTCATCCTGAATCGTGTCACGAATATCCGGTTTGACGATCGATGCAACAACCTGCGCGTGATTGTCGAGTACATACTTTATTTTTTCGACCATATCCGGGATATTTTGATTTTCGTAACGAATGACGCTCTCCGGCCGGGTATTGTTTTCCGAAGCAACCACCGGTACCTGCAGCGACAAGGCCTCGAGCACCGAAGAACAGACACCATCCTTCACCGGCGTGCGCAGGTACATCTTCGACCGGCTCATGATGGTCAGAAACGCATCATGGTCCTGATCTCCGGCAAGCAGCACGTGCTCGCCGATGCCCAACTCCGCTATCAGCGCCTGAATTTCTTCCGAACCTTTTTCTGACCCCATGATGATCAACCCGAACAGCGGATGCGTTTTCACCACTTCAGCCACGGCCCGGATCATCTCTTCGATGAAGAACTCCGGCCGGAAAAAGACATAACTGCAGATCGCCTGCGGATGTTTTTGGAAAAAATCCTCAACCGTATCCGGGAGAGTAACTTCGTCGAACTGCAGGTACTGGCGGCTGAACGCCTGGATCGGAACGATTTTATCCGGATGGATGCCGTACCCGGCGATGGCATTTTTGACCAGATCGTTGTTGCAAATGATGTGGCGCGGAGCGGAAAAGATGAATTTATACACAAGGTTTAGCTGCGGCGCCCGGGATTGCGGAAAGTATTTTTGCAGCGGTCCGGCGTGAAAAGTGATCACCGGACGACTGAACGTAACCAGGCTGATCATCAACGCCAGAGTGGTGAGCACAAAGCCTTTCGGCGAATCGCCGTTCAAGTGCATGTGCACGGTAAAACCCTTCAGCCGGTACTTGAAAACTTTTTTCACGTAGTCCAGCCCGCTGAACACCGGCTCAAAATCCCGGCCCGTGAGAAAGCGCCCCTTGCCGGTATTCAGCACGGTACACAGATGGCCGCTCTGCTCCAGCTCGCGTTTGACGAAATAAACCCGCATCCCCCATCCTGCCCGCGGCGGCGGGTAGGATGAAATCTCCAATATCTTGATCTGTTTTTTCTGCACGTTCAGTCCTCGTTACCTCAGTCCGGTTCCGTAATCGGTTGCTGGCGACTGTGGCCGTTTCCTCCGGCCCCTGCGCCGGCAAGCAGCACTGTGCGCGATGCGCCATGCTGTTCACGGGTCAGTTTCGCCGGCAGCACCTCGTTTCCCGCTATGCCGTCCGGCAGCTCAATCAGATAATGTCTTTCCCCTGCGGTGAGATGAATTTCCCGGCCGTGACGGCGGCACTCCGGCATTGCCCCATCCTTCCGGCCCGGTACATACAGCGTCAAAACAGCCACCGGCAGCGTTGTGTCCAGAACAGCCTCTGCCACCGGCGCCGGCCGGCGATCTCGATAGGTCGGTGAAATCCATCCCTGCGCCGGCTCTTCCCCGCCCTTGTGCACAGCCAGGCCGGGCATGGCCTCTGCTACGGGAAAAATCAAAATATCCAGAGCAGTCGTTTTGCCCAGAACGGCAAAACCGGTGTGTTCGCCATGCTGCTGCACTGTAGCATGTTCCGGGAAATGAAAATGCAGCCCGACCTCTCTGCGATCCGGATTGGGTTCGCCGGGAATGAGCAGGTCCCACGTCAGCCAGAATAGTTCATCGACAAAAAGAAAGGTGCGCCGGTGCACGGCTCTGCCGGCCAGCCGCTGAAAACCGCTGTGCTCGCCGCAGACACCAACAGCAAAACTGCCCTGAAAATGCTGCAACAGCGCATACCTGGGCTCATGACTCCAGCTCAGCACCCCCACCTGCACCAGTTGTGATTCGCCATCCAGGGTGAGGGTATTGTGCGCTGCTGTGCTGCGGAAATAGCTGTGCCACTCGATGCCGCCACGGTAGTTGGAAAAACCGGGATCGATGAGCAGGCTTTCGCCAAAAGGTGCCAGCTCGATGGCCAGCAAATCCGCGTGTCCATGAGCTGCTGATGGTGTGGCATCGGCAAAAAGGCCGTGCGCAATCGGGCCGCAATCGAACAGACTGAAATGTGCCTGTTCATCTGCGCCGCTGCGCATGATCGTGTAACCTGAATCCGGCAGTACGATAAACCGGCTGTCATCGCTCTGCGCCGGCAGGGTATGAAAAGCCTCGATATCAGCATCGCTGAGCAGCCAGAGTGCTTCTTCGCGCAGACCGCCGGCCAGTGCTTTCATATCCGGCCGCCCGAAGAGCGCGGCGCCGATAGCCTGAAATCCGCGGAAATCCCAGTGCGCCGGCTCGGAAAAATACAACGACCGCGCTGCATCGATGTCGCCGATCCACGGCAGGGTGCCATCGGGCCGGGTGAGTTTACGCGCAAAATCCAGCGCCTGCTCGCAGCGTTGTGCCATGTTTTCCGGCACGGCATCGCCGTTCAGCCGGCGAAACTGCATGCACTGCAGATAAAAGCCCAGGGTAAAATGATGATAAAACGTCGCCTGCTCCACTGTCGCGCCGTCGGGATGAAACTGCTTTTCGACCTGATCTGCGAGAATATGCCAGGCTGTATCACGCCAGCGCTCTGCATGGCGAAAATCCGGAAAAAGATAGCCCACGGCAAAAAGCGCCGCTACTTCGCCGATGAGGTGGTTGTACGGGCTGAAATAGATCGACAGGTTATCTTCGATGTGGCTGGCGTTGAGCCAGAGCAGCTTGATGATGAGAAAAACCGTGCGCGGATTCTGCTTCGGTGCGGTCAGGTAAAAATTCAGCGTCCACAGCAGGGAAAAAATGCGCACGGCGGATTCCAGCGCGCTGGTCCAGGCGACGCCGGTTTTGTAGGGATTGCTCTCATACCAGTGCGCCACCAGGCGATCGAGTTCATCTCCATAAATGCTCTTGCCGGTGAGTGCATAGGCCTTGGCGAGTTCGATGAAAAACTGCAGCCGGTTCAGCTCCCACACGTGCTTGATATCCGTCACATTATCATCACGGAAAATGCGGATATCGCGGTAAAAGCCTGTGGGCCAGGGCTCGCCACTGCGCGGGTCACACTGCCAGGCAATCTCGCCGGGCTGATCGAACGTGATGCCCATGTAGCTGAAATGATGGCGAACGAACGCATCTGCACGCTGCAGGCTTTTTTTCACCTGTCCGGGCCACAGAGATTTGAACAGCTCGCAGCGGCG
>WFTM01000406.1 GCA_015485525.1 Candidatus Zhuqueibacterota bacterium | reverse complement strand
GTTTTGAGCCGCTTTACCCCGGTGTTCTGGAACCGAACACCTATGCCATGGCCTGGGGCAATGGCAACCACATGTATGTTTCGCGAAGAAATCCCGACTTGCAGAAAAAACGCGTCATGATCGTCAACATGCAGAAAAAAAGCGCCCCCTATTACGGCCGCGATTGATGCGTGTACTCTGACTATCCATTTAACTCTGCAATATTGCATTTTTCAGCCAGACCGCCAGAACACAGCACGTGTCTGCACCAGAACCGTCATTCCGGCCTCCCCGCAAGGGAAGACCGGAATCTCCCGGACTCTGGCACCTGCCTGAAAAGATGAGATTCCGGCACTGCGCTTCGCCGGGCCGGAATGACAGATGACGGTATCCGGGGCAGGCCCGGCTTGCTGAGTAAACTGGATAACCAGATGCGTGTACCACTATCTCCCTTATTTTAACCGTGCGCACAGGCTTCTCCCTGCCAGTGTATCCGGTGAGAGCCTGCACGGTGTTCGTTCATTCGAGATAACGTAGAGATCACCTTCCGGCATGCACTGCAGCCTACGGACGTCCTTCACCCTGCCGGACTTATTATTTGATTTCAGGCTAACCCTGAAAGCGGAGTATGTGTCGTGAACAGGCTACCCCTGCTCCTGGCAGCGTTGCTGCTCTTTGCCAGCAGTGCCCAGGCTGGTGTTACCGGAAAGATAGCCGGCACCGTCAGTGACAAGGAAACCGGCGAAGCTCTTGCCGGCGTCAACATCCTCATCGAGGGTACCAACCTGGGTGCAGCAACGGATATCGAAGGCCGTTTTGTCATTCTCAACGTGCCACCCGGAGTTTACACCCTGAAAATTCGCATGATCGGTTACACGACTGCTGTGTTGCGTTCCGTTGTCGTCAATATCGATCAGACCACGCGGGTATCGGTCTCTTTGCAGGCAGAAGTGCTGGGCATGGAAGAGGTCACGATCGTTGCCGAGCGCCCTGCAGTGACCCCCGATGTATCCGCCAGCGAAATGCACATCAAATCCAGTGAAATCTCCGCGTTGCCGCTGAAGACCGTCGATCAGGTGCTGGTTCTGCAGGCCGGGATCGAGCAGGGCAGCGAGGGCGTGATCATCCGTGGCGGCGGACCGCGTCAGACAGCCTTTCTCGTCGATGGCATCGCCCTCAACGACGAACGATCGAATATCCCGTTCACAGCACTGAGTCTGAACTCTATCAAGGAAATCACGGTGCAGACAGGCGGGTTCAATGCGGAATACGGCAACATTCGCTCCGGGCTGATCAACGTTATTTCACGTGAGGGGGACGCGAAAAGATACTCCGGTGGCTTTACCATACAGTACAGCCCGGCAGCAGCCAAGAATTTCGGCCCATCCCTGCTCGATCCGGACAGCTACTTCATCCGCCCCTATATGGACCCGGCCGTGGCCTGGGTTGGTACTAACAACGGCGGCTGGGATGATTACACCCGGCGGCAGTACCCGACTTTCGAGGGGTGGAACGCTGTTTCCGAAGCCCTGATGGCGGACAACGATCCCAGCAACGACCTGACTCCGACCGGAGCACAACGCCTGTGGCAGTGGCAGCATCGACGCCAGCTCGACATCGACAAGCCAGACTATGTTTTCGATGCCGGTTTCGGCGGGCCGGTACCGCTCATCGGTAAAAAGCTGGGCGCAGCCCGGTTTTTCGTCTCTCACTTTCGGGAACGGGAAATGTTCGTTTTTCCACTTTCCAGAGACAGCTACTCAGACAACTCTACACAGATCAAACTCACTTCCAACATACGGGACGACATCAAGCTGAACATCACCGGACTCTATGGTGAGGTGCACTCGGTTTCGCCCTACAACTGGACGACCACCCCGACCGGACGGGTTTTGCGCAGCACGTCCGAGGTCGCGGATCTCGTCAACAGCAGCAGTGGCAACAGCATTCTGTTCATGCCCGGATATTTCAGCCCGAGCTCGGTTTACCGCACCTATGCCGGCCTGACTCTGACGCACATGCTCAATTCGCGTACCTTTTACACCCTGACGCTGCAGCACAATATCAACCGCTACAGCACTTTTAAAATGGCTGACCGCGACACCAGCAGAAAATACCAGCCGGTACCGGGATTTTTCACCGACGAGGCTCCCTTCGGCTACTATGGCTACGGCGTTTCAGGAATCGACGGCATGAGCATCGGCGGCTGGATGAATATCGGCCGTGACCGCAGCGTCATCTCGACGACCAAATTTCGCAGCGATTTTACCAGCCAGCTCAACAGTGTGAATCAACTCAAAGCCGGCGTAGAAATCG
>WFTM01000405.1 GCA_015485525.1 Candidatus Zhuqueibacterota bacterium | reverse complement strand
TCGCACATTGAATGAGGAAATCTCATGCCACAGATCAGCATACAGTATTTTGAAACCGAGGTCGGGGAGCTCGTTGCCGGGGCTGTTGAGGGCAGGCTGTGTCTGCTCGATTACCGGCACCGGAAAGGGCGTTCTCTGATCGATAACAGAATCAGCAAGGCGACAGGGGCGGAGTTCATCGAGCAGGGTGATGAGGTTTTGTCGCGCACGAGGGAACAGCTCGATGAATATCTTCGCGGAAAACGGACGCGGTTTGATATTCCGTTGCTGCTGGCAGGCACAGCGTTTCAGAAAAGCGTCTGGCAGATGCTGCCGCAGATTCCGTACGGCAGGACGCTGACGTATCTTCAACTGGCGAAAAAAATGGGCAGGGAGAACGCGGTCCGCGCAGTGGCTGCTGCCAACGGCGCCAACGCGATCTCGATCATCATCCCCTGTCACCGGGTTGTCGGCAGTGGCGGTGCTCTCACGGGCTACGCCGGTGGCTTGGCGGCAAAAGGGAAGTTGCTGGCACTGGAAGCAGGGAGGTGATGAGCCGGCGCACTATTTCATGATCGCTGCCCGCTTTTCATCTTTTCAAATTCTAAACCACGCGATCTTCACTTCAAAAGAATCTCTGCCAGCCCAGCAACGCCGGAGACGATGAGGTCGGGCTGGTCGTTGTGCGTGTGATTGTCGAGGAAATCGGGGCGGTGAATCCAGGCGGCGTAACAGCCGGCAGCTTTGGCGCCGCGGACGTCCGTGAAAAGCAGATCGCCGATGTGCAGGGTCGTTTGCGGGTGCGTTTCAAGAACGGAAAGCGCAGTTTCGAACAGGCGCGGATGCGGCTTGCAGGCGCCGGCCTCATCGGAGAAGACGGTAACGGCAAAATGCTGCAGCAGGCCGTTGCGCTGCAGATGGTTGCGCAGGATGCGTCCCGGCGTCCAGCCGGTATCGCTGATCACTCCCAGGCGATACCTCTCGGCCAGAGCAGCCACGGCTTCGGGTACGCCGGTGATCGCCGGTATCGTCACCTGATCGTTGACTTCTTCGAAGTAGCGCACCAGCTCCGCGACCGCCTGCTCGTCGAGCTCGACAGAGACAAAATCCAGCATGGCCTGAATCCCGATACGCGCATCGAATGCCTGCTGGCGTTTCCAGTAGTGATCGAAGACCCCGGCTGCATGGCGGTAAGCGGCGACCAGTTGCGTGCGGTCGATCTCCCGGCCCGCGCGTTGTACCATCTTTTTAAAAAACGCCATGCGCATATCACGCACCAACCGCTCGCCGACAGCGACCGGCCGGTCATCGAGCAGAGTCCCCCACAGATCAAAGGTAATCGCCGTTATCGTTTCGCGGATTTTCGTTATCGTGTCTGCATCGTTTTTCGTCATCGGTGGAATTTTCCGGTTTTGGTTGGCAACAGGATTTTTGCAACATAATCAATTCCCGGAACATGTGCAAGGGCAGGACATCTGGCCGAGACGAAGTGGGGTGCCGTGGGACCCACGGTATGGGGGGATCCCGTACCTCGACATTTATGTCGCGCCCCTGCTGTTTCTCTGGAACAGGCTGGATAAGGAAATGTATCGTGCTTCGCGACATGAATGTCGCGGTACAACACATGAATGTAGCGATACGTCCTGCGATTTGTGGAAGAGTTTATTGTTTCCCCCGATCACTGACGAAGCGGAGGTATTTTCTGTGAACCCAGCCGTAGGTTCCGCGGGGCGTCAGAATTTTGCACCACTCTGTGCCGGCAAAAATCAGTTGAAACCGCTCACCGCGAAAAACATGCAGCAGAACTTTGTATTTCGTGCCCGGCCCGGAGCGAACGTTGAGCTTGCTGGCTGTGATCTCCACCCATGTGCGCGGCGGTGCCTTGTAAGCCGGCTTTTCGATTTTTCTCACGTTCCGGTTTCCGGGGAGGGTAAAGCTGACAGCGATACGATGCACAGGCGCCTGGCTGATCACATCGCGGGCATAGCTGTAATCGATATTCAGTTGCGTGTTCTGCAGGCGGGTGCGCAGGCCGGCCCCGGCAGTGAAGTGATCCCGGTTAAATCCGATGCGCAGTGGCAGGGTTCCTGCCGGACTCAGCTCCAGACCTATCGCCGGACGAACCGTGCCATCACCGATCTGTACGGCATCGAGGGTAAAGGCAAAGGAGGAATTTGGTGCCACGGCGATCCCTGCCTGTATGCTGCGTGGGAAGTCATCGCGATAGCCACCGGACCAGTTGAGGTAGTCTGAGATTTCACGAAGACTGATGCCGATACGGAGATAGCGTGTGGGCACGAACAGCGCGGCGACATCAAAACCGCGCCCGACGCCTTGCTGTTTATTCAGTGTGTGGTAATAGAGCTTGAGGTTGGCGCCCACGGAGAAGTACCGTCCGAGACGCTGGGCGTACGAAATGAACACGGCATTTTCAGAATTGGCGAATGTATAATCTGCTTCCGTGGTATTGCCCGCCCGGGCCTCGATACCGGTGATGGAAAAACCAAGCCAGCCGAGGGAAAAGGCACCGCTGCTGGTGCGCAGCACAGCGCTGATAAAGTTCTGCTGGCGTCCAAGGTCGAGCTTGTTGACGGCAAACATCATCATCGGTTTGTGCAGGCGCGCGAGCCCTGCCGGGTTCCAGTACAGCGCTGAAGGTGAATTTGCCTGTGCTGTCCAGGCGCCACCCAGTGCCAGAGCCCGCGGGCCGACGCCGAGTCGCATGAAAGCGCCGGCGTATTGCCGCTTTTCCTGTGCGTGCGCCAAAGCTGCCCCCCACAGATGCAGAATGAAAAGTACGATCAAAAAAATAAGTCGGTTTTGCATGTCGTTGTTGTCCGTTTTGTCTCTCCGGCTTATGCGTACTGCCTGCTGTTCATGGCAGGGGCGCGCAGGAAGGGCGGTGCATTGTACGCTCTATTTGCGCACCACTGCTATCTTGATGATATCCACGCCCCCGGGTTTGCTTATGCGGCCAAAATAGATGCCGTTGACGACCGGCCTGCCGCTGTCATCGCGGCCGTTCCAGTACAGATTGTTGTGTTCCCCGGCGACCTGCTGTTCATTGTCGAGCAGAGTACGGATCAGAACATTATCGATGCTGTAGATGCGTACCGTGACCGGGCCGGCATCGTCGAGAAAGTACCGGACGTAGGTGCCCTCGAGCTCCGGGTTAAACGGGTTGGGGAAATTATAACTGTGCTTGATGTCCGCAGCCTCAGCCTGCGGATTGATGATGGCCGATACTTCCTCGGAGAAACGGCTTTCATTGCCGAGGGAGTCATAGGCTGTTACAACAAAGTAATACCGTTTCGTCTCGCTGAGGTCTGCAAAAGTCGTCTCAGTGGTTGCGCCAACATCGTGGATACGAAAATACTCGCCGGGTGCTGTGCCGATATAAACTTTATAGCCCTTGAGGTCCGGGCTGGTACTCGGTTCCCAGCTCACAGTGATGCTGCCGATCAGAGGCAGCAGGAGCAGGGTAAACCTTCCGCTGCGCAGCGCGGTTCTGATTTTGGCGCAGCATACGCCTGACTGACTCAAGAGATTTTTTTTCTCTTTCCTCATCATGGTGTTCCTGTTAGAGAATGTACCGATACGTTGCCACTTTCCTGCTGGTAGCATGTTGTGAAATTACTTGCCGAGTGCTGACCTTTCGCTGCTACAGCCACTCCGTAACGCTGTTGAGTTTCCACAATTTAGCAAAAGCGATGCCGTTGTCAACCGCCCCTGTCATTTTTTTCTTAGCGGCGGGGAAATAAAAGCCTATTTTGCGCGGGTTATAATCTCCCCTGCTGTGTTCGGGGATGGGGCCACGCACAAAAGGGAGATTGATGGCAGATTTTTTTCATCCGCACCTGCAGCAGGGTAGCTTTGAAACTGCATGTAAGGTAATTTTTACATAGCTCACAGGAAGGAGTTTCGTATGCCGGGCACTTTTCATCGAACCTTGAAACTATTCTGCATGTTCCTGTTCACCAGCACCGTGACGGCTCAGGCGCCGAAAAATACCGAGCTGGTCAGCAGCTATAAGCCACGCGGCACCGTATCCTACTCAGATATTTGGGGCTACTCCAATGCCGATGGTGAGTATGCGATCATCGGCAGCCGTTTCGGCACCAGCTTTGTCGATGTCACAGACCCCGAGTTGCCACAGGAAGTGGCTTTCGTACAAGGGCCGACCTCGATCTGGCGTGATATCAAAACATACCGCGACCATGCCTACATCATCACGGATTCCAATGAGAATGGTTACTCTCCGGCCGGTGTGCAGGTTGTCGATCTTTCAGGGCTGCCGGGCAGCGTGCGGCTGGTCACCACAGTTGCCACGGGTCTGCCAGGAGGAATGGCGCACAATCTGTTCGTCGAGAAAAATTTTCTTTACGTCATAGGTGGCCGGGGTGCCCGTGGCGTCGTCATTTTTGATCTTACCACACCGGGATCGCCCCGGCTTGCCGGTAGCTGGCAGGCTTCGTACTGGCACGATGTCGTTGTCAAAAACGATACGCTGTATGGTGCGGATATCTATGGCGGCACTATCGAAATCGTCGATGTGCGCGATAAAAGCAACATGCAGCTCATCTCCCGCACCGAAGTACCGAACGGGTTTACACACAACCTCTGGGTGACGGACGACAACGCGTACCTGGTGCAGACCGATGAGGTGCATGGTCTGCCGGTTAATTTCTGGGATGTATCCGATCATCTGCAACCGCAGCGCGTTGCGACTTATTACGGCGGCGATCTTTCGATAGCGCACAACGCTACGGTTCGCGGCGACATGGCATTTGTAAGCTACTACTATGATGGCCTGAAAATCTTTGATCTGTCACAGCGCAGCGCTCCTGTTGAGGTCGGCTGGTATGATACTTTTCCGAATGACGGCGGTTTTCGGGGCGAGGGATATGAGGGGGCCTGGGGCATCTATCCCTTTTTGCCCTCCGGCAATTTGCTCATCAGCGATATCAGCAGCGGGCTGATCATCGTGCGCTTCAACGGCGCTGAGGCTGGCTATGTCCAGGGTTTGCTGCGCGATGCCCGCAGCGGGGAGGCGATGAGCGAGGTCGTGCAAATCACCATGCCGGATTATGACGAAAATGACGGTGAGATCACGGCATGGTCGCGCCGGGACGGCAGTTTCGTGTATGGGGCTCTTCCCGGAGAGCGCACCCTCAGATTCAGCGCGTTCGGCTATCTTGACACCACGATATCCCTCACCCTGAACGAAGGGCAGACGCTGCAGCAGGATATCTCGCTCATCCCCCTGCCGCAGTCATCGGTCCTGGTACAGGTCAGCAGCACCCCTGAAGCAGATGCCGCCATCAACGGCAGCGAAGTGATCCTGGCGAGCGGAGAAAAAGAGTTCGTCCGGCAGCTGGACGAACAGGGCCGGGCGACTTTTGCTCTGCCCTTCGGTGATTATGAATACAGTTTTATCAAGTGGGGTTATTTGTCTGTTATCGGGGAAACGGCCATCGACGAAGAGAGCGAGGAGATCAGCATCAGCACCGCGCCGGCGTACCACGAAACTTTTACCCGCTCGGTTGGCTGGAAGACCTCTTCGCCCGAGGATGATTCCCGCTTTACCTGGGAAATCATGCCTGCTGCGCAGCAACCGTATGGTGCACGCCTGCTCAGCGAGGATTATACCGGCGACCACGGTGGTTATGTCGCGGTTTCGCGCGCCCGGTACGGGACTTCAACTCTGATCTCACCCGTCTTTGATGCGACATCTCTGGAAGAGCCGAGGCTGTCTTTTGCCAAATTCTATAATCCCTATTACTGGAGCAGCGCACAGGCAAACGACACCCTCATTGTCGAAATCAGCAATGACGGCGGCGGGCACTGGCTGCGTATCGACGCGTTCACCGCTATCGACAAGGACTGGCAGAGCCATAGCTATGAACTGGAAAATTTCATCACGCTCTCGGATCAGATGGTGGTGCGTTTCATCAACCGTGAGGCAGAAAACGATGGGACCCGGGCTTCGGCGTTTTGCCTGCTGGATGAAGTCCTCATCCGTTCAGGCGTGATGACCTCGGTCGATCGCGATGTGCCGGTTTCCATCCAGCTTTTTCAAAATTATCCCAACCCGTTTTCAGCGAGCGGAACTGCCTTTGCCGGCGGCAGAGGAACGACGATACGCTGGCAGCAGCCTGCCGCCGGGCCGGCGACACTGCAACTCTACAATCTGATCGGGCAACTGGTTTTGGAAGTCCCTGCCGGTCAGCCGGGCCAGGGCAACCGGACTATGGTCGTAGATATGCAGAACCTGCCGGCTGGGATATATCTGTACAAAATCAAAAGCAGGGGCTTCGAGAGTGGCATCAGAAAGATGACGTATCTGAAGTAGTGAGCAGCAGGGGAGCGCTTTTTACAGAAACTGTGCTCCGTCGTGATCGACAGCAAGGATTTCACATCGGAAGCCATAGCCGTATGGTTGTGCGGCGGCCGCCATGGCATCAGCAATGGCGGCTGTTTTTTTATCTGCCAGAGCGATGATCGTGGAACCGGAACCGCTGATAAAAGTGCTGTGGGCACCGGCCCGGCGCGCTGCCAGGGTGATGGCATCATAGCCGGGGATCAATGTTTTGCGCCAGGGTTGGTGCACGTGGTCATCACTCCCCGCGGCAAGGGCGTGCCAGTCTGCCTGCTGCATGCCGGCGATGAACAGACCGAGAAACTGTAAATTTTCAACAACCTGTTCGAAGGGCAGACTGGCCGGGAGCAGGTCGCGGGCCTTTTCGGTTTCAACTTCAAAGTCTGGGATCAGCGCCACAGCGCGGAGCTGCTGCGGAAAGGACAGATGCGCGTACACGACGGTCTGATCACGCAGCACGCTGGCTGAGAAACCACCAGCCAGCGAGGCGGTGACGTTTTCGCTGTGGCCTTCTGCGCTGGCGGCGAGGGCCAGCAGTCTGGCATCCGGCAGGCGGTCGTGCCCGCACAGGCGTTGTGCCAGCAGCAGTCCGGCGATACGGGCCGCTCCGCTGGAGCCCAGGCCCCGGGCAACAGGGATGTCATTTTCAATGTGCAGTTCCAGTGCTCTGGGCCGGCAACCCGCTGCACGGCAACCCTCATGATAGCTGCGCACGACAAGATTGGTGGCATCTGCAGGCAGGGAATCAGAGCCCTCGCCTGC
>WFTM01000404.1 GCA_015485525.1 Candidatus Zhuqueibacterota bacterium | reverse complement strand
CCATGAGTTGTTCGTTACCTCGCCTTCTTCCGTCTTCGAGGCGGTATTCCAGGATTGATGCGGGGAAAAGCATTTGCGACAGAAGGCCTACAATACCTAATTATTTGATGAAAAGCAAGCAGATGGGACTGAATGGTGTGATGTGTGGCAGGTTGCAAACCCGGGCCGTGCCGTTCGTTGCACAGGTGCCGGCCATGGTTCAGTAGATGATATCCACCACAGAAGAAGATGGGGGATTACGATAGCTGTTCAGAACATAGGCAGGTGTCGTTCGGATACGGGTTTCCCCTGCTGGTGTCGTTTCTTCGCCCGCAGGAGGAATGCTGTCAGGAGTGAAGGGCCGGGATTGTTTTTTGTACTGCTGCAGTCCGGCCAGTTGTCTGAATTGCACTGCTGCCTGTGATGGCTCCGCGGGCAGAAAATAAGCGGCACTGTCGCTTGTCTGCTGTGAAGGGTTTGGCGGGTGCTCTTTACCGGTGTGAGAAGAGGTTGTCGCAGGGGGAGCGGATGGTGGTGGGAAATCAGTCGCTCTGGTGGAGCGTGCTGCCGCAGGCCGGAGTTCCGGCACGATTGCTTTTACCTGTGTTGCTGTCACTGCGGCGGTGATGTGACTGGCAGGGGCCATGGGCAAATCCATGCTGCACGTTCAGGAGTATCCTGCAAGACGTGAGTTTGCCGGCATCCCTTCCAGCATGGTTCTCGCGTGTTCAAAGTATCGGCAGCATAGTTGCCCGGCTTGAGGGGGTATCAGTCCATGGCTGAGCGTTCTGCCATCAGGGCTTTGATCGGCTTGGCCCTCGAGGCGGAGAGCGGTAGGACACGCTGTTGCGGATCATCGAGGATGATTTTACAGCGTCCGCCCTGAGTGGGCACGATCTCTTTTATGCGGCTGGCGTTGACGATCGCCGAGCGATGAACGCGGGCAAAATGCGATGGATCGAGCCGCTTTTCCAGTTGGTCCAGGCCAAGGTCGATAGGATAGCGGCGTTTTTCGGTGTAGGCATAGACGAGCCGGAATTCGGTGCCAAACCAGATGACTTTATCGACAGGGAGCAGTTTGAAGCGCCCCTGTTTGCGCACGACCAGCCGGTTCAGCCAGGTTGACTGGCAGCCGTTTCCGTTGCTGTGCCCGTTGCCGTTGTGGTGCCCGTTGGCAAAGCCATTGCCATTGCTGTGCACGAGCCCGTTGCCCACACCGTTTGTGACCAGATGCCAGCTGCCTCGTGCGGAACAGATGGCGTCGAGTAAGTCGCGCAGGTGCTGAGCATCGACGGGTTTCTGCAGATAATAGCCTCCCATAGCCTCGACGCATCCATTGGCTTCTTCAAAACTTTTGCAAACAGTGACTTTGGGTATATGTGCGGCTGTGCCGGTGGTAAGGGCTTGTTTGAGGTATGGGCTGACTGGTGCGGCGACAAAGATCAGGTTGGGTGAAAAGCGTTCGATTTTCGAAAGCGCTTCGGCATCGTTTTTGGCTTCTGCAATTCCGGTGAATTCGGGTGCGATTTCGCGCAGAAGCCGTGAAAGTCGCTGTCGTGAATGCAGCTCGCTGTCAACGATCAGCGTGATCAGCGGGTCATTCGGAACCGAATTGTAAAACCCCATTTCCTGCCTCCTTAAAATTATGCAGTCACGGTGCTGATAGCTTGATCCTGTAAGCACATGGCTGTGCCTCCGGAGCTCCCCGGGAGGTGGGAGGTATTCGCTGATGTCTCTTCTGTTGTATGCGGCGTGGTGGAAAATCAGTTATCAGCGCTTGGGAAGCTTTGCTCGAATCAGCAACCGGTTTGAAGAGAGTCTGATGAGCTGCGCTCAAACGTTTGTTGCCTCGGTTGCCCAGGTGGATATGGCGCCTGCAATGCCCACCCAGACGACCCCGGGGCAGACAAAGCTCCTCTTCAGACGTTGCATGATATCCGGCTGTTTAAACAAACCATTGAATGTATAAAAATTCATGATATATGTCAATTAATTTACCAAATCACTGTTCACGAAATAACGTTTCGCACAGTGAAAGACGGAAGCTGCAGGTTTTCTTCCGGGACGGCATAAGGGTGTAACTTTATAATAAAAAGAAAGTTGCGTCACGTTTTTCCGGGTGCGCGGATTTTTCGGGGTACAGCGCAGCCCTTGTTTTTCGTCAGACGTCTGTCTGGCCCTTCTTCAAATCGTGCACTACGAACGACCATCTCGTTACACCGCTCCTGCGGTGTGACGCCTCAGTTACCCCGCTCCCGCGGCAGTGCACATGTGAACGAGATACCGCCCACCCCGAAAGCTCGCATCCATACCGACGCCCCCATTCATTGACGATTTTGGGCACGCTGAAGCGTGCACTACGAACGTTTTCTCCTGTCAGGGAGATCGTAACCCCGCACTTGCATTTCCCTTTTTTATCTCTCGCAGAGCTCGCGGGGCGCGCTGAGTTTTTTCGTTTTTTCCCTTTGCGCTTTGCATGAGGGCTGGTTATGG
>WFTM01000403.1 GCA_015485525.1 Candidatus Zhuqueibacterota bacterium | reverse complement strand
GAAACCGCGTCGCCGTGATCACCAATGCCGGCGGCCCGGCCATCATGGCCGCCGATGCCTGCGAAAACCTCGGTCTGGAGCTGCCGGCCCTGAGCGAAGCCACACAGGCAAAACTGCGCGAACGCGTTTCTCCGGAAGCCAGCACAACCAATCCGGTCGATTTGCTGGCCGGTGCTGACGAAACCGATTTTCAGTTCGCGCTGCAGTGCGTGCTCTCTGATCCCGGCATCGATGCAGCGATCGTCATCTTCGTGCCACCGCTGATTACCGATCCCCTGCACGTGGCGCGTTCGATCTCTTCGGTCACCGCCAACGCCGGCAAACCGGTGATGGGCTGTTTTATGGGCGTTAAAGGCATTGCTCGCGGCGTGGAAGAGCTGAAACGGCACGACATTCCGGCCTATGCCTTCCCCGAGAGTGCGGCCAAGGCTCTGCATGCCATGCATGTCTATCAGCAGTGGCGCTCCCGCCCCACCGGCGAACCACGCAAATTCCACATCGATTCTGAAAAAATAAGCCGCATCATCGCTGCAGCACAGGCGCAGGAGCGCGACTTTCTCAGCGACGACGAGGCCATGCACGTGCTGCGCGCATGCGGCATCCCCTCGGCAGAGACCCGCATCGCTCATGATGAGGAAGAGATCCTGCGGGAAGCCCGGAGCATCGGTTTTCCCGTGGTACTGAAGCTGTCCAGCCGCAAAGTTTTGCACAAAACAGAACACAACGCGGTGAAAGTCGGCCTGCGCGATGAAAAAGAACTGCGCCGGGCGATCGCCGAGCTGGAGCAGACGGTTTCGCATCTGGGCATCGGGACAGGCGATTACTGCTTCCTGATTCAGGAGATGGTTCAGGGCGGGCGCGAGGTGATGTTTGGCTGCACCCGGCAGGAAAATTTCGGGCCGCTGCTTGCCTTTGGCCTGGGCGGCATATACGTCGAGGTTTTCCGTGATGTATCCCTGCGCATCGCACCGATTCTTCCGCAAACCGCACACGAAATGATCGAGTCCATCAGGGGATACGACATTCTCAAAGGCGTACGGGGCGAAACCAGTGTCGATATGGATATCCTGGAGGAAACCTTACTGCGCCTCTCCCAGCTCGTCTGTGAGCACGGGGAAATTACCGAGCTGGACATCAATCCCTTCCTCGCTTTTCCCGAGCGTTCCCGTTGCAAAGCCGTGGATGCGCGCATCGGCATTGCTTTGCAAAAGTAAGAACAAACGCCCCTGTTTTGTCGAAAACGGGAAAAAACCGCACACCCGGCATGGGCTAAAAAGAGCTCAACTCATTGAAATTTATGATCTAACATCGACTTCTTCACAGCCCTGTACTCGAGGGTATAGCTGGCACGCAATTTGGATTCCTGACAGACAAATACTTCTGGCTGCCAGAGCCAGGCGATCTCCCCCAGCGCAACCCGGCGAACAGACTGCGCCGGTCTGCTGGCGGCACGCCCGCCAGAGAAGTTGCCGGCCGGGGCCGTGTTCCCGCCCGTGACGGGCACAAGCCGGACGGGCGCCATGCAAAGGAGGTGTGCAATGCAAGTCCAGCTCACCCGCGAAGAGTTCAACCTTCTCCTCCCTCTCATCGAAGACCGCATTGCCGAATACTACGTCGAAATCCGGCACGCTGATGTTTCCGGCTACAAAGAAGACCTCAAAATCAAAAAGCGGCAACTGCAGCACGTGCATGAGCTGCTGATAACAGCGCATGAGAATCCCACCGATTTTTCTGCAGAGGATGCCGAAACACTTCGCTCGCTGATCACAACCATATTACATGAACTGCCGGCCGAAATACGGCGCAGCCAATCTTCGCACTGGCGGGAAAAACTGAAAAAAGAAAAAAAGATGCTGCATACGATTCTGAATAGACTGAAAACAACAGCCGGGTCATCTTCCATCGACTCTGCTTCGCCGTGACCCGGAGACAAGCCTAAAAAACAAAACGTCACCTTACCGCTGGCCGCTGAAACAGGCCCATCCTGTTCGGACGTGCATCCGGCAAAAACAACGGGCGGTCGAAACTTAGTGGAGAATCACCATGAAAAACAGCCTGCCTGTTATCCTGATCCTTTTCATTTTCTTGCTATCCATCAGCGCCTGCCAGAAACCAGCGACGGAGAAAGAAGGTGTCAAGGCGGTTCTGAGTGAAAATGCGCTGCAGGGCAAACTCATCTTTGAAAAGAATAAATGTTCACGATGCCATATCAAAGGCGAAGATCACATGCAGGTGATCGAAGGGCGTGAGGTACTGGTTCCGGACCTGACCAATCCCTTCATCGCCGGTGACAGCCTTTTGGTTCGGGCACACCTGCGCTTTATCGAGGAAACAGATATGCCGCCAATCGAGCTGACAGAAAAGGACATCCAACTGGTCAGCGTTTATGTCGCGGAGCTGCACGCCAGCCTGCAGCCGGCCATCCCTGCGTCTGAGGCAGATGCTGTCTGCCCGGTTTGCGGGGCTCTGGTTTCATCCAGACAGGCCAAGGAAAAGGATAATTGGTTTGAGTATCTCGGCATGACCTATTATTTCGAGTGCAGCGCCTGCAAGGATGTTTTTATCCGCGCGCCGGAGGCTTACAAAACAACGCCGTAACACCAGTAAGGGTAAGCGGGCCGGGGGAGGCGATGCGGTAGCGGGGTCCTCCGTATTCCGGCTGCCCCGGCCTCGATGAATACGCTCTCTTTCTCAATGGAGGTGCCTTATGAAGCTCATCGAACGTATCATCGCAGCAACTGATTTTGGGGAATCCTCCGCTCAGGCGTTAGAAGTCGCGGCCGAAGTCGCACGCCGGTTCCAGTCTTCCGTCACCCTGCTGCATGTCATTCACGACACGGGCCTGCCTGCGCATATTTTCGAATATGTGCAAAACGCAGCCAATGAAAAACTACAGGAGCTGGCAGGCGAACTTCGCAAGAAAGGTGTGGCGGATACCGACATCGTCATCACCTTCGGGGCACCTTTTGATCGAATCATCTGGTGTGCGGAAAAGTATGATGCCAACGTGATTATCCTCGGTGCTGGCGAGGCGCACCACCATGCCGGGGTAACGGCTCAAAAAGTGGTGCGGAAATCGCGCAAACCGGTCTGGGTGGTGCGGAAAGATACCCCCCTGGTTCCACGCCGTATCCTCTGCCCGGTGGATCGCTCCATGTGCTCGCGCAGAGCGCTGAACAATGCGATCCATCTCTCCCACGCCTTCAAAGCAGAGCTGACAATTCTGCATGCCATCCAGCCGCTGCCGGCGTTGCTGATCAGCACCAACATGTTGCCTCCCGAGGAACAGGAAGCGCATGCTGAGTATGAGAAGAAAAAATTCGACAGCTTTGTGGAAACCTTCACCCTCTCAGATATCAAATGGCGGAAGGAGATCATCCCGGGGAAACCCGGAGATGTTATCCTCGATATGATCAAAAAGAATGAGATCGATCTCGTGGTGATGGGCTCAACCGGTAAGAACGGACTCTCGCGCCTGCTGCTCGGCAGTGTGACGGAAAAAGTCCTGCATCATCTGCCCTGTGCCCTGATCACGACAAAATCCGAAGATGCATTCCGGGTGAAGCTCGAACACAAAATCGACTCACTGGAAACACATTTTCGCGAGGGTAAACGCCTGCTCGAGCAGGGATTTGTGCAAGAGGCTGTACACGAATTCAACATCTGCGTCGATCTCGACATGACCTACGTTCCTGCGATCGAAGGGCTTGCCATTGCCTCGGACCGCCTCGGCCGCAAAGAAGAGGCCGAACGCTTCCGCAAACAAGCTGAGATGATCCGCCGGCGGCTGTGGGAACAGAACGTCGAGGCTGAGGCGCGTTTTCGCAACCCGCTGTTGTAGTTCCTGCTGCCTGCTCCCGGTTGCTTCGGGCAGATGGGTGACACGCAAAACTCCGGGAACGCATTGCATGAGCAGAGGTATAACAAACGCCCTCTCCACAGACACCCCGGCTGGCGCCGGACACACCGGTTCCAGAATCACCTTCTCCGGAGGGCACACTTTCCTGCCGTGACAAAATGAAGGAGGTGATCCTATGATCATGCAACGCCGGGTAGCTTCCCTGAAGCCCTACCGCAAAGCCGTTCTCGTACCTGCCAAAACCCCGGTGGCAAAACTGGTGCAGTACTATGAGCGCCAGAATACCTTGAGCCACCTGTGCGTCATCGATGAGCAAAACGAATTGCTGGGCCTGATTTCACGCAAGACCGTTTTCCGCACGCTGTTCCACTGCGCTGATTTCCATCAGACCCCGGAGCAGGCGCTGCCGGCCAGCCTCAATGACCTGACTGCCGCCGCGATCATGCAAAAACGCTTCGTGTCGGTCACGGAGCATACAACGCTGAAAACCGCCCTTGATCTGTGCCTGCGCCACCATCTGCACGAATTACCCGTGCTCGCTGCGGACTCGCGGCTGCTGGGATTTATCACCACATCCGGTATCGCGCGGCACTGGTACCGCGCAGCCCACTACAGCACCTGAACAGACTCACCGGCCACGCCACCGGGGCGAGGATACCTCCCCCGAACAAACACAAATTTCCTGCGCAAAACGCGGCTTTGCGAATAAATCGAAAAAGATGAACGTTGCAAATCGCAGATGTATATTGTACCATTTTACAGCAGCACACCATCGGCGCCTGATTATGCGCCTGTCTGACACCCGAGCAGCCGTGCCAGACAATGCCGGAAAGCTTACGCCTTTCACAGAGTAAGCTCTTCTCTTCAGCGGGAGCACGTTTTTCAGCATTCATTAAAGAGCCAGGCTGTGGCGCGACATAAATGTCGCGGTACGGGTAGTGCCCAGATTGTAACGCGACATTCATGTCGCGAAATCCGATACGTTCCTTGACTCAGCACAAAAATTCTGGCAACGCGATGAGTGCGAACACAGCATTCGCAACAAAACCAAAATATATCGTTAACAATGCCGAAAATTGGGCCGAGGACAAATATCACTTTTACAACCCCCAACACCGCCCGGATTTGCAAAAATGATAATCCACACAATCTGAGGAAGAGCGCATCAAATTATGTTTGATACAGGAGCACCAGGCGCATGCCCGGGCATCGGTAGGTTTGTGAGCTTTTCACAGGATAGAAACGTGAGGGAATAATGCAAACACTGACGACAGGCAGGCTGGCCAAACGTGCCGGTGTAAACATCGAAACCATCCGCTATTACGAACGCAAGGGACTCTTGCCTGTGCCGCCGCGCCGGGAGTCCGGTTACCGCCAGTATCCTCCGGAGGCGGTACAGCGCATTCGTTTCATCAAAAGGGCCCAGGAGTTGGGATTTTCCCTGCGGGAGATCGCTGAACTGCTCGATCTGCGCGTTGCCGAGCACAGAAGCTGCGACGAAGTCCGGCAGCAGGCTGAGGCGAAAATCCAGCACATCGAAGAAAAAATCCGTGATTTACAGCGCGTACTCAGCGCCCTGCGGCAACTCTCTGCTTCGTGTTCGAATACGGAATCCCAGGAAGAGTGCCCACTGCTGGCCTACCTCGAAGAGGCTTCCTGAATGTGAGGACGCTCTTCCTCACATCATGCAGATTGAGCAGGATTCAGCACCCCGGCCGGCCAAGGAGATTTGCAGTGGCAGATTTGGAAGGATGAGTGTGCGGTGTGACGATCTCCCTGACAGAATAAAACGTCGTAGTAAACGATTTACCCTGCCCCCAAAATCACCAATATCACCTGCTCCCACAGCCACAACCAAATCACTAAGCAAAAAAAACCAAAAACTAAAAAAACTCTGCGCGCTCCGCGTCTCTGCGAGAGATCAAAAAGGAATCTCCCAGACTCAGGCACCTGCCTGAAAAGATGAGATCCCGGCACTGCGCTTCGCCTGGCCGGAATGATACATGCCGGTATCTGAGCCGGACCCGGTTTGCTGAGTTAACTGGATACCCGGCCCCCTGACGAAATAAAACGTTCCTGGTACACGATTTACCCTGCCCCTAAAGCCACCAATTTCACCTGCCCCCACAGCCAAAACCAAACCACGCAAAGCACAAAAGAACAAAAACTAAAAAACTCCGCGCGCCCCGCGTCTCTGCGAGAAATAAAAAAGGATTCTCCCTGACTAAGGCACGTGCCCGAAAAGATGAGATTCCGGCACTGCGCTTCGCTTGGCCGGAATGACACATGCCGGTATCTGAGCCGGACCCGGTTTGCCGAGTTAACTGGATACCCAGGCCCCTGACAGAATAAAACGTTCCTGGTACACGATTTACCCTGCCCCTACACTCACCAATTTCACCTGACTCCACAGCCATAACCAAAGCGCTAAACACAAAAAAACAATAACTAAAAAACTCCGCGGCTCTGCGAGAGATAAAAAAGGATTTGCAACGGTGGCAGTCGTAGGGGAAGAAAAATTCCCGGCAAGATACGATCCCCATCTCGACTCAGGGAAAGGAGCCGGCCATCTATTCCACATTCAGAGCCACAAAAAACTTTTCTCCATCCCGCAGAAGCTGTACCAGCAAATTCTCCTCATCCCCTTGTAATATCTCTTCCAAATCAGACAAAGCCGCGACCTGTGTGCCATTGACCGCTGTAATGATATCACCGGGCTCCACACCCTCGGAGGCAGCCTCGCTGTTTTTGTCAACTTCGAGAATTACCAGCCCGGAAACACCCGGATCGATGCGCAGCATGCGGGCGAGCTCGGCGTCGAGGGTACGCAGAGTCAAACCCGGGATCAGACCCTGGCTGCGCCGGCGTTGCTCCTGCCGTGCACGGCTCTCGCTGTATAGACTGGCATCGCGGTCGCCCAGCACCACGGTCAGGGTTTCGCGTTCACCGTTCTCGTGGATGACCTCCACCGGCACTTCCTCTCCCGGCTTATGCCGGGCAACAACGTGCATGAGGTGGTTGTGGTCTTTGATAGCGACGCCGGCAAAGCCAACGATGATATCTCGTTCCATCACGCCCGCGGCCGCTGCCGGCCCGGTGGGTTTACCTGAAACCAGGGCCCCGAGAGGGCGCTTCAGGCCATAGGCACGCGCTGTTTTCATATCCAGGGAAGAAATCTGCACGCCCAGCCAGCCGCGGATAACACGCCCCCCGGCGATCAACTGCCTGGCGACAAAGGAAACGAGGTTGGATGGAATTGCGAAACCGATACCGATGTTGCCACTGCTCATCCCGCGCGAATAAATCGCCGTGTTGATGCCGATAAGCTCGCCCCTGAGATTGACCAGCGCGCCGCCACTGTTGCCGGGATTGATAGCCGCATCTGTCTGAATGAAATCTTCATATTCGATATTTCTGCCCAGTACATTCGCCCTGCCGATACCGCTGACGATTCCAGCAGTGATCGTATGCTGCAGAGCAATGGAAAAAGGATTGCCCACTGCCAACACCCACTCCCCCACCTCGATCTTGTCCGAATTGCCGATAGCGATTGCCGGCAAAGACGAATCAGCCTCGATCTTGATGACAGCCAGATCCGTGGAGGTATCCCGCCCGACGATCTCAGCATCGTAGCGCTGGCGGTCGATCGTCACGTAGATTTTATCAGCGCCTTCGATGACGTGATTGTTGGTGACGATGTAGCCATCAGAGTGGATGATAACGCCGGAGCCGAGGCCGCTCTGTCGTTCAGTACGTGGCTGCTCGTCGCTGTTGTCATCTTCTCTGTCATCACGCCAGAAGTGGAAAAAATCGCGGGCCGTGCGCTCAACTTGACGCTCGCTGGTAATGCTCACAACCGATGGCGTCACCAGCCGTGCCACCGCAACGAACGCCCGGCGCGACTGCAGCAGATCATCATTTTCCTCTACCCGCCCGGCGTTATCCCCCAGGGCAATATTCTCGCGGAACAGGTACACGCCCGCCTTTGTGTCCGGGGTAAAATTCAGACTGGATGCGATCACCAGCCCGATGATCGTACCCAGAACCACGGCAAAAGCCATCAGCACGAGCATTTTTTTGCTGATATACATGGGGAACCTCCCAATAGAAGAACAGCGTCTGCGGGCAGCGCTGAAATGAGGAAAGCAAAATTGTGAGACATCTGAGCCGGGTACTCTACCGGCCGGTTCAAACGACTTTGACGTACTGCGCGCCGGCGCTGCCGTTTTTCTTCACCCCAAGGCCGGGCAGACGAAAGACCTTGCCTTTTTCCGTATTCGGCGGGATCGTCACCTCGACTTTTTTCCCTTCGATCGTTTTCACCCGGATGCGGGCGCCCTTCTGCAGCACCGTATCATCCACAGGAACTTCACAGTGGATATCGTTGCCGCGGCGTTTAAAAAACTTATGCGGCTTGATGCGTACGATCACATAGAGGTCATTGTTGCCTTTTCCCGAAGTATCGCTGCCCATGCCGCGCAGGACCATCTTGTGGCCATCCTCAACTCCGGCAGGTATTTTCAGTTTGATCTTCTTCCGCGCCTTGATTTTGCCGGTGCCCTGGCACGTCGGGCAGGTTTTGCCCAAAACATTGCCCGTGCCATGGCAGCGCCCGCATTTGCGTGTCGAAGTGACTTCTACCAATTTGGTCGTACCGAGCACCGCGTCTTCCAGTGAGATAGCGATTTCGGCTGTCTGCTGTTGGCGCTTTCTCGCCTGTGGCCGCGGGCGGCTTGCAGCACCGTGATCGCGGGCCATGCCTTCAAAACCAAAGAGTTCTTTCAACAGGTCTGAGATCGATATGCCGCCTGTCTGAGAAAAACCAAACTCCTCAAATGGAGCTGCGCCGCCGGAGCGACGGAACGTGCTCGGGTCAAACGAGAACCAGTCCCCCCCACCAGGCTGCGCGCTGCCGAAACGGCGCAACTGGTCATATTTTTTTCGCTTCTCATCATCGCTCAAAACCGCGTAAGCTTCGGAAATATCTTTAAATTTGGCTTCTGCTGCCGCATCCTGTGCATTGGCATCAGGGTGATATTTCTTTGCCAGAACACGATACGCCTTTTTGATTTCATCAGCGCTCGCATTTTCAGAAACACCCAATATATGATAGTAATCTTTAACTTCCATAGGTCTCAAATTTCTCCCGATTGGCAAACTGTTTTCGCGTTGCAGTATCCATTATCCGATCTAAAACTCGTACTGTGAGAACTTTTCCGGAGAGGATACGGGAAAAGGGCCGCGTGATTTGCCGGGCGCAGAGCTTACGGTTCAGGGCCAACAGAAAAAATCATCATTTTTTATTCGTGAATCAAGAGAAAAATAGCGCTGGCCGCCCCCGGGCAGAGCAGCGATCATGGAATTTCGATAAAATGATGATACAGGCCATCCTGACGGCGCACGGCAACGATGAGGACATCCCCTGTTTTCTTCCCGGCTATCAGAGTATATAGCTGCTCCGGAGTGGAAACTTGCTTCCTGTCACAGCGCACGATGACGTCGTCGATGTGCAGCCCGCTTTTTTCCGCCGGGCTAAAATCTTTTACGCCGGTAATCAACAGCCCGTTCCTTTCGCGCAAACCGAGCTCTATCCGGTCGTAGCGCGTCAGCGACCGGACTTCCAAACCCAGGTGCTTCCAGCGCGGTCCGGTTTGCATGCGTGCTGTTTTCTTCCCACGCGCCGGATCACCGCTGATTTCTTCGAGACGAACGCGCAGGCTATGCTCTTTGCCCTCACGGAGAAAAAGGACTCGGACCCCCGTGCCCGGCTTGAGCTGGTGAATATATTCCTGCAGAGCATTGACCCGGGTGACTGCCAACTCATCGATCTGCAGGATGATATCCAGCGGCTGCAGGCCGGCTCTGGCTGCAGGGCTGCCAGGGAAAACATCATCGACCAGCACCCCCATGGGGCGTTCGAGTCCAAGGGCCCGAGCCTGCACAGCGTCGATATTCAGCATGGCGATCCCGAAATAAGGACGAATGATTCGACCATAGCGAATCAGCGTTGCAGAAACTTTGCGCACGATATCTGAGGGAATGGCAAACCCATAGCCCATGCCATATCCAGTGTCCGTGGCTATCGCCGTATTGATGCCGATCACTTCGCCTCGTAAATTGACCAGCGCCCCGCCGCTGTTACCCGGATTGATGGCCGCATCTGTCTGGATAAAACTCTCCAGGGCAAAATTATCCTGAATGATATCGATAGTACGGTGCAAGGCACTGATAACCCCAACCGTAACCGTCGAGTGCAGATTCATCGGATTACCGATAGCGACAACCCAGTCCCCTACCCGGCAGTCAGAAGAACGGCCCAGGCGTGCATACGGCAACTTATCTGCAGCGATTTTGATGACTGCAATTTCGGTGAAGCGGTCCAGCCCGACAATGTCCGCGGAAAAGGACCGGTTATCCGCAAGAGTCACGGTAATCTGCTGAGCACCATCGATGACATGCACGTTGGTGACGATGTATCCATCCGGTGAGATGATAACACCAGAGCCGGTGCTTTCCTGCCGCATGATATCGGCACCGGGAGAAAATGGAGAAAAAGGGCGGGATGAACGATTTTCACGCCGGGGTGAATATATTTCAGCGTCGATGGTGCTGGTGATGCGTGCAACTGAGGGCAGCAGCTTGCGTGAGAGATCAGCGATAGCTGTTTCAAGGGCCGGAGCGGTGCTCGCTTCCTGCGCCTGCACAGACGGCCCGTTAAAAGAAAATGCCAACATCGCCGATAGTATGGCGCTATAGACAAATCGCTGAACCTCATGACTCAGGCATGTTCGTGACACCATCCGCAAACTCCTTTTGCACCAAATCCCCGGATATCCGTTCCGGGTCATGTCAAACTATGCCGGCAAATGTTTGATCAGAGTCAGGCAGTTGCCATTTACCGGATCAGAGACATAATCAATCTCATCCATGGCACGCTCAATAATATGCATGCCAAAACCACCGGTCTGACGATTTTCCATCGCCGCTTCGACGTCATATTCGCGGCGTTTGCGCTCGTTAAAGCTGAGACCGTGATCGAGAATTTCAACTTTAAACTGGCTGGAGTCGTAGGCTACCCTCAACTCGATCGGGTTGCCCGGCCGTGAATGATAAGCATGTTCGATAACGTTCAGGCACGCTTCGTAGATTGATATCTTGATTTTCGAAATATGCTTTTCACTGATCCCGGCATGAGCAGCATGCTCGACGACAAAATTGCACATGGCATACAAGTTCGATGGCGAGCTCTCAGTCTCGAAGCGATACTGCCGTTTCTCAGAGGAATGTGCCCGCGTATCCCGGGTCGCGATATTGGGCAGGGGAGCAACATCATCTTCCTGAGGATGGTTTTTGTCAGCAGCAGGTGCTGCATCATCCTGCACGATTTCTGAGAAAACATCAACTTCCGGAGGCTCGGCGATATCAACCCCATCGAGTATCGTCGTGTTCTCATGGTGTGATGGAGCGCCGAGCTCAACATCAAAATCGCGCAGAACCTGGCGTTCGTCATTTTCAATGGAGAGAAAAGTGAGCGGGCTGAAGGTAACAAAATTATTTCTCGCGCTCTCACTGGCATTGATCAGCGTAACCTCCCCGCCGTGGGCGCGTGTTCGTACGGTTGCGCTGATAAAAAAGGCGATCATCGAGCTGGTGGGGAAAGCAAGTCCCTGCAGATCCATGATCCAGTGCGTATATCCCTGCGCCAGTTTTTCTTCAAAGAAAAGTTCAAACTCCGCAAAGGCTTTTTTCAAATTCGAAGTCTTATGAAAGCCTGCACGCACGACTTTCTTATCCGGCCCGAGATATCTGATGCTGATGTTCGCTGAGTTCATATCCGTGCTGTACCCTGGTGATGGAAAAACTTAATGATGAGAACTGCTCGATGCTTTCTGACCTGATCTATTCATAACCTGACGCAGAGCTGACAGATAGTCGGAAAAACTGAAAATCCGGCCCTGCGGAGTAAATCACCTCATCTCCTCACACCGTTCCAGTGTCGCAGCCATCCAAACCGACAGGCGAAGCGATGTGCCGGAATCTCATTTTTCAGGCTAAAGAGCTGATTGCCTTGCTATAGAGTTCGTCTATATCGGCAGAATCATAATATTTTAAACTGTTTATTAACAACGCCAGGCGCATGGCAGCGCAGATTTTTTCCCGGCCGAGCCCGGCACGTACCCCGCCCCGGATATGCGCCTGCAACTGCCGGGGCCAGTCCAGCACACACAAGCAGGCGATGACACAGAGCTCTTTTTCACAGAGAGAAAAACCCTCGCGGCCAAACACTTTGCCATAGCCATCTATAACAATCCACTGACGCAGAACCGGGCTGAGTTTACCGATGAAAGACAGGAGACGCTGGGTTTTGTCTCCATATACCGCGGCCAGCAACTCCTCACCGCGCAGTTTCAGATCATCCTGTGAAAGATGTTCAGGAATCGGGGCTGAGCTTTCCAACCCGTGCTCCTGGAGTACTTCCCTGAGCACCACAAGCCCTTCGATGGCAGCCGGGAAACCAGCAAAAAGATGTACCTGCAACAACAGTTCGTGTACTTCAGCCACCGTGAGCACATCGTTCAGGAGTGCGTCGGCGATCGCCTGACGCAACACATGTGACTGTCCACGGCTTGAGCACGATGCGATCACTACAAGGCTGTTTTCCCGTGCAGTCAGCGCATCTTGAAAAAACTGTTTATGAGACACGGCAATAATTCATTCGTACGAGTTGGTTTATCCTCTCCCGTCACATCGCTTTGGCCGCCATGAGGACGGGTAGGGAGCCTCCCTGGCATCCAGTTCACTCAGCAACCCGGGCCCGGCCCGGATACCGGCATGTGTCATTTCGGGCACGTGCCTGAGTCTCGGAGATTCCGGTCTTCCCCTGCGGGGAAACCGGAATAACGGTTCTGATGCAGGCACGTTCCGTGCTCTGGCAGACTGGCTGAAAGAAAAGCAACCATGCTGAGTTAAATCGATAACCAGAGAAAGCCTGTGATAAAACTATAGCGGCAAAGTCATGAAATTGGGCAATGTTTCTTCATCCGGATCTATCCAAAGCTACTACCTGCTACTTTTCAATCCAGCCATTCTATCCCGATTGATTGCCAACGTGACGTAACAGCAAAAAAGCCGTCATAAATGAAAAATTCTTCTCAAGGGGTTCCATTCCGAGGTATCCTGTCACCTTAACTGATCGGGCCAGGCCCAGATACCGAAATCTCATCTTTTCTGGCACGTACCTGAGTCAGGGAGATTCCGGTCTTTCCCTGCGGGGAAATCGGAATGACTGTTCGGGTGTATGCACGTGCTGTGCTCAGGCGGTCTGTTAGAAAAGAGGCAACCGTGCTGAGTTAAGTGGATAACCAGTCTGATGATTGCAAGATTTGTGGGATTATCAGGCTATGAAATTCCAGACCATCAGTGATGCGCAGCTTCATCAACTCGCAAATGGGAAGCGGGGAAGGCAGTTCCCGGTTCGATTCCCGCATATCAGGATCAGAGTTTGACACGCAAGGCTGAACAGAATACAGGTGGAGCTGGTGTTTCCAGCCCGGAGGTGGTGAATATCTCTGAACATCAAGAAGACCATTCAGAGTAAAAAAAGAGCCCTGCATGCAGGGCTCAATATGAAAACCGGTGTTTTTGACAGAAGAAGAAAATTATTCGCTTTTCATCTTCAGCTTGATGTCTTCGATCTCCCAGTTGGCGTTTTTCCGCCATGTTCTGTCTTTTGCCGCCTTCTCGAAATAAGTGATCGCTTGCGTGTAGTTCTTCATCACTTTGGCAGCAACGCCTGCTTCAAAGAGAGCCGGCGCATAGTTCGCCTTAACTTTCAGGGCATCCTGAGCAGCTTTCAGTGCCAGGCCGGGTTTGCCGAGTTTGTTATAAACAGCGGCAAGGCGGTAGAGAACGCGGGCATCTTTCTTAAGCGCAGCAGATTTTTTATATGCTTCGATAGCAGCAGAAGATTTACCCTGATTATCCAACGCATCACCCAGAGCGCCGAAGGCTTTGGCATAGTTGGGGTTAACCTCGGTTGCCTGTCTGAAAGCATCCTCAGCCTTTTTGAAATTCTTTTTCTTGCTGAGATAAATAGTGCCGAGGCTGTAGTATGCTTTCTCATAGTTCGGGTTGATTTCTATCGCCTTGTTATGAGCGGTGATAGCATCATCATACTTTCCCAGCTTCTGGTATGTATTTCCCAGCCACCAGTACGACTTAAAGTCCTGAGGGTTACAGCCGACGGCTTTGGTAAACTGCTCGACAGCAGGACGATATTTGCGCATGCGGTAGTATGCCTGTCCCTTACCATGCAAAGCAGGAGCAAAACAATCATCGATGCTCAGAGCTTCATCGTATTTGGTAATAGCCTCGCGGTATTTGCGCACTCGCAGTGCTCTGTTGCCGTCATTATAGGCTTTTTTCTTTCTGTTTTCTCTTTTGATGCGCTCGAGTTCTTTGGCTTTCTCAGCATTTTTCGCCTCGATTTCAGCCTTCTTACGCTTGTACTCTTCGAGCTGCTTCTGGTACTCAGCTTGCTTGTCCTGCGCCGATGCTGCAGGAGCAAGCACGAAACTCACTCCTGTCAGCAAGAGTACGCTGAACAGGAATTTGTACGATTTCATCCGTTTATCCTCCCATGAATAGAACTGATGAGTCGATGATCCCGGCGAGACCAGCTCATTCCGGGGATTTTCCTATTTATTTTAGTCTCCTGGCGAAGAACACCCAAGAAAAAGTGCGGAAGGGGGGATTCGAACCCCCACGCCTGTTTGGGCACTACCCCCTCAAGATAGCGTGTCTACCAGTTCCACCACTTCCGCATGTTCTACGATCCCGTTTCCTCGTGCAAATGTGTTTCATACACAGGAAGCGGGACAACTGTGTTTCTGCGCATCTGCTCGACCATATTTTCCAATGGAGCCGCTGTTGCGCAAGAGAATGTCCATGTCTGGACGTTTTTGACTTTACTTCGATGTATCAGGCTGTGAACTTGCTTCACCCTGTGTTTGTTCCAGCGTCTGTACCGCCGGGATCGACTCCTGCAGCGGGGGCAACACCTGCTCTGTCTGGCCTTGCTTCTGCAGCTCTTGCTCGACGATTCCCGCCGGTGCCGTCGAGCTGCCGGAATCCATGTATGACAGGATGAAAGCCAGAACAAAGAAGGCTGCTGCCAGAATCGAGGTCGCTTTGCTCAGGAACGTCGCTGCGCCTCGGCCACCAAAGACAGAACCCATGCCAGCGCCGGCACCGCCAAAAGCGCCTGCCAGCCCACCGCCTTTACTGGATTGCATCAGGATAGTAATAGTCATTAAAATACAGACTATTAAAAAAAGAATCAAGATCAGCGTATACATAATTTCATATCACCTTAGCTTGTGCTGCCCTCACTCGGCAGCTTTGATAATTGCGATAAAACTCTCTGCATCCAGACTGGCCCCTCCAACGAGGGCACCGTCGATATTATCTTTGCTCAGCAATTCCGCTGCATTGCCGGGTTTTACGCTACCGCCATATTGAATGCGGATGGCGCTTGCAACGCTATCTCCGTATGCTTTTGCGATCAGGCCACGGATGTAAGCATGCGCCTCATCTGCCTGTTCCGGCGTCGCGGTTTTACCGGTACCGATGGCCCAAACCGGCTCATAGGCAAGTACGACATCGGCCATCTGGCCGGCCGATATCCCAGACAAACCAGCAGTAACCTGGCGTTCGAGGACTTCGAACATCCGGTTGTCCTCGCGTTCCTGCAAGGTTTCACCGATACACATAATCGGCTTCAGGCCTTCGGCAAGAGCACGATGCATACGCTTGTTGACCGTCTCATCTGTTTCGCCAAAATACTGGCGCCGCTCCGAATGACCCAAAATAACGTAAGTACAGCCTGCTTCTTTCAGCATCGGCGCCGAAATTTCACCGGTATAGGCGCCTTCTGTTTCCCAGAACATATTTTGCGCCCCGAGGGTTATGCGCGAGTCTTTCAACGCCTCGGCAGCGATGGTGAGGGAGACAAACGTCGGGCATACCACCATTTCAACATTGGAGATATTGACCGCCCGAACCTTTAAACCGTTCAACAGGCGCAGGGTTTCCGCGGGTGTTTTGTGCATTTTCCAGTTTCCCGCTATGATGCTCTGTCTTGCCATATCCTGCTGCTCCCTTCCTGTCGCGGTTATCATCCGAAAAAGACCGAAGCGATTTCGTACATATCCGGATCGACTTTTTTAACCCGGCCCGCTACGGTATCCAGTGACATGCTGCGAACCCTGGCATCGCGCAAACCGACGAGGACATTGTACTCACCGCTGACGACAAAATCGGCTGCTTTAACACCGAGACGCGTTGCCAGAATACGGTCAGCCGAAGTCGGCGTACCGCCTCGCTGAATATGCCCGAGAACGGCGATGCGCGTTTCCACTTCCGTGCGTTTTTCAATTTCTCTGGCAACACACTCTCCAACCCCGTGCTGGTGACTGATCTCTTCATCCCTGGCTTTGAGCCGTTCGACTCCAGCCGGATTGGCACCTTCGGCGACGACCACGATACTGAAGCTTCTGCGCGCATGGCGTTTGGTAATCAAAGAACAAATTTCATCGATCGAAGTATCGATTTCCGGAATGAGAATAATATCAGCGCCACCGGCCAGGCCTGCATAGGTAGCAATCCATCCGGTTTCCCGCCCCATCACTTCTACAACCATGACACGGTGATGAGAATCTGCCGTCGAGTGCAGCCGATCGATCGCCTCTGTGGCAATTTTGACTGCAGTACTGAACCCGAAACACATTCCGGTTTCTGCTATGTCATTATCGATCGTCGCGGGTATGCAAACGATATTCAGGCCATGCTTGGTCAGCTTATGGGAAACATCGATCGCATCGCGATCTCCAATGACAACCATGGCATCGATTTCATAACGATCGAGATGGCTTTTGATCGTGTCTATTGCCCTGGGGTCGGCCAGTGGATCGATGCGGGAGGTGCCCAATATGGTGCCGCCACGCGGTAAGATACCTGATACTGAGTACAGGCTGACTGGTTCAAAGCTGCCTTCGACCAGTCCGCTGAATCCATTGCGGATACCGATAACTTCAGCATCATATTTGTTGATCAGCTGGCGCGTCACAGCGCGAATCGCAGCGTTCAACCCGGGGCAATCACCACCGCTGGTTATCAGTCCAATTCTTGGCACGAGTCATCCCGTTTGTTTGCTTAAACCCGACAGCAAGGTGTTTGGGGGCCAATGTGTAAAAAGCCACACCTCACATCTATCCTGAAAAACCACAATACCGAAATAAAACAGAATTCGAATTATAGCACAAAACCCCATAAATGTCAAGGTTAATTCCCGGTCTGAGATGTTTTTTTCCCATGCAGCTGCGCACAGGTAACGCTCGTCAGGCATGCACTCTGGCCATAGTGATGGCCCGGACTTCTGCAGCGCCGCCTGCGAGCAGTATGTGCGCACATGCCTGCAGCGTTGCCCCGGTTGTCAGCACATCATCGACAAGCATGAGGCGCGCACCCGCCACATGCCTTTTCCGCATGCGGCTGAGAGCAAACGCACCGGCAACATTCTGCTGCCGCTGTTCACTGCTCAGTTGCGTCTGCGACTGGGTGTAACGCACGCGGCGGACCAGCGGCACAACCTTCAGCCGCGCGTCTGTTGCCTTGGCAATTGCCCTTGCGAGTTTCTCACTCTGATTGAAACCGCGTTCTTCCAGCCTGCGCTTATGCAACGGTACCGGTACCAGGATGCAGCCCTGCATATCCCATCCGGCCTGTTCAAGCCCGCGGGTGAGTTCTTCGCCCAGCTGGGCGGCAAGAGAAAAGTGCCTGGCGTATTTCAAAGCATGGATCAGCTCCTGCACTGTCTCATCATAAAACCAGCGGCTGAAAACAGGCATGACCCGGCTGTTCCCAAGCCGGATATCCCTTTGCCCGGCCAGCGGCAAAGCACACAGCCCGGCATAGCATGGCTCACACACCCAGTGACGCAGGTCTTTTTGCGAAGCATGGCACAGCAGGCAGTCTGCCGGATAAAACAGACTGCCAAGCTGATGAGCGAGAGGAAACGGCATACTCCCCCTGGAAATTTAACCTGGAAAATTCATACACCCGGTACCCGGAGCACGAAGGCCAGATCATCAACCGGTTGCTCAAAGCCTCAGCCTGAATACCGGGTGCCTCACTCATTTGACGATCGCAAAGGGATAGACAAAGGCGATCTGAGGTTCTATCCGGCGCTGGATTCGGTACCGGTCCTGCACCTCATCGTAGCGGTATGTCCAGATATAATCCATATACAGCACGAGGAAGGGATAAATTTTATAACCAATCCCGGCCCGGGCTACGGAATTATCATCAAAGCGTATGGCATCGGAAAATGTATCGATATTGATCCGGTTGTAAGAGGCGTGCATGGTGATCTTCGGCACGGTATTGGGGACTTTGGCTTCGATATGCATGATGCCACTGTTCGGCACGCCGTCCAGGCGCTCATAAGTGCCGAGTATTTCCAGCGTATTCAAAACCTGGCCATAGAGCAGCCCAAATGTTCCGTTGGATTTCGGTATGCCCGCGAGCAGGGACTCCTTGGGGATGGCGACACCGTTATCGTCGATGCGGTAGCGCTCGAGTTCATAAAATGAGTTGAAATAGGCCGGCAGAAATTGACCCTGCAGAAAACGGCGCTCGAGCTGCACGGTGAAGCTGAAGAGATTCATCAGGCCGCGCAGTGACAGCTCAGCTCCGACAGCAGATCCACTGCCCCATTTGTTGATCTTCGCCCAGTCAGAATAGAGCAGAAACTGCACAAGGCCTGTTTTCACCAGCGGCAGCTCGACATCGAAGCCGTACTCGGAGACGCCGTCATCGGTGCTGCGGTTGCCATCCGGATCGATGTCGCTGACGTAACTCGCGCCGATAGCAAAATTGCGCAGGATTGGCACCCCGGAGCCGTAAATCGGGCGGAAGAAGGCCCGGCCGGCAAAAATTTCAGCACGCCCGAGGTTGCTGGTCATACTTTCAAAACCAAAATATCCGGCATCGACATCAAGGGCAAGGCCGAGCTTGCGTTCGTCATAATTGATCATCTGATTGGCATAGTAGTTCATGATAAAACCATGCCCGATCCGCGCTGCATCCAGCGCACCGACACGCGTATAAAATTTGTCGCGCTTGCGGCCGTAACGCGCGTATCGGATAACGCGGAAATAGTCGTACGCATCATTCCAGTCCTGCCCGCGCATTTCGCCGGAGGACGTGTTGTAGCGCAGCGGAATATCCAGCCCGATACCAAACTTGCCGATAGCCAGCTCGGGACGCAGATTCATGGTGATGAACGTCGTATCATCGATGACCGCCATGCCCAGGCCGCCCATGAAAGCGCCCTGGTCCGTGCGGCCAGGCACGAGGATGGAAGTCTGTGCCCAGAGAGCACAGGGGAGAAGCAGTGCAAGGAGAATTCGTCCTGATGTTCGCATTCCATTTCCCTTTCGATAACTTGAGCAATCCAGATGGACTGTTGCAGGATCGCGATCCGGCTTGGAGCGCACCCGCGGGCATGCTCGATCACGTCCTGACTGACAGGATAATACAATACAGCCGGATGAGTTGCATAACCTGAAAACGTCTTCATGTTCCCTCAGGCATACCCGGGCCTTGCAGCCCGTTCCGGCAGAGTTGGGGATAAAGTTATACCTGATGGGAAGAAAAGCAAGCAGAAATATTCATCGTGCGCCATGACGACTGACCCGGCACGCCTCAGCCCCTCTGTGTCAGGCTAAGCGCTGCGCCCGACCACGGCCTGCTTGTCATGTGCCTGCGCTTCGGCGATTTCGCGGGTGATGCGCCCCTGTTTATACAGCACTGTCAGGGCCATATCGATGGTCTGCATACCCCATGCTCCCCCGGTCTGAATGGCGGAATGGATCTGGTGGGTTTTATCTTCGCGGATGAGATTACGGATCGCGGCAGTGGCGACCATGATTTCGTGCACAGCGACCCGCCCCCTGCCATCGGCTGTGGGCAACAGGCGCTGCGCAACGATGCCCATCACTGAGTTGGCGAACATGGAACGTACCTGTCCCTGCTGTGCCGGCGGGAAAACATCGACGATACGGTTGACGGTTTCTGCAGCGCTCATCGTATGCAGGGTTGCAAACACCAGGTGCCCGGTCTCAGCGGCGGTCAGCGCGAGGGAAATGGTTTCCAGATCGCGCATTTCCCCGACGAGAATCACGTCCGGGTCTTCGCGCAGGGCTGCGCGCAGGGCATTGGCAAAAGAGTCGGTGTGCTCGCCCAGCTCGCGCTGGTTGATCAGGCAGTTTTTCGGCGTATGCACATACTCGATCGGGTCTTCGATAGTGAGGATATGCTCCTTGCGTTCCTTGTTGATCAGGTCCAGCATGGCGGCCAGAGTGGTCGATTTACCCGAGCCGGTAGGGCCTGTGACCAGCACGATTCCTTTGCGCTCGCGCGCCAGGGTAAAGATACCCCGCGGGCAGCCCAGCTCTTCGAGGTCACGAACACGCTCAGGAATGACGCGAAAGGCGATGCCTGCTCCACGCAGCTGAAAGAAGACATTAGTCCGGAACCGCGCCACGCCCTCCACGGCATAGGCAAAATCCAGCTCATGCACGTCGTGCAAATGGCTGTAGTGCTTTTCGGTCAGCATCTCTTCCAGCAATGCAGCAATGGCTTCCTTGCTCAGCGCAGGCATATCCAAACGGCGCAGCGTTCCGTGAATGCGAAAAATCGGCGGTTGACCCGCTGAAAGGTGGATATCCGAGGCATCGTGATCCACAGCATATTTCAACAATTTATCGAGATCAGCCCGTTTCATTGCACGACGATTTTTGGGGTGATGAAAATCAGCAGGTCGGTTTGCTGGCGCGACACGCTCTTGTTGCGGAACAAGTGGCCGAGCAGCGGGATACTCCCCAGCAGCCAGACCTTGCGCACACTCACGACTTCCTTTTCTTTGATCATGCCACCGATGACGATGGTATCGCCGTCGCGCACCTTGACGACCGTATCCACCTCACGCTTTGAGGTGATCGGCGCGCTGTTGCCCTCGACTGTGACTTCGCCGGTCACCTCTTCGATGATCGGATTGACATACATGGAAATGGTGTTGGAATTGATCACGTGCGGGATAACACGCAGGGTAATGTTGACATCGCGGTAGGTAAAGGTCACGATATCGCCCTGGCCGCCGACACCACGGTTGATTTGCGGAATCGGGAAGGTCGTGCCGACCGAGATGTCTGATGGCTCGTTATCCATGGCCACGATGCGCGGATTGGAAACAAGGCGGGTGCGCGTGTTTTCTTTGAGATAATTGATCACAGCGCCGAACTGGCTGGTGTTCAGAGTTCCCAACTGGATCGTCCGGTTTTTGTTCGGCAGCTCGGTTCGCGAGGAATACTCCAGCAGTCCCCCGCTTTCCAGCAACTGCGCGTCATAGATATCCAGCTTCAGCGCCTTTGTCCAGTCGATGCCGATGTTGCTGTTATCCAGCGGCGAAACTTCGATCAGCCTGGCTTCGATCATAATCTGCGGCACAGCAACATCGAGCTCGGAAACGAGCTTGTCGATCGCCTTGAGATTGGAAGTAAAATCAGTGACGATCAACACACTGGAGCGCTGCCAGTAGCGTTTTTCGCGTTCCGGTGGAGCCTGATCATTGACTTCATACACGTCCTTACGGTTATGAAAGCCCGTGGCCAGTACCTTGATCTTCCCCTCCGTGGAGATAAGCTCCTCCACGGCCTGCTTGAGGTTATGTGCATCGATGTAATTGAGGCGATAGACGCGCGTCTCCATCTCATCGAGGTTGAACGTATTGGCAGGCTTGACCAGCAGGATGCCATTTTCGAGGATATACTTGTAGCCGTTCGCACGCAGGATGCTCTCCAGTGCCTGCTCCAGAGTGACGTTGTGCAGCGTCACAGTGACCCGGCCGCGCACACTGTCGCTGGCCACAATGTTGAGCGAGTTCTGCCGAGCAAACAGGCGCAGCACGTTGGCGATATCCGCATCGCGGAAATCAGCGGTGATACGCGCGCCGTTGCTCAATTTTCTGAAAAAAGCCCGGGCCGAAGGCTTTGGCGTTTCATCAACAGCCTCAGTCGCCGGCTTTTCATCCTCCAGCCTCTCCGCCTCCCTGCTCACTTCGATAACCAGCAAGTTGCTGTCGTCGATGGTAAAAATGGAATATCTGCCCCCACCCGCGTAACGCAGGGAGATTTTCACAACCGGCGGGTGCTCCATCCAGCTCCTGATTTCGAGACGGGACGCCAATGCCGGAGGCACCAGCCGGACACTGTCTGCAGGCAAAACAGCATCGCGCAGATAGACGAGTATCGCATCCGGATCCTGTGCTGTCGTGCTGGTGTAGCGCACCGGCCGGGAGCATAAAACTTCGATACGCTCCCGTTTGCCGAGGTCGGCATAGCGAATTTCCAGTACCTGCGCCTTGTCCGCAGCATGCAGCGAGGTGATCAGCAAAAATTTAAAAACCAGATATCGTGCTTTCATTCTTATCATCCTGATGCAGGTACAGTGTCAACATCTCCGTCCCCCTGCGGGCGATGACCCGGTCCGGGAAAATTTTCAGCACTTCGACACCACCCTGCTTATCGCCGACGCCGAGAATCCAATCCCCGATGAGAGCCAGCGGTGTTTTGTTTTTCCAGACGATTCCGGTCAGACTCAACGTTGCTGTCGAGTCTGCCGTGCTGTCCTCTGCTTCGAATTTGAGCGCCCCTTCAAAAGGATCCCGTCCCCACGTTTCGTAGCTCACGACCGGCTTCCATTCTTTCAGGCGTTTGCGCAGCTCGGCATCAGAAATCTGCTCACCCTTGACGACCGGGCGTACTGCCGGCGCCCGCCGGCTGCTTTTGTTCACTGCCGGCTCGGGCTTCTTCGCGCAAACAAACTGATTGAACACGAAAAGCATGGCGCTCACCAGGGTGATTGCCGCGAGAATTTTTTCCCGTTTCTGCATCTATTCCACTTTATCCATGAATTAGCATCACTCACAAGATTCCGGGCTGCCGGGACGAGGTGTAAAAAGCTGAACTGAGTTTGGCTGAGGCGTCAACCTGCAGCATGAGGGCAGACAGGAGAATTAAATCTGCTCGTTCTGGCTAAACCTCCTGTCGGGCCTTGCGCAGGAAAAGCCTTCCATATAATATAAGTCGCACGCGCGGGTAGCTTTCCCGTGTCATGGCCAGGTCCATCCGCACGACCGAAAATAAAAACCGCTGGCGATCCAATTTGCCGACAAACTCGCCGATGGCACGATAACCGCCCTCGAGCTGTATCTCCACCGGCAACACGGCGAGTGAGGTGTTGTCGCTCCCCGACTGGTTCAGCAGCAGCTCATCGAATTTCGGGTACAGGGCAAAAATCTCCAGGCCATGCCGGCGGCCGAGCCGGGCGATCTGCTTCAGTATCGACGGAATTTTCTCGCGCGGATACAAGCGGCGCTCCAGCCGGGCCACGCTGTCTTCCATCACACTGATCCGGCGACGCAAATCATCAAACTGCTGCAACTGCGCCGTGGCCGCCTCGACCTGCTGAAAAACCGTATTGATCTGATTCTGCAATGTCTCCAGTCGAACCTGATTCGGCTGGATCAGCCAGGCATACCACGAAGCACTGATAGAAATCAGCACGCCGCTGAAAATCAGGATATTGCGTTTTGCATTTTTCATATCATTCCGTCCGCATGCGCCTTTCGGGCTGTACCGCAGAGGCTGGTTTCAATAATAACATTGCACGACAAACTGGATGGTGCCGTCAGCCCGGGTTTCCCGGTTCTTAATCTGAATTTTCTGAAAATATCCCGACTGCTCGAGATTTAACAAAAAGGCGGCCAGGTGCGCGCCTTCCAGTGCCTGGTCCGGGAACGCCACACCGCTGATGGTGATGCGTTCTGTGCCCGGGGGCTGCTCTTCCTTGGCTTCACCCTCCGCAGACTCGCTGAGCACGACCGGCTCGATGGTGATCGATGTCAGGGCCAGGTTGCTCTTGACCAGATGGGAGAGCGCCTGCAGATGCGTTTTGGCGGTGGTGTTGACAAAAATTTCCGACTGATAGCCTTCAGCTACTGCCTGCAGAGTTTCCAGCCGCTTCTTGAGTGCCATGTACTCCTTCTGCTTGGGCACCAGCCGTTGATACTCCTGCTGCAACCGCTGCAGGTCGGATGAGAAACGATTGAGTTGCAGTGTAAAATACGCCGTAACCATGCCGAGGGTGAGCACTGTTGCAGCCGCAGCATAGCGCAAAAACTTCCTCACTTTGCGGATGCGGTGCGCCCCCTTCATCTCCTCCGGCAAAAGGTTCAGGCTGTCACTTTTATCCAGAGCAAGACCGAGAGCAACCGTAAAATGCGCTGCCTGTCCCACAGCCGGCAGCTTCTCCTGCCATTTTCTCACGCCCGCAATTTCAAAGGGGTTGAGCACCTCCATCTGCTGATCCAGCACAGCAGCGACATGGTCTATCAAATGCCGTACGCTCGCTCCGCCACCGCTGAGATAGACGGCATCAAATCCCGTTGCCTTGAACTTGTCACGGTAGTAATCCACCGACCGTCTCACCTCGCTGGTCAGACGATCGATGACGGTGCGGACATTGGCACCGATATCCTCCATCTTTCTCTCATGCCAGCGCGGATCAGGGTCTGTGTCAAGGGGCAGGCCGAGCTCGTCGAACAGCTCTCTCGCCTGCCGGCGGTCCCAGCCCCCCTGGGTTCCCACAAGGCCGGTGCCATTACAAAAAGCTTCGAACAGATCATCGGCAGCGGTGCTGAACTCGCGGTGAAACTCGAGCCGCCCCTGATTGATAAACACCATGTGCGTGCTCTTTGCCCCCACTTCAATGACCAGCACACGCTGGCGCAGCAACGCCTTACTGCGGCAAATGACGTTGCGAATCGCAACAGGGATACCGGTAATTTTAGCGGGAATCACACCGAGCTCATGGTACAGAGCAAGATGATCATCGACCACCTGCCGCGGTGTCGCCAATGTGGCTATCTCGATCTTCTCGACCTTGCCTTCGCGGGTGTTGCCAAGTATCTGAAAGTCCAGCGCCGCATCTTCGACTTCAAAAGGCAAATCCTTACGCGCAGCCCAGGGAACAGCCTCGCGCAGCTCTTTTTTCGACATTTTCGGCAGCGCGATGCGTTTATAGATCACTTCCAGTCCGGAAACAGCACCGACCACCCAGTCCGTACTCTTGAAACGGCCGCGCAGACGTGTGGCGACATGTTTCAGCTTTCTGCTGATTTTCTCCTGACCGTCTTCGACTTCCTCGATGTTGTGCAAAGGATCGATGACAGCGCTTTGCAACTGCAGAACACCGCTTGCCGCACTGCGCAAACCGATATACTTCAAGAACGCACTGCCCACATCGATGCCGGCAGACAACTGCTGTTGCAGCAAAATTCCCATGGCAGCAGTCACTGAGGCGCTGGCCGCAGATTCCTGCACAGGCGGCTGTTCCTTCGTAGCCGGGTCTGCCTGCTGAGGTTCGTGTTGCCGCGACTCGTCAACACTATCTGGGTCATCTGCGGTTGAAAATGAGTACTCAGTCTGCGGTTCGAACGCAGGGGACTGCTCATGCTCAACTGTGTCACCAGCATCGTCAGCAGGCTCCTCAGCGACCTGCATACCAGGCAGGTCGGCAGAAAAACCCGGGGCCGGCACCAGGGCGTCAGAAGAGAATTCGATGATAATATCCTGATCAGCCTCGTTCAGCTCGTCTTCCGTCTCTCCTGTACCTCCTGCAGGAGAGTCAGCGCTTTCCGGCTTCTGTAAAAAAGCAAAAACGCCCTCGAGATCGTAATAGTGCCCTTCCTCATCGGACGTTTGCCTGCGCTGCTCGAGAAGAAAACGGATGTCCTCGAGGCGTTCTGAATGTTCTTTTTCCATGCCTACAATATCGGCGACAGGAAAAGCTCATCCACGGAAGTTAACGGAAATTTATTCTTTTTTAACCGGATAAAAGCAGAAAATTCAACAGGCGGGCGGATATCAAAGCGGACGAGGGTGTCTTCCTGCAGCAGGAGTTTTTCCGGCGGGCCATCGAGAACGATTTTACCCTGATGCAGGATGATGAGACGGTTGCTGAACAATGCCTCTTCCGGATGCTGGGTGATATTGATCAGCGTGTGCGGAGTATTTGTGCTGGTATGATGAAAAAGATCGAGCATGGCCTGCATCAGCGCACGGCGATGGCGCATATCGAGGACTGCGGCGGGTTCGTCAAAAATAAGATAACGCGGCCGCATCACCAGAACCGAGGCAATAGCCAGCCGCTGTTTCTGCCCTCCTGAAAGCTGATGCGGTGCTTTCATGCGTGCAGATTTGAGATCGAAGCGTTCGAGCATTTCAGCAACCCGCGTTCGCATAACCTCGCGGTCCATGCCGAGATTTTCGAGCCCGAAGGCGATCTCCCGCTCCACAGTCGTGGAGACGAACTGGTGATCCGGATTCTGAAAAACCATTCCGACCCTGCGCCGGATTTCCAGGATTGCCTTCGGGTCATCCGGCCGGACAGCGACGTCATCAACACATACGCTTCCCGATGTGCTGAAAATCAAACCATTGCAAAGCCGTGCGAAAGTGGTTTTCCCGGAGCCGTTTGCCCCCATGATGGTAACGAACTCCCCGGGCCGGATACGCAGAGAAATACCATCGATTGCAGTCTTCGCCTGGCCGGAAACATTTTTGTACACAACAGTTACATCGTCGAATGTCAACATGGTTTCGTTCGGTAATGGTGATCGCGAATCATATTAGACAGAATGCATTTTGCAAGTATCCCGACTCTTCGAGGGATGTCCAATTTAGGAATTTTTCAGTTTTAAAACAGGCAATTTACCTGAATGAGTCACCTTTTCATTTCTCTCTAACCGCTTCCCCTCTCGTCACACCGCTCCCGCGGTGTGACGCCCCTGTTGCCGCTCCTGCGGCAGTACACAAATTGAATACTCGGAAGTAAAGACAGCTAACACAATGATTATTCTGCAATTGTAGAAGTCACAAAAAAGAAGAGATGTGTGCTGTTCTGGTAATATGACAGGTGATACACCACCATGCATGAAACCATATTACCATTTCGTCTTTTTTTTCTTTGATTTAATGAGAGATCAATTTATTTTTCGCGCCACAATTATCGGTGTGGGAATCCTGCTTAATTTTATTTCTTATTTCGCAAAATTGCGAATGTGGAGGGAAAACATTTTTTGAGCACAGCACCCACACCCCGCGTACTGGTTAAACGTTATGGAGGAGAAAGAATGCCTACCAGTAAAACCCAAAACATGGTTCGCACCGGTCTGCTCGTACTGGTGTCGCTGTTACTGGCCATGCCGCTTTCTGCGCAAGACAAAGGCACGGTGAGTGGTAAAGTAACAGTCGCAGGAACAGGTGAAGCGCTGCCGAGCGCGAGTGTATCTGTCAAAGGTACGCTGCGCGGTGCCAGCACCAACCTCGACGGCGAGTTTAAATTCACCCTGGCTCCGGGTGTGTACACCCTGCGCGCATCGTTCATCGGCTATAAGTCTGATGAAAAAGAAATTACAGTGACAGCAGGGACGACAGTCGAAGTCAATTTTGAGCTGGAAGAGAGCGCCCTTGCTTTCGGTGACGAGCTGGTGGTCGTGGGTTCCCGCCAGGCACGTACCGCAATCGAAACCCCTGTCCCTGTCGATGTCATTTCCTCGACCGAAGTGCGCGAGTCCGGCCATACCGAAACCAACCAGATGCTGGCTACTGTTGCGCCTTCGTTCAACGCATCGCACCAGACGATTGCCGACGGAACTGACCACATCAACCCGGCAAGTTTGCGTGGCCTGGGGCCGGATCAGGTTCTGGTTCTTATCAATGGCAAGCGCCGTCACTCCAGCGCTCTGGTTCACGTCAACGGAACGTTCGGTCGCGGTACGGTCGGCGTTGACCTGAACGCTATCCCGACTTCTGCCATCGAGCGCATCGAAGTTCTGCGCGACGGTGCCGCTGCTCAGTACGGCTCCGACGCCATCGCCGGTGTGATCAACATCGTGCTGAAAGAGCAAACAGACTTTGTCGAAGTCAACGCCATGACCGGCCAGACCGCTTCAGGTGACGGCGAGCAGGTTAAGGCTGATATCAACTATGGCTTCAAAATCGGTGAAAGCGGCTTTTTCAATGTCACCGGTGAATTTTTCGATCGTGGCCGTACCGACCGCTCCGACGAGTGGCAGGGTGATATCTTCCCCGGTATCTCGGGCAAAGAGGCTACCGACGCTGAGCTGCGTCGCATCGGCAAAACCCGCCGTGACTTTTCCATGAAAACCGGCCAGGGCTATGCAACGGTCGGCGCCCTGTTCTTCAACTCAGTCGTTCCGCTGTCTGATACCGACGAATTTTATACCTTCGGCGGCTTCTCGTATCGCCGCGGCGCGGCAACGGGTTTTTACCGTCTGCCGAACTCGGAAGCCCGCGTGGTTCCGGAAATCTATCCCTACGGCTTTTTGCCTGAAATCCACACCGCTATCGGCGACCGCGCTATGACTGCCGGTCTGCGCGGCACGCACAACGGCTGGGATGTCGATCTGAGCATCACCACCGGCGGCAACTCATTCCAGTTCAACATCGAAAACACCAACAACGCTTCCATGGGTCCCTCGAGCCCGACCTCCTTTGACGCCGGCCGCCTGGTCTTCAACCAGACCACGGGGAACCTCGATCTGGTCCGTCTCCTGCGTACCAACGCATTCAAATCCGTCACCTTTGCCATGGGTGGTGAATTCCGCGTTGAAAACTATCAGATCATCGCTGGTGAGGAAGCAAGCTGGCAGCTCGGTAATGGTGGCGATCGTCCTGGTATCGATTTCGACACCACCTCCACCGGTGCTCCGAAAGCTCCCGGTTCACAGGTGTTCGCTGGTTTCCAGCCTGACAACGAAGTCAACCGCTATCGCAACAGTATCAGTGCCTATGCCGGTCTGGAAACCCAGGTTAACGACCAGTTGATGGTTGACCTCGGTGCCCGTTACGAAAACTACAGCGATTTCGGCAGCACGCTCATCGGTAAGATCGCTTCCCGTTTTGAAGTGACCGATGGCTTTGCACTCCGTGGTGCTGTCAGCACGGGCTTTCGCGCTCCCTCTCTGCATCAGGTCTGGTTCAACAACGTCAGTATCCAGTTCGTTCTCGATGAGAACAACGTGCTGACTCCCAAGCGTGTTCTCACGGCCAACAACAAAAGCCCGGTTACAAAGGCTTTTGGTATTCCGGACCTGAAGGAAGAAACCTCGATCAACTACAGCGCTGGTTTCACCATGAAGCCGATGGATGGCCTCGCCATCACCGCTGATTTCTACCGGATCGATATCGCTGACCGGATCGTGCTCACCAGCCGCTTTTCGGATAGTAACCCGATCGTCAAGCAGATTCTCGAGCCCTTCAAGAGCCAGGGCGTCGGCCAGGCACAGTTCTTCAGCAATGCTGTTGACACCAAAACCCTCGGTGCCGAAGTCGTCGCCTCTTATGCAAAACCTCTGGGCAGTGGCACGCTGACCCTCACCGGTTCCGCAACCCTGACCAAAACCACGGTTGACACCACCAACATTCCTGAAGGTGTCGCTCTGCGTTTTGCCGGTGGTGACCTGAATGCTGTTCGTAACACCATCTTCAACCGCGAAGAGCGCAACCGCCTGGAAACCGCTCTGCCGCGCCAGAAGGCATCCGTTGGCGTCCGCTATGCACAGGACAGAATGTCCCTCAACATACGTGCAACCTACTATGGCCAGGTTGAGTACCGCCCGACCAATCCGGCAAACGACGAAGTCTTCAGCCCGAAAACGATCTTCGATCTGGATTTCGGCTATGATATCACCGATTACGTCCGTCTGTCCATTGGTGGCACCAACATCTTCAACACCTTCCCGGACAAGCACCAGAAAGCATCGAACTACAGCAACGGCCGTTTCCCGTACAGCCGTCGTGTCACGCAGTTTGGCATGAACGGTGGTTTCTACTACGCCCGTCTGCAGTTCAACCTGTAAGCCGCAAGCATGAATTGAATGTAAAAAAGGGCAGGTCTTCCTGCCCTTTTTTTGTTTACCTCCCTCCGGCGCACGATGCTATCTCGTCCCCGGTGCCACGCCGACCGTACTCTTCCTCAGATTGTGCGGGTTGGGAAATCATCATTTTGCAAATCCGGTCCGGTGTTGAGGGTTTTAAAAAATGATATTTGTCCCGGCCCAATTTTGGGGATTGTTGACGATAGAATTCCGGATGGGATCCGCGGTGCAGGGGCGACCGGCGGGTCGCCCCTACGGGTTTCGTGCCTGTGATCATCAACAATAATTGCGTTGCCAAACGGAAACGGTGTACATATCGATATTTGGGCGAAACTATTTTGTAACGCCGATTTTAAATCACATGCAATGGCGCCAATGGATGTGGGGATGATTTTTTGATATTTATTTTGTCGTCGTTGTTGTTGTAGGGGTTCAAAATTTTGAACCCCTACGGAATTTTGCCTCCCGATATTTATTTTTCCGTTTATCCGTTTGGTGATCACGGATTTAAATCCGGCCATGATGGAACCGAAGGATTGGGATTCTGGCCCGGGTTTGTTTGTTGAGGCGCACGGGTGTGGGGGCGACCGGCGGGTCGCCCTTACGGGGCGGGTTTTGTCCCTGGTTTAATGTATAGGCGATCGTACCACGCGACATAAATGTCGCGGTACACCCAACCGGTGCAAAAAAAAGCATGCCCCCAAAGAGGCATGCTTTTTTGAATTCAGACATTCACCACATCACATGATGAACAACATCTCGCTATAAGTCGGCAGCGGCCAATCAGCATCCGGCACGAGCTTTTCCAGAGCGTCGCAGTGGCAACGGACCTGCTCGAGCATCGGGCGGATTTCAGCGGCCACAAAACGCGCTTCATCGCTGATTTGCTCAAAGTCTTCTGCTTTATGACGCAACTGTACCAACTCCTGCACGCTGCGATGCAGATCGCGGATTTCGGCGCTCAGAGAACGCAGCAACTGCACCTGTTCATCAAAACACGACTCCTGACCGAGCAAATCCGCTGCCTCGCGCAGGCGGCTGGTATTGTCCAGCAGCTCGGTCTGGTAACGCATGGCTGCGGGCAACACGCTGGTCTGTGCCAGCATCAACAGCGTTTCTGTCTCGATAGCGATGGTTTTGCAGAACTGCTCCATCTTGGTGTTGTAACGCGACTGCAGCTCGCTCTCGCTGTACACGTTCTGCTTTTCCAGCATGCGGATATTTTTCTCTTCGATCAGCGCCTGCAGAGCAGATGGAGTATCCTTGAGATTGGGCAAACCGCGTTTTGCTGCTTCTGCAACCCACTCTTCCGCATAGTTGTTGCCTTCAAAACGCACGGCTTTGGTTGCTGTGACAGCTTCTTTTACGACAGCAAAGACAGCGCTGTTGAGATCATCACCCTTTTTTTGGCGCGCGGCGATTTTTTCCTGCATACCTGCCAATGCTTCAGCAACTGCGGCATTGAGAATGGTCGCCGGCAGCGAAATGCTCGCTGAGGAGCCAACCGCGCGAAATTCAAACTTGTTGCCGGTAAATGCAAAAGGCGACGTCCGGTTGCGGTCGGTATTATCCTGCAGAATCGTCGGCAGATTGCTGAGGCCGAGATCGATCAGTTTCTGCTCGCTGACAGCTTCTCCATTTCCGGTTTCAATTTTGTCGAGAATCTGCGTCAGGGTTGAACCGAGAAAAACCGACATGATCGCCGGAGGGGCTTCGTTGGCGCCGAGACGATGATCATTGCCGGCCGAGGCAATCGATGCGCGCAACAGGTCGCTGTACTCGTACACAGCTTTGAGCACCGCGACCAGGAAGACGAGAAACTGCAGGTTGTCTTCCGGCGTCTTGCCGGGATCGAGCAGATTCTTGCCCTCGCTGTCCGTGATGGACCAGTTCAGATGTTTGCCGCTGCCATTGACACCGGCGAAGGGCTTTTCATGCAGGAGCAGCGCAAAGCCATGGCGTGCGGCCACTTTTTTCAGCACTTCCATCACCAGCTGGTTGCGATCCGCCACCACGTTGGCTTCGCCGAATATCTGCGCGATCTCAAACTGGTGCGGTGCCACCTCATTGTGCCGCGTCTTGGCCGGTACACCGAGGCGATACAGCTCTTCTTCAGCAGCCTGCATAAAACCGAGCACCCGCTCTTTGATGCTGCCGAAGTAATGGTCTTCCATTTCCTGCCCCTTGGGCGGAGCAGCGCCGAGCAAAGTACGGCCTGCATGAATCAGGTCCGGGCGGTTGTGATAAAACTCTTTATCGATGAGAAAGTACTCCTGCTCCGGCCCCAGCGTAGTGATCACACGCTCAACATCACGTCCGAACAGAGCGAGCATTTCGCGGGCAGCAGCATCGAGAGCACGCATCGAGCGCAGGAGCGGCGTCTTTTTGTCCAGCGCTTCGCCATTGTAGGAAATGAAGACCGAGGGGATACAGAGGATGGAACCATGCGGGCCATCGACGATGAACGCCGGGCTGGACGGGTCCCACATCGTGTAGCCGCGCGCTTCGAACGTCGTGCGCATGCCGCCGCTGGGGAAACTGGAGGCATCAGGTTCACCCTGGATCAGCTCATCTCCGCTGAAACGTTCGATGGGTTCGCCATCGTTGTCGATTTCCAGAAACGCATCATGCTTCTCAGCCGTCAGCCCGGTCATCGGCTGGAACCAGTGCGTGTAGTGGGTGACTCCATGCTCAATAGCCCACTCCTTCATCGCGTGGGCGACGGTGTTGGCAACGTCCTTATCCAGCTTTACGCCCTTGCGGATGGTCGCGCGCAGTTTTTTATACACTTCTTTAGGCAGTTTTTCGCGCATCACCTCATCGTTGAAGGTGTTTTTTCCAAAATATTCCACTGCCCTCCGGGTGTGCTTGCCGTTTCCATTGCTGTGAACAGCTTTGGATTTCAACAGATCGGTTTCTACGCTCAGCATTGTGCTTTTATCCTTTCTGGGTTGGTATGAGAAGGTTTTTGAAGTTAATCGACTGGGTAGATGAAGGCATAAATATATGATGGAAATATTTCAAACATGTTTCGGGGGGATTAAAAGTCAGTTAAAAATGAGGCTTTTGCACACCTCGTGTGGGTCAGGAAGATGTTGCATACGTGCTTGTATTATGCGGTGTGATGAGAGGAAAACGTTCGTAGTGCACGCTTCAGCGCGCCTCAGGGCAGGTGGCATCTCATTTCTCCGGTCCTACTGCCGCTGGAGCGGCAAACAGGGCGTCACACCGCGGGAGCGGTGTGACGAGAGGGGGATGGCAACTCACGCCCGTCCAAACAGCAGCGCTGCGTTAGTACCACCGAAGCCAAAGGCGTTGGACAGGGCATAGTCGAACCGGGCTTCGCGCGGTGAATTGGCGACGTGGTCCATTTCACACTCCGGATCGACCTCTTCGAGATTTATCGTCGGCGGAATATACCCGCGGTGCAGGGCGAGCACGGCGTAGGCCGCCTCCACAGAGCCTGCAGCACCGAGCAGGTGGCCGGTCATGGATTTTGTCGAGCTCACAGCCACGGAATCAGCAGCTTTGCCGAGCAGGCCGCGCATGGCCGCGACTTCCGCTTTGTCGCCGAGGGGCGTCGAAGTCGCATGGGCGTTGATGTAGCCGAGTTCCTCCGGCTGCACGCCGGCATCCTGCAGCGCCCGTTCCATGGCCAGACGTGCGCCCGCGCCATCTTCCGAAGGTGCTGTCGGATGGTAGGCATCCGAAGAATATCCGGCACCGGCGAGGGTGGCGTAGATACGCGCCCCGCGCGCCCTGGCTGCGCGCTCCTTTTCCAAAATCAGAATTCCAGCCCCCTCGCCCATGACAAAGCCATCGCGATTGATATCAAACGGACGGCTGGCACGCGCCGGCTCTTCGTTACGCGCAGAGAGTGCGCGTGCGGCAATGAACCCGGCTACCCCCAGAGGAATGATGGCCGCCTCTGCCCCGCCGACGATCATGATGTCGGCTTTATCGTTCTGCAGCATGCGCATCCCCTCGCCGATACTGTGCGCACCCGTGGCGCAGGCAGAGGCGATGGCAAAATTAGCACCGCGCACCCCGTAGCGTATCGTGAGCAGGCCCGAAGCCATGTTGCCGATAATCGCCGGCACGAAAAACGGCGAAACCCGCCTCGGTCCGCGATTTTCCAAAGCCAGTGTGTTCTCGACAAAAGTCTCCATACCGCCCATGCCTGAGCCCACCAGCACGCCGGTGCGATCCGAGGGCAGAGAGTCTTTGTTCAGCCCGGCATCCTGCAGAGCCAGATCGCTCGCAGCGACTGCAAAGTGCAGAAAACGATCGTAATGACGAACTTCCT